>CAZOHS010000012.1:0-34225 GCA_964579285.1 uncultured Rhodospirillaceae bacterium | reverse complement strand
CCTCACTTTGCACTAGCCGATCACTATAACCGCGTCGCAAATGGCGACCTAATGTATCCTCTTACTTCGCATGATGAACTAATTGATTCTAGTGATTGGCGCGAAAACATCGACCTTTTTCACCATCGTTATATGTTGGAAGATATCGCTTTCGGGCTGGCCCTCTTGGTTTCGATCGGCGATTGGGCCGGCGTTTCATGCCCTGTAGCCGCGGGCCTTTTAGCGATTGGCGGAGCCGCAATTGGGAAAGATTTTAGAACAAACGGGCGGACGATAGAAAACCTTGGGTTTTCAGCTTTAAACATCGAAGAGGTCCGCCAACTGCTCCACAAGGGGATCCATGGATAACAAACCTTCCGTCGTTGCCGTTGGGGCTGGCCGAATGGGCCGTGGTCTGGCACACGTTTTCGCATACGCAGGACACGAGGTCCGTCTCGTTGATATAAAGGAACGAGACGACGAATCTTATACGGAATTGGCGAATTCCGCGATGTCTGATATTCGAAGTACTGTTTCGCTGATGGCACAACTCGGCCAAATTAAAAGCGATGACGTTGACACCATACTTGACCGTGTGTCCATTTATTCCCTCGGGCAGGTCAAAGACGCCTTTACAGACGTCGGCTTTATTTTTGAAGCTGTCCCAGAAGTGCTAAAGATCAAGCAAGATGCCTTTTCAATCATCTGCGAACATACCGCCGCCGACGCGATTATTGCCTCCACCACGTCTACTATGCTTGTCGATGAACTAGCAAACTTGGTCTCGAAACCGGAACGGTTTCTAAATGCTCACTGGCTCAATCCTGCCTTTCTTATACCGCTTGTTGAACTGAGTATTGGAACTGCTACAAACTCCGGTGTAACAGAAACACTCAAAATGTTTTTGGAAACAATTGGAAAAGTGCCCGTCATATTAAAGGCGAGGCCCGGTTTTGTGGTGCCACGCATACAATCTCTTGCTATGTCGGAGGCCGCCCGCGCGGTTGAAGAGGGGATCGCTTCAGCAGAGGAAATCGACAAGGCTGTTAGGGTGGGTTTTGGTTTACGCTTCGCGATATTAGGCCTAATCGAGTTTATCGACTGGGGCGGAAATGACATTCTTAATTACGCTGGAAACTATCTGCGAGATGCTTTTGGTTCCGATCGCTTTGAGGTCCCCGCAATTGCTGAACGATATATGAAGGAGGGACGAAACGGCCTACGAGAACGGCACGGTTTCTATGACTACCGTGATATCGATGTAAATGAATATCAACAAGAAACACTAAGAAAAATTATCGACTTAATTGATCATTTAGGTTTATTGGCACCACCAGGTGGGGTCGTCGATCCAAACAGCAGTCCCGCCGCTAATGCGGTAAATCCCTACCTACATTCATAACGCTGGTTAGGATGCCTTAGTAATTAGAACTAAAACCTTCTGTCACATTAAGACAGGAGGTTTCGTACTAATCGTCGGCACTCTCTTCGCGGTATAAACCCAAAGAGGTAAGCGTTGGAGCATCGCTTACGGAAAAAAGAAATGCGTCACTGTCCGAGCAATTTTCATGGGTGTGCCAGCACCAGCTTGGTAATGACAAGACATCGCCCGTCTGCCACTCAAAACGTTTCTCACCCATAACAATTGTGCCCCTGCCCTCAGCACCGACGTAAACCGTGCTCGACGTATGACGGTGCGTTGCCGTTTGCTTTCCGGGTCTTATTCTCTGCAGATAACAAGAAAGTGTCGGCATAATTGGGCCACCACTAAGCGGGTTGATGTATTCGGTTATCAAATCGTCATACGGGCTAGAATTTTCCTCGGGCATAACCATCAACGCCTTAACAGCATCATCCCATGGATATCTCAGCAGTGGTGTGGTCGACGTATTGGGCCGCTTCCACACCGGCGCCACTCCACCTACGCCAAAGGCGGCAAGCGACCCCTCCTCGGGTCGGGAATTTCGAAACACATCAGAGTCGTATCCCTCAAAAAAGCTCGCATCGAGCATTTTAACTAAAGGTATATCAAGAGCATCGAACCATACGGCATCGTCTTCGCCCAAATTGCCGTGGCTGTGCCACCCCCAACTAGGGCCTAAGACTAGGTCACCGCGGTGTTGCGGATTGCGCTCGCCACCCGTCATCGCATAGGACCCTTCACCTTCGATCATAAAACGTATTGCAGACGGGGTGTGGCGGTGAATATTTGTCTCTTCACCGGGTAAGACCAGTTGAATATCTGAAAATATAGTTGGGGTCGTCGCCGGTCTTCCCCCAAGACCCGGGTTCGCCATTACAAGTATTCGGCGCTCCGCATCCTCTGGTGGCACTAAGTCTCCAGCAAGACTAAGCTGCCTCCGAACATCTACGTACGACCAGTGACAGGGTTCCGCAACACTCGCTGGTTGCCGAGGCACCTCTTCCGCAAGAACATTCCATCCAGCCAACAAGTTGAACTTTTTAAAACCGGAAATCATTTTCTGAATATCTTCTGCGCTGGTTTCGGTTTTAGCAGTCATGTACGCAATCCTCGTTGAAGTGACGATTTCAAATTATACGCGCTTGCGTGACAATACCTATGCGCTTTGTCTATAATTTATTTATGGTCGACCTATCGCAAAATTCAGTTACGGAACGTGAACCGGCGTGTCGGAATAAGCCTGTCGTAGATCCAGCAAACTGGAACGGTGACGAAATCTCTGCGCGTACAGATTGGATATATAAACTAACACCCTCCGACATCACCTTTATTGAAGAGGCGACAATAAGTGTCCGAAGTACAGTCGGCGATGACTTAAACAAGTTGATAAAGGTAGAACGCTCTGACGCCGACCTAGGGACGTTTGGCCAGAAAATAATAACTATTTTTTCGGAGTTGAAAGACGGGAACGGTTTTAAATTGATACGTGGCTTGCCCGTAACAAAATGGGATCGATTAGACCTTGCAATTGCATACTGGATTATCGGACTGCAACTGGGCGAACCGGTTTCAAATAATCCGGAAGGTGACCTGATTGGACACGTCACAGACCTGGGAAAGGATTACGAGAATCCCAAACACCGGGGATACCAGACTAATGCGCACATGTTATTTCACTGTGATCAATGCGACATCGTAAGCCTATTGTGTCTTCAAACCAGTAAAACAGGTGGAAAATCTAAAATAGTAAGTTCGCCGGCGGTCCATAACGAAATGCTTCGCCGCAGACCGGATTTAGTAGCTGAATTAACAGCAGAAATGTTCTGGACGAAACACGGCGAAACCGAAACTGACGAAGACCCGTGGTATCGGATGGCCGTGTTTAATTATTTTGACGGGCATTTAGTAACCGCCGGCGGCTTTAAACACATCGAGAAGGGGCACGCCCTTCCAGGAAACCCCCCGCTCACCGCACTACAGAAGGAAGCCTTTGCAGTGTTAGCAGACATCAACGAAGAATTGCATTTCGCCATGGAATTCCAAATTGGTGACATACAACTTCTTAATAATCACGTGACCATGCATTCCCGGACAGCCTACGTAGATTGGTCCGAAAAAGAAAAACGTCGGCACTTATGGCGACTCTGGTTGAAAAATCCCAATATTCGACCGCGTCCGTCAGCATTCGCTAACCGTACTCAGGGTATAAAATCCCCGCAGACTGCCGAACAAATAAAAATCTGAAATATTTCAGAAAAATTAAACCGTTTGCCTTAATTGCCGATGTAACGCTAAGGTAATGATGATCGATACCTCACGAGGCGTACTTGTCGACGTTGCCGACGCCTGACCTGCTACCCCGGACCGTATGATCGAGACCGCGCAAACCCAAGAAAACTGGGGACTGTGCACATACTGCTATGAAGGAGTAGCTATGCCGACTGGGACTGTAAAATGGTTTAATCCCACAAAAGGATTTGGTTTTATCGAGCCTGACGATGGAGGAAAAGACGCGTTCGTGCATATTTCTGCCGTGGAACGCGCCGGCCTTTCGGGTTTACGCGAAGGCCAAAAAGTTGAATTCGAATTAGCCCCTAGCCGGGACGGCCGCGAAAGCGCCGATAATATTGTCGCTCTCGATTAAGACGGTTTGATACCAAAATAAGAAGGTGGCCGGACGTCCGATCACCTTTTCTAATCAAAGCGACAAAGGGTTATTGCTGTCTCGACGGAAAGGTCTGTGTATCTGGAGACCTTTCCCCGTAATCTTTGCGTCTTTTTTTCGTATTCCCAGGCGGTTTAATTGTCGGCCCGTAGGGCTTCCGTCGCGTCTTCGTCAATAATGCCCGTCGCTTCATCAACGACTACCTTGTGGTGACGAAGCGCATATTCGGCCGTAATTTTTGCATTCCATACATCATAAGCAACCTTATCGGGAGCCCGGTTTTCCGGATTTCCAAAACCACCACCCCCCGGTTGGATGTGCCTGACGACATCCCCCTCGTTTATAGGCCTATTGATTTTGCTTGAAAGAGAGATTGTTTTGCCTGTTCGATCTATGATCTCATTTACGGAGGAAGCAGCCTCTCCACCGCCGGCAAGACCATAGGGACGAATTTTCATACGGTCAGCGCGCAGTTGCAGACCGGCTTCTTTTGCGAGTAAACGATATGAGCGAACGAGACCCAAGCCACCGCGATATTCCCCAGGGCCACAACTATCAGCCACCAATCCATACTCCTCTACGCGCACAGGATGCTGGGATTCCATTGTTTCGACGGGCGTATTAGAAAGGTTTTGTGAGGGATTAGTAATACCTTCAATACCATCCTTGTTGGGCCGCCCGCCCCACGCGCCGCAAATCATATCGACAATAATAAAAGGTGAGCCATCCGTTCTATAACCGCCAATCGATACGACTGTGTTACCTCCCTCCCCAGCCGCCGGCAGTCGATCCGGTACAATCTGCGCAAGCGCCCCGAACATAGCGTCGACCATACGATAACCGGTCAAAGCTCTCGCTGCGCACGCAGCCGGTAATTTAGGGTTGACGATCGAGGCTTCAGGGGCCTTGACGTCAATTGCACGAAAAACCCCAGCATTGTTAGGTATATCACCAGTAAGAGCACACCTCACGGATAAATAAGAGCAGGAATTTGTATACGACTTGGTGGAGTTAAGAGCTGCCGGTACTTGGGAAGCAGATCCTTCATAGTCGACCGTTACGCTGTCGCCGTGAACAGTTACGGATACCTTAATGGGAAGTGCTGCATCCGAGAAACCGTCGTCGTCAATATAGTCTGTAAATTCAAATGTCCCGTCGGGCCATCTACGAATTTCGTCCCGTGTCATTCTCTCGGCATAATCGAGCAGCGCACAAAAGTAGGTTTGGGCCATGGTCGAGCCGTGTCTTTCAAATAACTTAGACATTTCACGGGCACCAGTCTGACAAGCTGCATATTGCGCCTTTAAGTCACCTAAGACCCGATCCGGCATGCGCACGTTTTTTTCTATCAATTTTGATAGTGTCTCGTTTTGTACTCCCTCTTCAAAAAATTTGAGAGCCGGTATTCGCAACCCCTCTTGAAAAATTTCACTTGAGTCGCTCGCATTGGATCCTGCAACACGCCCACCAACGTCCGTGTGATGACAGATCACCACCGTAAAGCCTTGAAGGTCATCATCATAAAATATTGGCATAAACATGAATATATCAGGAAGGTGCATTCCTCCCTGGTACGGATCATTAAGAATTACCGCATCACCTGTACATAGGTCGTCGCCATACAGGTCTAGAACAACACCCATCGCTTCAGGTACAGCACCCAAGTGCAGTGCGACGGTCTTGGCCTGAGCAATCATACTTCCACTGGCATCACAAATCGCTGCGGAATAATCCATAACATCTTTAACGATCTCCGACCGAGCGGTCCGTATAACGTCGTATGCCATTTCATCAACGATTGCGTCTAACCCGTTCTTAATCACAGCGAAGGTGATGGGATCTAATTTAGAATTCATTTATTTACTCTGTTGCGTTCTCTGGGACATCTATCACGATGCTGCCACAGCCATCGGTTCTAGCCGACGCCCCTGGAGGTAGAACGATAGTTGTATCATAGGCCTCAAGAATTGCGGGACCATCGACGTTTCGTTGTTCGACTATTCCACGCGGCATTGTAGGAGTCAGATTAGATTTATTTTTTGATGAAAACCACGCTTGGCGTTCCCCTTCCACCGTTTCCGCTGTAATCACGTTTTTCTCCAAACCTTCAAACCCAAGATGATTTGACCGAACTCCCCGCGCAGCCAATCGTATATTCACAAGCTCGACCGTTTCTTCGTTCTTGTACCCATAGGTATCGAGATACAATTCTTGAAAGGCGTCGTGTAGGATTCGAGAACCTTCGGTACGTACAGTTATGGGGTCAAAGGGCACGGTTAGCTCTGATGATTGGCCTGCGTAACGCAGATCCGCGCTAAAGGAGAGGCGGATGTTCTTCTTTGAAAACCCATCCAACCTAAGCCGCGTATTTCCATCCTGTCTCAAACCTTCTACCGCTTTGGAAAAGCCGTCCAAATCAAGAGTTGAAATCGGGGCCAATAGACTTCTAACAAAGTTATGTTCGACATCTGATGCCAACATTCCGACTGAGCTAAATAATCCGGACATAGCGGGAACAATAACAGTAGTAATGCCCAACAAACCCGCAACATCTACGGCGTGAACCGGACCGGAGCCACCAAAGGTCATCAGCGCCATATCGCGAGGATCGCGTCCACGCTCAACGGTAACAGATCGTATCGCTCTAGCCATCGTGACATTTGCAAGGCTGCGGATCCCAAATGCCGCCTGGATGAGGTCCAAACCAAGCGGATCACCAATCCTCGTCTTTATAGCGGCTTCCGATAATAAAGGATCGATTTCCAGATTGCCGCCGACCAATCCATTAGGATTAAGTAATCCTAGGACAACGTTCGCGTCGGTTACGGTAGGCCGATCGTTTCCCCGCCCATAACAGGCCGGTCCGGGATCGGCACCTGCTGACGTTGGGCCCACCTGGAGTAGTCCCCCTTCATCCACCCACGCTATGGATCCGCCCCCAGCACCGACCTCAGCAATATCAATAGCGGGAACCTTCAGCATATAGCCACCACCCTTGATAAAACGGCTGGGGGACGAAATTCCCTCACGAAACTCATACTCCGTCGTGAGTAATGGTTCGCCGGCTTCGATGATGGATGCCTTTGCCGTCGTCCCGCCCATATCGAATGCAATCGCGTCTTGAAATCCGTTTGCCTGACCAAGGCGAGCCGCGCCCATTACGCCACCAGCCGGGCCAGACCCAACTGCAAAAACAGGTGTATCGCTTGCTGCCTCTGCGGGGAGCATTCCGCCGGAAGACGACACAACCAGAAGGGGTGCGTTGAGACCAGCCTCCCCAAGATTTCGTGTAAGATTTTCTAAATAGCGTCGCATTGCCGCCAATAGATAAGCATTAACAACTGTGGTAGACGTCCTCTCGTACTCTTTCATTTCAGGCAGTACGTCGCAGGACGCGGTGATAAGGAGATCTGGAAAAGCTTTACTTAGGATCTCTGACGTACGCTTTTCATGATCCGCGTTAACAAATGAATTAATATAACAGACGGCCAACGCTTCTACGCCCTCGTCCACGAGAAATTGGCCTGCGTCTATTACTTCGTGTTCGGGTAGAGCAACGACTACCTCCCCGTCCGCACCTATTCTTTCACCCACTTCAAGCCTGTGGCGCCTAGGGACCAGAGGCTCGGGCTTCTCCCACGTCAAATCAAACATATTGGGCGTACGGATTCGACCAATCTCGAGCACGTCTCTGAAACCTTTGGTCGTAATAAGACCCGTTTTTGCGCCGGTTTTTTGTAATATGGTATTTGAGCCAATCGTAGTGCCGTGAACAATCTCACTGACATCGGCTGATGAGGCACCAATGTCTTTTAAAAGGTCTAACAAGCCGGAAACAACGGACTGTCCGGGATCATCTTGTCTGGAAGCAACTTTTCGAACGTGCAATTTTCCATCCGGCATTTGCGCAACGATATCCGTAAAGGTCCCTCCAATATCGCAACCAACATGTATATCTACGCCAGACATTTCTCACCTCTACCGTCCAACACCCCGCCACAACCAAAATCGGCACGACATAATGAAACCGTTAAAAAAACCGCAAATTAATCCGTTTATAACAAATAAAACAACGTACTTTCTTAATAATACATTCAATCCACTGCCAGGTACTCATCAATCACTCTGCGAGTTAAAACGACCCCAGCATCCGCGGAGTTATTTAACATTTTATCCGTTGGAAATCGTTCTAGGTTTCTTTGTTGTCCCGCTAAAAACGCCATATCTTCTCCGAATGTGTGGATAAGAGATTTTTCAATCTCAACATTCAATTTCTCGTCATCAAGTGCAAAGTCTCTAGAGAAGGCCCACAGCTGGTCAACCGATCGTTCATCGACGGGCTTAAGAATACTGATAACGCGTGTATCAACACCGCGAGTTTTATCACTTGTGCCGGTGGGCACCGCCCCAGCATCTATTATCACCGCGGACGGTGGCTCCAACCAAATTTTTTGCCATCGATCAACGCGACCAGAAAAAGTTCTAAGCCGCTTATAAAATTTAGATGGATCCGTATTTTTCATTTCTCGAGTTACCGTCACAATATCACCTTTTCGCTCAGCGATGACGGGAGTGTCCGCAACGTCATCAGTACCGATGGTAGACTGATGTACAAAAGTGGTATGTGACAAGTCGATTAGATTATCCACCAACAGCAGCCAGTTACAGTCGTACCGGGCGGTACCGGTAACAGAACACCAGTCAGGGTCAGTAATCCAATGGACGTCGGGTACGAGATCGGGATCTGTCTTCTCTAGATCGCCTGTCCACAGCCAAATAAGATCGTATTTCTCAACAACAGGGTACGCGCGAGCCCTAACACGACTTGGAATATTTTTCTGGCCCGGAATAGATGTACAGTTTCCTTCACAGTCAAACTGCATACCGTGATAGCCACACACAATGTTTTCACCGCACACCTTCCCGAGGGAAAGTGGGGCAAATCGGTGTGGACACCGATCCTCCACAGCTCCCGCCACACCCTTTTCTGTTCGAAACAGCGCGACGTCTTGGCATAAAACCCTCTTGGCCATTGGCGAATCGGTTAGTTCGGCCGACCAACACGCTGCGTACCACGCATTCTTTATAAATTCCGCCATATCCATTTTCTCTCTAACCGGGAAAATATGCCATCGCATTTAAAAATCAAATCTTTCGGCCTACATCCACCCAAAAAGGCTCACGCAGCCGTCGTTTCGCCACTTTCCCAGGCCCCGTGGTTGGAAGCGGCCCCCTCTCAAAAGACACGGATTTTGGTACCTTATACCCTCCAATTTTCCCACGGCAAAAATCTATGATTTCATTCTCCGATACCTCTTCATGGTCCGGGCGAAGTACGACAACCGCATGCACCTTCTCACCCCAAACGTCATCTGGGATACCGATAACAGCGACCTCACGTATACTGGGATGGGTGGAAATAATATTCTCTACGTCAACAGAATATACATTTTCCGCCCCAGAAATAATCATATCCTTCTTCCTATCAACAAGGTAAAGGTGGCCGGTTGCGTCGAGATATCCCATATCACCCGTATGGTACCATCCGCCTCGTAAGGCCTCATTGGTGATTTCAGGTTTGCGCCAATACTCTTTCATGATTTTTGGACCGGAAAACACGACTTCACCAACCTCACCTTCTGGGAGGTCTTCGTCATTTTCATCTACCACTCTTACATCGACCAATGGGGTGGGAGCACCGCATGATGCGGCTCTATACCTGCCCGTTTTATCAGATTCCAGGTTATGGTCCTCCGGGTGTAAACAGCACGCTATGCCCGTTGTTTCTGTTATCCCATAGGTGTGCAGAAGCATATTGCCTGGAAAAAATTCTTCTGCTTTTTGTAAAACCCCCAACGGAGTTGGAGACCCCCCATACATTATTTGGGTGAGACTCGATAAATCATATTTTTTAATATCTGAATGATTGGCAATAAGCGCGATTAGAGTAGCAGGTAACGAGGTTATAGTTACCTGCTCCCGCTCTATAAGCTCAAGAACCCGATCGGGCTCAAAATGAACACACACTTGAGTACCACCCACCATGGGGACGGACCAAAAGGCAACAGCGTCGGCAAGATGAAACATCGGCGCGGAGTGCAACCAAACCGCCCCTAGCCGAAAGTCCATCGTGGTAATGCAATCCACACCACACCAATATACGTTAGCGTTGGTAAGGCAGACACCCTTAGGGTCACCTGTCGTCCCAGACGTATAATAAATTTGGATAATCTCATCTTCTTCCGTATTAACAGACGTCGCGTGCTCGGACGACGCCAACAAGAGTGTCTCATAATCAATTGGAAGTACGGGGTCTTCGTTTGCGCTCATTCCTATTGCGAACTCGAGGGACCGAGCACTTTCTTTTACGGTTTCGTAGGTCTTCAAAAAGGGCTCTGAAACCAAAAGTGCTCGCACGTCAGAATCGTTAAAAATATATGCTAGTTCAGGAGCGGCTAGGCGTGAGTTTAATGGTAAAAACGTCAATCCTGCGATCGCGCAAGCGTAGTAAGCCTCCGCGTATCTATGTGAGTTCCAATCCAGGATTGCCACCCGATCACCTGTCGTAAGCCCTAGATCTAAAAGTGAGTTGGCTAATTTGTTAACTCTTATTCCCAACTCTCGATACGAGAGACGTACATCGCCATCTACCAATGCGATACGATCGGGAAAGGATTTAACGGCTCGTTCAAGTATTCGGGATGCCGGATACATCGCCGGGAACTCCTTGCGTTTTTCTCAGGTTTTAGTTGTTAGAGATTGCGGGTTACCCTGCAGCAAATCAAGAGGCTAGCACCTTGCTCCACTAATTTAGCGCGCATACGATCCGACAATATTTAAACTAGGAGATCCCCATGGACTATACCGAAGTAACGTTCGACGTTCGCGAGGACGGCATCGCAACGATGACCCTTAATCGCCCCGAAAAGTTAAACAGCTTTACCCGCAAGATGTTTGAAGAATGGAAAGACGTTGTTGCTCGATGTGTATTTGAGGAGAAGGTGAGGGTTCTGGTCATCACTGGCGAGGGCCGAGCCTTCTCGTCCGGGGTGGATCTTTCCGTATTGGGGAGCGACAAGCTTAAACAACCAGCGTTTCGGTTCTATTACAGACAAGCGCATCAATCATTTGACGATATGGAGACGGCTGAAATTCCGATCATAGCGGCTGTTAATGGATTATGTTTTGGGGGAGGAGTTGAGTTAGCGCTTAGTTGTGACATTGTCTTGTCTTCGGACATGGCAACATATTGCCTCGTCGAAAACCAGCTTGGTGCGATTCCCGCCTCCGGCGCGTGCAACCGCATGATCCATCACGTCGGTCTCGCCAAAACAAAGGAACTAATTATAACCGCGGACCCCATTAATGCAGATGAGGCTCGACGGATCGGTCTTGTTAACCAGGTTTATAAAGATGAAGAATTTATGGATCGCGTATATGCTTATGCGGAACGCCTTTTAAAAAACTCGCCGTTTGCGATGGGTATGGCAAAACATGTCGTTAACATGTGCGTCAATACAGACATGCATACGGGTCGTGATATTGAGCGACTCGCTCAATCCGCGCTTGTCCTCTCTGAAGATCACAAAGAAGGGATGTCAGCATTTTTTGAAAAACGGCCACCGGTCTTCAAGGGCGAATAACCAATATCGAACTACCGTGCACGAAGCGGGAAAACTTAGTCATTAATGACAAAGTGGAATACAAAAAGTCATATCACTTCGGGAAAGGGACGTTTTCTCCTTCGGGTACAGGTACGTCGAAGACATTGAGCGTAAACGAAACGAGGGTGTAGTACCCGCACAGGCCTATGAGTTCGACCATTAATTCATCGCCAAGCTCGCCGGCTCCGCGCGCATAGGAATCATCCGACAATGTTCCGCGGCTAACAACTTCGTTTGAAAGTTCATATACCAGTTGTTCCCGTGCAGTTAAGGGGGTCGGCCGTTCTCCAACACGCAAAAGCTCCATAGCGATTGGCGACACACCCTCCTCAATCGCTAAAGGAGCATGTGCAAACCATTCAAAATTGGCCTGCCAATGGCTTCCGACGGTGCAGATTATGAGTTCCCGTAAGTTTCCAGGCATGTTTGAGCCAAAGCGCAGGAAAACGCCCAATTCCTGTGCAGGGTCCGCTAATCCAGGTGTATGTAACCAGGGGCCAAAGGGTCCTCGAATAGAACCACGAGTGCCAGAAATTGCTTGGGCAATTCGACTTTGGTCTTCAGTGTATTTTGAAGGGTCAGGTGCGTTGAGGCGTTGCATAATCTCACTCCATTTCGCTGCGTAAACTTTGCTTTTTCGCCAAGTATTGGGCTAATACCTATTAAACATCATTTCTCCTCATGATACTGTATTTCAAAATAAACCGTGTTTGGAGGAGAAAGATACTTGGTGAATGCCAATAACGGCAGAAAGAAAATGAGGCACACAAAAGCGGCCTCTGCCTCTGCTGGAAACAGTTCTCGGATTGCTTACCGAGTGTATCAAGACCCCGCTGTTTATGCAGCGGAACTGGAAAACGTGTTCTACGGTCCAACGTGGAACTACGTGGGGCTTTCTGCAGAAATTCCAAATGTCGGTGATTGGCGACGCACTATGATTGGTGAACGAGAAGTACTGGTCGTTCGAAAACCAAAAAATCAGTTTTCCATCCTTCCGAACGTATGTGCTCATCGGGGCTCCCAAATCTGTCAGGCGCGTAATGGAAATACAGACAATGCATTTATGTGCCCGTACCACCAGTGGACCTACGACTACGATGGAAAACTCGTTGGCGTCCCATTTCGACGCGGTGTAAAGGGTCGGGGTGGAATGCCAAAAGATTTTAAATTAAGTGACTATAACTTATCAGCACTTCAAGTCGCCGAAATTAACGGCGTTATTTTTGCAAGTTATCATCCCGACCCACCGTCAATCGATACGTATTTAGGTGAGGAAATGCGACACTATTTCACCCGTGTTTTTGATGGTCGCCCCCTGCGAATCATAGGTTATCACCGCCAGATGATCGATTGTAATTGGAAGCTTCAAATGGAAAATTTGAAGGATCCATACCACGCGGGCCTACTCCACCTCTTTCTGGTCACTTTTGGGTTATTCCGTTTGGATCAAAAATCCGAAACCGTATTAAACGAGAAAGGTGGACACGCCGCGCTGCTTTCAAGGCGCACGCCGCCGGAGGAACACACTGGAAATGAGGAAATAGCGAGTTACACACCGGACTATACGTTGGAAGATCCGTCGCTATTGCAACCTGTTATGGAATATGACGATGACGTTACATTGGCAATTCAGACCGTCTTCCCCAGCATCATTATACAGGCTCAATCTAACACGCTTGCGACCCGGCATGTCATTCCAAAAGGCGTTGGTAAGCATGAGCTAATATGGACCTTTTTTGGATATGAAGATGATGACGCTGAAATGCGGACACGGCGATTACGCCAAGCAAATCTCATGGGGCCTGCGGGGTACGTAACTCTCGACGACGCGGAAGCATTAGAATTTAGCCAAAGCGGTGTAAACGGCGCATTGTCAAATGATGTCGCCACACTTCTACTCGACGGTGATCAGATTGGTTCCACAGATCATCTCGTAACTGAAGCCCCCATCCGCGGTTTTTATCAACAATACCGTGAACTGATGGCATCGGAGGCATTTGATGCTGACTAACAGCCTTGCGACGGAACACATTAAAAAAACGGACCGAGAGCGCCTAAAAACTCTGATAGAAATTCTACAACTAGACTGTGTTCACAGGATCGATGATGGACCGCAAGAGACTTGGCCGGATTTATTTGTTGAAAACTGCCTCTACCGTATTACATCGCGTGAAAATTGGGAAACGGGCTCAGATTTGGGCGTTATTCGATGCGAAAGTGCCGGTATGTTGAGGGACCGTATCACGGCGAGCCAAAATGCCGCTGTCTACGCGCCACGAACGATCCGCCACATTCTGAGCGGAACCTCTATTGATAAAATAGTGGACGACGGCGTTCACTGTCGAACCAACGTAGCGATATATCAAACAAATGCAGACGGCGACACCGTCTTGCTTATGGCGGCGGTTTATTATGATCTAATTACGGAAACACAGGATGGATTACGCTACAAAGAAAAGCACTTAGTATATGACACATTGCGCCTGCCAGACTCCGTAATAGGGCCACTTTAGCATTACCATTTGCGAGCTCGATGGGTACGGAACAAATAATGTAAATTTTGAGACAACCGTTTCATCCGCTTTGGCAACTGGTATAGTTGTCCAATAAAAATTCATAGTGGTACCAGTGAAAATGGGTGGATACGCGTTTGCCGTCGATATAGGTGGCACCTTTACCGACGTTGTGTTACGTCACGAGGACGGTCGTACCTGGGTCGACAAGACCCTAACGACATATGATGACCTGCTTACCGGCTTTTTCGTAGCCGTTGAAGCGGCCTTAAAGGACGCCGGCGCCACACCTGAAGAAGTGGACGATGTTATTGTCCACGCCACAACCATCGTGACTAATTCGGTGATTACCCGCTCGGGGCGCCCAACCGCCCTGTTCGTAACCGAAGGTTTCAAGGATGTCCTCTACATTCGGGACGAACACCGATACGACATGTTCGACCCACAAATAGAATATGCCGAGCCTATCGTGCCCAGCACCGCTACGTGGGGCATTACAGAGCGCACGCGCGCGGACGGAACAATAGAAATTGAAGTCGACAAAGATCAGGTAAAGGAGATAGGTGCTGAAATTGAGCAGCGTGGCATTAAAGCTGTGGGGATCTGCTTGTTAAACGCGTACGTAAATGGAGCCAACGAACGCGCTGTTAGGGATGTGCTTCTTACGTCTGTACCAGACCTCTATGTGTCCATATCATCAGAAGTAGCGCCACAAATTCGAGAATACCCCCGAGCCGCTACCACCGCTTTAAACGCTTATACCCGCCCCATAACAGAACCCTACTTGACCCGACTTTCGACCGAATTAGCGGATCGCGGCTTTGGGAGCCAACCACTAATTATGATGAGTAATGGCGGCGTTTTGAGCACCGAAACCGCAAGTGAATTTCCTGTGCGTATGATGGAATCAGGGCCAGCTGCTGGCGCTTTAGTGGCGAGTTACTACGCAGAAAGGCTAAAACTTGATCGTTTACTCTCTTTTGACATGGGCGGAACCACCGCAAAAGCATGCGTGATTGAAGAACGCAAACCAACCGTAACTGGGGTTTTCGAGGTAGATAGAAGTTATCGGTTCAAAGCGGGTAGTGGGATACCAGTAATAATCCCAGCCATCGATATGATAGAGATTGGCGCGGGTGGCGGGTCGATCGCGACTGTGGATGCGCTCGGCCTTCTTAAGGTTGGTCCCAACAGTGCGGGGTCTGAACCCGGGCCAGCTTGTTACAACCGGGGCGGACAAGAGGCCACAGTCACTGACGCCGACTTAGTCTTGGGTATTCTTGATGCCGAAAACTTCCTCGGCGGAGAGATGAAGCTCAACAAAGACGCAGCAGAAGCTGCTATCGCACCGCTCGCCGAGAAGCTCAATACCTCCGTTTCCAACACGGCCAAGGGGATTTTCCAAGTCGTAAACGGCTCAATGGCCGCGGCAGCGCGGGCTCACGCTACAGACCGGGGCATTGACTATCGTGGCATGCCGCTCCTCGCGTTTGGCGGAGCCGGTCCAGTTCACGCGTGCCACGTAGCAGAGTTACTGGAGAGCGATACGGTAATTTACCCACCTCTCGCCAGTGTCTTATCAGCGTTCGGCACGCTGGTAACGCCGGTTCGGTTCGATCTTGCTAAGGGGACGACTGGCAGTATTGATTGGCACACTGCAAGTGAAGCGTATTCCAGTATGGAATTGGAATCGGAAGCCGCGCTTGCGGCAGCTGGAACGTCCAAAGATACTATCAAATATATCTACGGTGCAGATATGAGGTACGAGGGACAACAGAATGAGGTCACGGTCGACTTCGAATACAACCTCATAGAAACCCGAGACACAACAATTATGCGTGAGACATTTGAACGAGCCTATGAGGCTCAATATGGCCTGAGGCTCTCAGATATGCCAATTGAGATAGTAGCCTGGCGGCTCAGTGCACAAGGGCCGAACGTGGAACGTCACGGGAGACCTGATAAAGCAAACGACGTTGGAGTGCCCAAGGGCAAACGCCTCGTGATGATTGAAGAGACCCCGGAACAAATCGACATATACGATCGAGCCGCGCTCGCGGTCGGTCAGAATATTGCAGGACCTACCATCATCGAGGAACGAGAGACCACAATCTTCATTCTGCCTAACTGGTGCGCATGTGTAGCCGACAATGGCTGCATAACAGCGTCGAAAGGAATTTAATTACGTGGATGGTATCGAATTAGAAATTCTTTGGAGCAATCTAATCAGCGCTACCAGTGAACAAGCCAAAGCGTTAGAGCGAATTGCTTTTAGTCCGGTTGTGCGTGAGGCAGGGGACTTAGCGTGCGCCCTCTTGGATCCAGAAGGGCGGATGATCGCCCAAGCAGTAACGGGGACCCCAGGCCATATCAACACCTTAGCGACCGCCGGTGTGCATTTTGTCGAAAAGTTTCCTGCGTCGACGTTGCAGGAAGGTGACGTTTTAATCACGAATGATCCGTGGTTATCGGCTGGGCACTTCTTCGACATTTCGGTGATCACTCCCGTGTTTAGAAAAGGTAAGGTGATTGCATTTTTTGGTTCCACAATTCACCACACTGATATCGGCGGATACGGGGTCGGCGCTGGCGCGCGCGACGTACACGAAGAAGGTCTTTGGTTACCTCGTGCGAAACTTTATGAAGCGGGTGTAGCTAATGAACTCCTATTTGACATTATTCGACATAATGTGCGGACACCGGAAGAGGTGCTTGGGGACCTCGCCGCGCAGGTATCGTCGGGCCGCGTCGGAGCGGAACGGCTACAAAACTTGTGTGAGCGCCACAGCCTTGACGACATAAACGAGCTCTCGGAAGAGATTATTGCGCGGTCAGAAACCGCTACTCGGGAATCTATAAAAAAGTTGAAAGGTGGCACGTATCACGGCGAGAGCAGTTTTGATATCCCTGGTGGTCAAGAAATACTCCTCAAATGCGCCCTAACAATTGATGCAGTCAACGGTGCCGTCCATATCGATTTTGAGGGTTCGTCGGGTCCTAGCCCTCACGGTGTAAATGTTGTTTTAAATTACACGCACGCGTATTCAGCATTTGCGCTTCGTTCAACGCTTGACCCGGAACTTCCCAACAACTTTGGTAGTCTCAAACCCATTACCGTGAGCGCCCCGGAAGGCTGTATCTTGAACGCCAAATACCCGTCGCCCGTCGCCGCACGGCATGTAGTGGGTATGTATGTTCCCATGCCAATTTTGAAAGCGTTGTATCAAGTGACGCCTGAACAAGTCCTTGCCGAAGGTGCGGGCGCAGTTTGGACCTTCCAAATTCAAGGTAAAGACGAAAAAGGAAACCCGTTTACAAGTTCAATGTTCAATTACTCTGGCGGCATGGGTGCGAGAAGCACGAAGAACGGACTAGGCGCGACTTGTTATCCGACGGGTGTTGCGGCCGTCCCGGTGGAGGTGCTCGAAGCAACAATGCCAATTACTTTTACACAGAAAGAACTCCTGCGGGGTTCGGGCGGAAAAGGAGCCACTCAGGGTGGAGACGGTCAAATTATTTCTTTCCATCTGCGTACTGAGGACGAATGGCTGCTAAACGCTGTACCAAGTCGATTAAAAATAGGCGCCGAAGGTTTTAATGGGGCCCACCCGGGAGCACCTGGCCGTTTTCTAATAAACGGACAAGACGCCGCCCAAGCAAACAAAATGGCTATGCGTCCCGGGGATAGAGTTGTACTGCACACCCCGGGTGGGGGCGGTTATGGTAAACTCAAATAGTTTGAAACAGGAGAGACAATCAATGGTCGAGGTCACGAGTTTTACGAATTGGGATACCCTAGAAAAGGAATTTGTCCGTGAAGGCGTGGAACGGGTTGGGTTTCGTGGAGAAGATACGCTGCTGGTAATGAACTGGTTGCAGCCGGGAATGGAACCCGGGCCGCACAGTCATCCATTTGAACAAATTGCCGTAATTGTCCAGGGCACAGTGCGGTTTCACGTCGGAGATGAGGTCTTCGAAGCCACACCCGGTTCTATGATCCGTATTCCTCCGGACGTTGAGCACTGGGGCGAGGTAGTTGGTGACGAGCCCGCCATGAACCTTGATGTTTTCAATCCTATACGAGATGACTACAGACACCTCATTGAACATCAGCAAGCGGACTTTCAAGAGAAGTAATAGATGATCAGAATAATAGGCAGGTGTTAATAATATGGTCGCGGGCTCACAAACCAAGGGTGAAAGTATGCTAACCCTCTACACTTTTCACAATTCAATTTGTACGCAAAAAGTTTTCATCACCTTGGCCGAAAAAGAACTCAAGTATGAAGAAAAATTGATCAACCTTTTTGCGGCAGAGCAGTATGATCCGGAATATTTAAAGATAAACCCAAAGGGCGTCGTACCCACATTAGTTCACGAAGGTCGTGCAATCCCGGAATCTTCCTTGATTTGTGAATACGTTGACGAAATCTGGAAAGAAAACGCCCTCGTCCCCGAAGACGCATTCCAGAAAACAAGAATGCGGCAATTCTCCAAACTCGTCGACGAGACAATTTTTGAGGCCACGCGCGAACTTTCCTTTTCTGCTATGTTCAGAGAAAGAATGAAGAACATGCCAGAAGAACAACGTGAAAGACGGTTTGCTAACATTGGGGATGAAAACAAACGAGCGCGGTTCATGTCTACTTTTGAACTTGGCGTTGAGAGCCCTTATGTTTTCCAGGCAATAGCAAACTGGGAAAAAGCATTTAAAACTATGGATACGGCGCTGTCAGAAACCCCAGAAGGCAATGGTGGGCCGTGGCTCCTTGGTAATAAATTTACTCTCGCTGATATCAACATGATCCCTTATGTGTGGAGAATTGAATTTCTTGATTTAATAGACATTTGGACCGATCAACGCCCCCGGGTCAAAGCGTGGTGGGCCCAGGCCAAGAAACGCGCATCCGCCGTCGCCTGCATCCCGGCACGTTTAAATGAAGACGATGTTGCGACAATGAAACAGCATGGAAGCAAACTGCGAAACGCGGTAACAGCAAAGCGTGAGGAGTATTTAGCGACCCTACCAACTAAATAAGGTTCCAATATTTTAATATCCCTTTATTCGCCTAAATGGCGTAGCGAGGAATTATATGAAACGACAATTCATCCAAGGCACTTGGCAAAAAAACCGTTCATTCTCTCCCGCCGTGATAACAGAAGGAAGTGACCAAAGGTTTATTTGGCTAGCGGGTTACGGGGCCCCGCAAAAGCCAGATGGCACGCTTTTGCATGGCGACTTTTCGGCTCAAGCACACCAGTCTTTTGCTAATATGGAGAACTTTCTGAAAAGTTGTGACGCATCGCTCAGAGATATTGTTCAAATGACGGTCTTTATCATTGACGCTCGTTACGGCGACGAGTTTACAGAAATACGAAAAGGGTACTTTCCTGACGGAAACTATCCCGGCAGTGCATTGATAACCGTTGCTGGATTTGCGCAACCAGAAATGATGGTCGAGATCCAAGGTATCGCCGTGGTATAAGTGTCAGTTTGAACGCTACCTGTTTACCAATGGCGTGCCAGCTGACCTAGCTCCGCATTAGGCTTATCAACCGCCGGGGTGTCACCGGTAGTTCTGTTACCGCTCCGGGTTTTCCAATTGCATCATCTATTGCGGATGCTATTGCAGCACCAACGGCGTTGATTCCGCCTTCGCCAGCGCCCTTAACCCCAAGCGGATTGAGGGGGCTGGGGGCATCTTCGGCTAATAGAATAGCGGCTTCCGGTACCTCCGTTGACCCAGGCATAATGTAGTCTGCAAACGTAGAGGCCAAAGGTTGACCCATACTGTCATAGGTAAACTCCTCATAAAGTGCACCACCAATCCCTTGCGCAAGACCTCCCTGCAATTGTCCTTCCACTAGAAGTGGGTTAATCGCACAGCCAATGTCATAGGCGATCATAAATTTTTCAACTTTTGCAATCCCGGTCTCCACGTCGATGACAACGACCGCGCCGTGAAAGCCGTACGGATAATTCATATGGGAAGAGACAAACCGCCCTTCCGCGCTGCGGTCGGATACGCTGGCCGTCGCAACAATTTCCTTTATCGAAATGGATGCACCAGACACCTCGTGCCTGACCTCTCCTTTACCAATCTGGAGCGCAACTGCATCCGCCTGGAGCTTCTCCGCTGCAATTTTTATTATCTTCTCAGACAAGTGAACGCTCGCCAAGCGCACCGCTTCACCAGTCATCACCGTAGTTCGGGAGGAATGACTACCGTACCCTTCATCTATTTTGTCAGTACGCCCATGAACAACATCTATTTCCGTGTAATCCAGACCGAGCACAGAGGCTGCAATTTGCGCCATTACCGTGGCCACTCCTTGCCCCAGATTAGCCGCCCCAGTGGTTATGACCACGCGCCCTTCCTGACATATGGAAGCCTTTGCCTTATCAGTTGGTCCGAGGCCTGATTTTTCGACAAAAACACCAAATCCGGCACCAATAGTCTCGCCGCCCGCCCGGCGGGCAATAAGCCTTTCTTTTAAACCGGCCCAGTCAAACGTATCAAGCGCCTTCTCCAACAACCCCTTATAATCCCCGGAATCTAAAACAACATCGATCTCAAGCGCGCTCAACGGCCGTGCGTAGGGCAGTTTCGCCTTTTCGATCATGTTCCGTCGACGGGCCTCAATCGGCGAAATTCCAACTCGGTCTGCTATTGCGTCAAGTAATCGTTCACGCACAAAGGTTCCCTCAAAGCGTCCGGGCGCCCGATACGTAGCCGCGGGGGTCTTGTTGGTCAGGCGAACGTGCCCAGAAACGCGGTATGCTGGAACCTCATAGGGACCCAGAAGTAACCCTGCCGTCATGTCCGGCACACGAACTCCGTGTGTGCGGAGATACGCCCCTTGATCGTGAAAAAAATGAGTATCGATCGCGAGAATTTTGCCTTTAGTGGAAATCGCAGCACGAATTTTATGCCGCTGCTCTCGCGAATGATTTGAGGTCAAGAGATGTTCACGCCGGTCTTCTATCCACCTGACTGGTTTCTTGTACCGCAACGCCGCCACGCAGATCAGAAAATCATCAGGATAAAGTTCCCCCCGAACCCCAAACCCTCCACCCACATTGCCCTCGAATAAATGGACGAGTGACAGGTCAAGTCCCAATGTTTTTGCGATCAATTCACGGTTTGGGTGCGGGCGCTTTGTTGCTCCGTAAAACTCCAAAACACCCGTGTCCGAGTTAACCCGCGCGACCCCTCCCCGGCATTCAAGCGGCACGCCACTGTGACGCCCTATTCGTAGATCGAGTTCTATCACTTCAACTGGAGTAGAAAAGGCTCCCTCCACGTCGCCGTAGCTTTTTCTGATAACAGTGACTTCAGTATCTTCACCGGTTAGAAACTCCGACGGATCAGCGGCAGCGTCTATAACCGCAGGCTTTTCCTCTATATCCACCAAAACCAGCTGCGCCGCATCTTCTGCAATATAAGGATCTTTGGCTAATACAGCGGCAATCGGCTCACCAACATACCGCACGCGACCTTGCGCTAGTATTGGCTGTCGAAACGGTTCTAAACCAACAAAGGTCGTCGCGCGAAAGTCTATGGGCGGTAGGCCGGCGATATCTTCATACGTTAAAACCGATACCACGCCGTCTATCGCTTTGGCGCCCTTCACGTCGACGGAGAGAATATCTCCATGAGCAACATTGGATCGGACAACACGCATGTGCAGAGTGTCCGCAAACCACCAGTCGGCTGCGAACCTTCCTTTACCTGCCAACAAAGGCTGGTCTTCCACACGTAACACCCGTTCTCCAATAGGACTACGTTTTAGGACGCTCATATGTTGAGCGCTTTCAATACCCACTGAGCCGCAGCCATCAACGCATCATCTTTTCTATAAGGTGCTATAATTTGAATGCCGACTGGAAGCTCATTCGGCCCTTTGTGGGTGGGTAGAGTGACAGTTGGCACCTGGAGCATGGTCCACAAGGACTGGAATTTGTGGTCGCCCGTATCTTTGAGTCCCCGCGGAGCCTCTCCATCAACAGACGGCGTAAGTATGAAATCGCAGCTATCAAATGTATGATTCATTCGCGCGCGACAAGTGTCCATTAAATACATTGCATCGAGATAATCATCGTGGGTTATGTCGAGACCAGACTGGATCGTGTTTACTGACTGGGCACTAAGTTTAGGGCGATCGTTGATCCAATGCGTAGCCATTATGTCGGCCCGCTCTCGGGCATTTATTATATGACGGACATCTGCCAGCCATTGAAATTCTTCTGGCAATTCGATGTCTCTTAAAAATGCCCCCGCGGCTTTCATCCCTGCGGAGGCTGTTTCTATGGCGTCACGGCTCTCTTGCTTTGCTTCGTCCCACATCCACGTTCGACATACCCCGATAACCGGAGGTCTCTTCAGCAATTGTATTGTCTTTGGAGATCGGTTGACCAAAGCAGCCGCCACCAACTCGACATCTTCAATAGATCTCGCATGCACTCCAAGAGTGTCGAGACTTTCTGCCGCGGGAAAAACACCTTTTAGACTAAAACTGTCAAAACTCGGTTTGTATCCAATTATTCCACAATACGATGAAGGTCGAATGACTGATCCACCGGTCTGCGTTCCAAGCGCTATCGGAACCATATAATCCGCTACAGCCGCGCATGACCCGCTTGAAGATCCACCGGGTGTGCGGGACGGATCATACGGATTAGTGGTTTTCCCCGGCGTAACGCCGGCAAATTCGCACGTAACCGTCTTGCCGATAACAATAGCCCCCGCCGATTGTAACCGCGTAACACAGGCGGCGTCTGTTTTTGGCTTGTACCCCTCATATATACTTGAGCCCATGCCTGTCGGCATGTCTCGGGTATCAATGATGTCCTTTATTCCCACAGGGACCCCCGCGAGGGTCCCCTTTTTGGAATCTTTATCAACTTGGCGAGCCTGCTCTATTGCCTGCTCGCGATCAATAAACTCCCAAGCTTGGACTATCGGCTCTCGGGCTTCTATTCTGTCGAGACAATCTTCGACAACTGAAACAGCAGTAATCCTACCCGCATTAACAGCTGCCGCTATTTCGCTCGCATTAAGTTTGTTTAGGGCGGAAGACATACGGTGGCAGACTATTCTGACGCGGCGAAAACGCTATCGAGAACGTGATTCAAATCAGCGTTTACCGATAAATATCGCATATCTCTTGGGGCCACGTT
Source organism: uncultured Rhodospirillaceae bacterium (assembly GCA_964579285.1). GTDB lineage: Bacteria > Pseudomonadota > Alphaproteobacteria > MPNO01 > UBA830 > JAYZQT01. The sequence continues at coordinate 10,800 of CAZOHS010000012.1, read as the reverse complement.
CAACAGCTCATTTTTAGTTCGACGTCCTTTATCAAGGACCATATACGCTGTGGCGTTGCCGGCATATCAACATCGCGGATTCCAAGCGGTCCGAGCGCATCAAGTATCGCATTCATCACCGCTGGCATGGCTCCTACAGTTCCAGCCTCACCCACACCTTTTACACCAAGTGGGTTAGTGGCTGTAGGCACAGAATTGGCCTTAACCTCAAAATAGGAAAAATCATCCGCTCGCGGCATTCCGTAATCCATAAACGAGGCTGTAAGTAACTGTCCATCATCATCATAAACTGTGTTCTCAAGGAGTATTTGGCCGGCTCCCTGCGCTACTCCGCCATGGACCTGCCCCTTGACCAAAAGTGGGTTGAGCAAAGTGCCGAAATCGTCAACTACCACGTAATTCAAAATCTCGATCTCACCGGTCTCCGGGTCTATTTCAAGCTCGCACACGTGGCAGCCGTTCGGGTAACTCGCTGCCAAACCATTGTAAGCCGCGTACGCGGACATACCAGGCTCCACTCCAGGCGGAAGGTTGTTCGCCGCAAAAGCCGCTTTAACGGTATCACCGAGCATCATCGACCGATCTGTGCCCGCAATTGAAAACCGCCCTTCTGTATATTCTATATCGTCAACAGCGGCCTCTAATACATGAGCAGCTATTTGGCGACCTTTGTCGATAATTTTATCGGCGGCCATCATAAGTGCAGCCGAACCCATTGCAGAACAGCGCGAGCCGCCTGCCCCCATCCCGAAGGCGATACGGTCAGTGTCACCCTCGATCACCCTAACGTGATGTGGCTCCAAACCCAGCTTGTCGCACAATAGCTGTGTATACATAGTTGTGTGCCCCTGACCTTGGTGCGTCGTGCCTGAAAGAATGGTCACAGTGCCCGAGGTATCAAACCTAATTTCCGCTGTTTCCACCCCCGGGGGCGATGCACGTTCGATTGCATTGGCAATGCCCATACCGCGATATTTTTTTTCCTCTTTTGAACTCTCAAGACGGGCCCCATAACCATCTCTATCCGCAAGCGCCAACGCCTCGTCCATATTTTTTTCAAATTCACCACAATCATAGGTAAAGGTCAGCGCAGTTTTATAGGGCATAGCTTCGATAGGTATTAAGTTCTGGCGTCTTAGTTCAACCGGATCCAAGTTTAGTTCACGTGCCGCTACATCGATCAACCGCTCCAAAATAAATGCAGCCTCGGGACGCCCGGCCCCGCGATAGGGCGCAGTAGGATGGCTATTCGTGTATACGCCAACCACCTCTACGAAGGCGGCAGGCGTTCGATAAACCCCGGCGAGTGAACCGAGGTTATTTACTGCGGGACCCGCTCCAATAGGCGAAAAATACGCCCCAATGTTTACGAGGTTCTTAAGTCTAAAGCCTAAAAAAGTCCCGTCCTTTGACAGCGCAAGCGAAGCAGTGGCAACGTTGTCCCGAGCGTGAAAGTCACTCAGAAAACCTTCGGTCCTATCACTGGACCACTTTACCGGTCGACCCGTCTGACGTGCGGAAAACAGCGCGATAAGATATTCAGGATATACATTCGCTTTTATTCCAAAACTTCCGCCTACATCGGGCGCAATAACCCTCACCTTAAGTTCTTCTGTTCCAATTATCTTTTCAGCTAAAACCTTTCGGGCAATCCAAGGATGTTGAATAGGAGCACGGAGGGTGTAGTGGTTGGTCCGGGGGTCGTGAATAGCAAGACAACCCCGCATTTCCATCGCGTTTCCAAGAACCCTATTAATTGAAAATGTGTGTTCAATAATATGTTCTGCTTTCGCAAACGCGTCTTCGGTCTTTTTCCTATCACCAACCTCATAAACGAGTGCTTCGTTATCACCGATGTCATCCCACAAAACAAAGGCGGCATCGTCGAGGGCAGTCGCCGTACCGACTGTCGCGGGCAGGGATTGATAGTCAACAATGACCTGATCAGCGGCGTCGCGAGCCTGGGCTCGCGTCTCCGCGAGGACAAATGCAACCCCCTCACCCGCCATTCGCACTCTATCCACGGCCAGTGGCCAGTATTCCGGAAGCTTTAAATCGGCACCACCACGTCGCTTTACAGGGGGTCCTAAGTGGGGCACAGGCCCCCAGCCCGCACCCTTATAATCGCGTCCTGTATACACAGCAATGACACCCGGTGCGGATACGGCATCACTTATATTAATACTCTGGATCCTCGCATGAGCATAAGGTGAGCGCACTACCACGGCGTGTAGTTGACCGTGCGCGTCGCCATCATCGATAAAGTCACCCCGGCCGGTCAAAAATGTCGGATCTTCAAATCGGGGGACCGATTGACTGATACCGTATTCACCCACTGTTTTTCCCCATCAAGGATTTATTACTTACCGGTGTCGAAAACGATCCTCTTTCGTTTTCTGACGGTTGCACGAAACACTATTCAATTAAACTCTTTTCGAAAACCGACAACATCTTGTTCCAATATTTAGTTTTTAATCGTTGTCAGGTATCGCTGTAATTCTGATCCCCGCGCCGGGTGATTTGTATTTTCGATTAATCCACAACAACAAAGAAGTCATGGCCTCAGCTGCGGCCGCGTTGTCCAAAGGACCAGCCTCAAATGCTCTAAGCCCCGCTGCTTCGGAAATTCTGACAACAACGCCACGGGCCTCTGGGTCATTTCCCGTTACCAACACATCACAATCAACAGCGTAGTCGGGGTCTGTTAGATGGTGTGCCGAAACATTTTGAAAAGCAGACACAACGCGAACGTCATCACCTAATATTGTCTGAGCGATTTGCGCAGCCGATCCCTCGGTAGGCAATCGCACTCTCATTATTTTTGGCGGACGTAAAGGAACGGTCACGTCAACCAGTATCTTTCCTCGCAACGCGTCTTTAAGAGGCAAAAGAGTGTCCGACTGCGCTGCGAAAGGCACGGTCAGAACGGCTACGTTGCACTCAGAGGCTGCCGTAAGGTTGTCTAAACCCTCCGCACCAATTTTCTGCGCAACTTCGGTTGCTCGTTCGGCAGACCGTGAACCTATCAAAATCCGGTAACCTGCCTGCGCCCATCGGGTTGCGAGACCGAAACCTTCCGCGCCGGTCCCCCCAATGACCGCTATAGTGGGTAGTAATCTGCTCATCCGGAAACCTCGCCATGCGCAAATTTTGAGGCGGGCGTTTGGATAATAGGCGCGAGTTCGATAGCACTGTCGGAAGCGATTATGCGCTCGCCGTCTACATCTTCATAAAGTGTGGTGCGTTGGCGGGGTTTTCGGCCAAGGCCCAATATGAATGCCTTCATTTCAGCGGGCGCAAATTCTTGCCCGTGTGCGGCACCTGCGGCACGAGAAATAGACTCATTCATTAAAGAGCCACCTAAATCATTTGCACCCGCAGAAAGGCAAGCAGTTGCCCCGTCCATCCCCAGCTTTACCCAACTAGTTTGAATGTTAAAAATAAGTGGGTGAAGCGCAAGACGTGCAACCGCATGCATAAGCACGGCTTCTCGCGAGGTAGGTCCCTTGCGGGCTAATCCTTTATGATAAATTGGTGCCTCCATATGAACAAAAGGCAGTGGCACAAATTCCGTAAACCCTCCGGTCCGTTCCTGCAAATCTCGCAATCGAAGAAGATGTCGCGCTTGGTGAATTGGTCTCTCTAGATGTCCGTACATTATTGTGGACGTCGTTTTGATGCCGAGATCGTGGGCGGTTTCCATTATCGTTAACCATTCGCCAGTAGAAAGCTTGTCCGGACAAAGCACAGCCCGCACCTCTTCGTCTAAGATCTCCGCGGCAGTGCCCGGGAGGGAACCCAACCCAACGTCACGTAATCGGGATAGATATTCGTTCACAGGTAACCCCAGAGTTGCCGCCCCTTGTTTTATTTCAAGGGGCGAAAATGCGTGAATATGAATATCTGGCGCCGCTTCTTTAACGGACTTCACGATCGAAAGGTAAGTATCCCCAGTATAGTCTGGATGAATACCTCCCTGCAGGCAAACTTCAGTAGCCCCGCGATCCCATGCTTCTTTAGCGCGTCTAGCAACTTCATTAAGTGCTAAATCGTATGGTGCACCCCTGAGGTTAGCGCTCAATTTGCCCTTAGAAAAAGCACAAAACCCACAACGATAACCACATACATTTGTATAATTAATGTTACGATTTACAGCGTACGTTACGGTATCGCCGACACTTGTTCTTCTCAGACTATCCGCGAGACCCACAACTTCTCGAAAAACACTCCCACGAGCTTCAAATAATTCGGAAACCACCCGCTCTTCCATCCGTTGACCATTTGCCGCCCGCGATAACTCTTTCGAAATCGACCACAAAGTACCATCCAAAACGCTGGGGGCTGCCGGAAACGGCGCCGCCAGACCCGGAGACCAGTCATCATTTCGAGCCAAACCATCCGAATCCATCGCAGCAATTACGGTCGGGCGAACTTCTTTAGATACCCAATCGCCTTCAAAAATGTATTGAGGATATATTGGCAGTCGAGGAACCAGTATTTTTCCCTGCCTGAGAGTGGCTTCTCGTAGACGGCCAATTTCCGGCCAGGCCGCTTCCGGGTTTACATGATCAGGTGTTATAGGAGAAACACCACCGTAATCGTTGATACCGGCATTTATCAACGACGGAAACTCACTTCCGCTAAGATTAGGGGGCGCTTGTATAGACATTGTTGATCCGAATATCTTTCGCGCAGTTGCAATCGTCCAACACAGTTCTTGAGTATCCGGTTCTGGCCAGTTGGCCATTTTGGTATCGGGTTTCGCTTTAAAGTTTTGTATGATGATCTCCTGGATATGCCCATATTCCCGGTGTAGATCAAAAATTTTATTCAATGCTGAGATCCGCTCTTTGCGGTTTTCGCCGATACCGATCAGAATACCAGTCGTAAAAGGAACACCTGCCTCTCCGGCTAATCTAATGGTTTTAAGGCGTGCCTCTGGCTCTTTATCTGGAGAACCAAAGTGCGGGCCGCCTCGGAGCGCCAGTTTGGGCGATACTCCTTCAAGCATTAAACCCATCGAAGCTGAAACCGGTCGTAATTTGTTGAAATCCTGCGTTGTAAGAATGCCAGGATTTAAGTGAGGCAGAAGACCGGTCTCCTCGAGGACACTTTGAGCGACTTCTGCAAGGTAGGAAATCGTCGTGTCATGTCCCAAGGATGCGAGTTCCTCACGGGCAACACGGTACCGCAGTTCGGGCTTATCACCCAACGTAAATAGCGCCTCAGTACAACCCGCCGAGGCTCCGGCGCGCGCAATCTTTAAGACCTCTTCCAAAGATAGGTAAGCTTTTTTTCCCTTAATAGGAGGCCGAGAGAATGTGCAGTAATGGCACACATCGCGACAAAGTTTTGTTAAGGGAATAAACACCTTCGGGCTATATGTTATGATGTCGCCAAAGCCATCATCACGCAATTTAGCCGCCGTTCGATAGAGCTCAGTGAGGTTCGTCTTATTGGTCATAAAGGCCGCACACAGATTTAAAGATTGCCGTTCTGCCGTCGACCGCATTGGAAACCAACACGCGACCTTGTTGCACCTACAACAAACTTTGAATCCATTCCGCGGTCAAGTCCAGAAAGCAACCATCATTTGGAACAACTAAATACGACTAGCTTGACAGGTACAAAACTTCACGCTCTGGTTCCGACACTTCAATTATGCTTCCACCAAAATGAGTGAGATGACATGGCAATAAATGACTACGCTAAACAACGTTCGGATCTTCTAAAGGACGTAGACGGCTTGAGGATAGAAAAAAATCCAACTGAGCGAATAGGTACGCTTATTTTTGATAGGCCGCCCATGAACATTATTCACTTCCATAATCGGGCCCAAATTCGAGCATTAATTGAAGCGATGGACGGTGATCCAGAAATACGCGTAATAGTGATAAGGGGGGCCAACAATGTCTTTAGTTCGGGCGGTGATATCGCTGGATTTCTCAAAGAGCCCCGTGACGGGATGGCCGATATGGCTACCGATATATCGGCCCCTGAACGAGCAAGAAAACCTGTGATAGCGGCAATTGAGAAGTTTGCACTTGGCGTAGCGTTTGAACTCGCGCTCTCATGTGATTTCCGTATCGCCACAGAAAAAAGCCAACTCGGACTACCCGAGATAAATCTGGGCACAATGCCGGGAAGCGGGGGCACGCACCGTTTAGCTCAGATAATTGGGATCGGACGGGCAAAGAACACAATTATGCGCGGCCGCCGAATTTCTGCTCAAGAGGCTTTTAACTGGGGATTAATCAGTGAATTAGTCCCGGAAGGCGGGTTGGACGATGCCATTGCTGCGCTATCTACGGATCTCGCGAGCCGCCCGCAAATTCCACTTGCATCCGTGAAACGCGTACTAAACTCGGCAGGCGACGCGCCTCTAAATGTTGGGTTAGACCTAGAGGGTCAAACGTTTGAAAAAATCCGCTTTGGGCCAGAATTTGAACAGGGCGTAAATGCCTTTCTGGAAAAGAAAAAGCCGGACTTTTCCGATATGTAAGGATGCACTCTATTGTGCTTAATAACCAACAATAACCTCACCGCTATTAGGGCTAATAACTTGGCCTGAAATGAGGTCTGTCTCAGCGCTGGCGAGCCAAGCAACGGCATAAGATATATCAATTGGCTTGCAAAATTCTCCAAGGGGCATCGACTTTTCGCGCTCAGCTATATTTTCGGGCGAGTTTGATGCCTCGGTCATTTCAGTAACTACAAAACCCGGCGCCACGGCGTTTACCTTTATATTCCAGGGTGCAAATTCACGCGCCCAACTCTTTGTAAAACCGGAGATCGCGGATTTAGACGCAGCATAGTGACTTGCATTTCGGTTTCCACCCATCGCATAGATCGAAGAAATATTGATGATCTTTCCATCTTTTTTATCCTTCATAGCGGGAAGCACCGTCTGCGTCGCAAAAAATGTACCCCGCACATGAACCTCGAACATTTGGTTGAAAACCTGTTCAGTGATTTCTTCAACCATTCGCCGGGCTCCACCCACTCCGGCATTGTTCACTAGAATATCAACTGGGCCAGCATTCGATATAGCAGATGTGAATGTGCGTATGTCGCGAATATCTGCGATGACGACCGTAGCCTTAGCGCCTTGCTCGCGGACCATATCCGCGGTCTCCTCGGCACCATCATCTTTGATATCGTGAATAATTATTTCCGCGCCCCGCTTCGCCATTAAGACGGCGTGACTTTGTCCCATACCTCCTCCTGCTCCGGTTATCAGCGCACGTTTGCCCTCAAGTGTTGCCATACCTATAACTTCCAAATTGTTTATATGCCGCAGGTTTCGGTATACTTCGCCAGCATGATAAAAGCCATAAAGGGAGGAAACGGCAATATGGGCCGTCCGGATTATAATCCTAAGAAACATTCTTTGATGACTTTCCATAATAATTTGTCGAATTTTTATGATGGGTCTGACACACCACGGAAATTTCTCGAACGTTGTCTAGAGAAAATTAATGCGATCGAAGAAGACGTTATGGCGTGGGAAATAATTAATATTGATGCCGCCCGCGAAGCAGCTGATCAAGCAAGCAAACGCTACAACGAACGTAAGACATTATCGTTGGTAGACGGTATGCCGGTCGGTATCAAAGATCTCATAGAAACCTTCGACATGCCCACTGAATTTGGAAGCGAATTATTTGAAGGTCACCAGCCAATTCGGGACGCTGCTTCGGTAAACGCCCTTCGAAAGGGCGGCGCTGTCATTCTGGGTAAGACTGTAACAATCACCTTTGGTGGCGGTGATCCGGCTCGCACTCGTAACCCCCATGATACCTCCCGAACGCCAGGCGGTTCTTCGTCCGGAACTGCGGCCGCAGTAGGGAGCGGCAGTATACCGGGGGCGATCGGGACACACGCCCGCGGCTCAACAATCCGTCCAGCCAGTTTTTGCGGTGCTTTTGCTCTGAAGGGGACCTACGGTGCAATCAATCGGCAGGGCGTATTTTCAGCAGCAGATAGTATGGACCACCTAGGGGTGTTTGGAGGGTCTCTCTCTGACATCTGGGTAATGGCGAGGCATATGTCCAAACTCGGCGGGGGGGACCCCGGCCACCCGGGGCTCTTTGGTGGAGATGAACCACCGAGGTCCAACAAGCCAGCGCGACTCATACAGTTGGAAACCGCGGGCTGGAATCACACGGACGAAAAAACCAAAGAAACGTTCCAGAATTTTGTTAATACACTCTCAGAAACCGGTGTCGAGGTTTACCGGCGTTCCGACGACCCATCAATAGAGGCCTATGAAAAAGTGTTTGCTGAGATGCCGGAACTCTGGCGTAGCTTGTATCGGTTTGAATTTCAGTGGCCAATGCTTCAGTACAAGGAACGTTATCCCGATAAAGTCCCGCCACGTTTATTGATGGGACTAAAGGAAGCCGAAGGGCTAACCCAAGCGGAATATAGAGAGGCATTGAATCGAAGAGAACGGGCACGCGATTTACATCGCCAACTCAGCCTGCGTGCCGATGGTTTTATTACGCTGTCTTCACCCGGCCCGGGACCCGTCGGCATGGACCAAGGTAGCGCGGTATTTAATGAAGGATCATCGGTTATTGGTATGCCAGCCTTGTCCTTGCCTCTTCTCTCAACCGATAACGTTCCAGTGGGCGTACAAATTTTAGGTCAGTTTAATGAAGATGAACGACTTACGAGCATCGGTCGTTGGACCGCTGAGGAACATTTTGGAATATAAGAGGAGGAACAGATAATGGGACGCCTAGATGATAGAGTTGCGATTATTACCGGCGGGTCACAAGGTATCGGCGCTGCCTACGCTGCGGGGTTTGCCGCGGAGGGCGCCAAAGTCGTCATTGCTGATGTTAGCCCAGCGGGTCAGCTAATATCAGACATTGAAAGTAATGGCGGCAGCGCACTCTTTATCGAGACGGACGTTACAGTGGAAAGAGCCTGCATTGACATGATCTCACAAACTATAGACGCATTCGGAAAAATTGATATTCTTGTCAACAATGCAGCTCTTTGGGTTCACGTTGGTAACAAGCCAATCCTTGAAATTTCCAAGGAAGAGTGGGACAGCGTTCTGGACGTCAATATCAACGGGATGTTTCTCTGTACAAAAGCTGTAATACCCCAGATGAAGACCCAAAAGTACGGTAAAATCATTAATATTTCGTCAGGCCGCGCTCTTAAGGGATATGAAAACCTCCTGCATTATGACACCTCGAAAGGCGCTGTTATCTCTTTTACACGCTCTGTTGCACGAGAGTTAGGTAACGATGGAATTCGTGCGAATACGATAGCGCCCGGAGGTACGATGACAGAAAATGTTCTCGCTCAAGAAGACATTCGCGCTCACATAGGTAAGGGCACTCAGACAAGAGCCATTAAGCGGGAACAGGTTCCAGAGGACATTGTCGGCGCGTGTATTTTTCTTGCGAGTGAGGAAAGTGACTTCATCACCGGCCAAGTTCTTGCCGTTGATGGGGGCTCAGCTATGAACTAACGTACTGCTTTGTCGAAACACCTTTTATGTTTTCAACATCTACACAGCAATAAATGCTGCCTTTGGCGAGAGCAAAAAATCAGCCACAGTCGTGAATTTTTAATCGACGGCGACGTATGCATCCCGTTTGATGCCAGCGAGATTAATACCCTCCACCCGGATAAGCCGGGTTGTCGCACTGCGAGACGGTGAATGAAGGTCACCCTCATTGTATAGGTATGCATCTCCGCGATTAAGGTCGTAACTTTTGACCTTTCGAACTTTCCCTGGCTGCCCATCCAATGGCGGCTCGAGCTTTTCCCAATCTGTCATCGTCGTTATTCCATCGGCTTGCGCGTAAATAGCCCAACTGACGCCATGGTCATGGGGATTAGAGCCCTTTGCGCCTTCATAAACATGGGCAAGAATGCAGAACTTATGTTTATCGTCCTCATAAAGAACTTGCCGCGGGGTCGTATTATTAGGGCCCAAATGGGTCTCCACAAAGCTATCATCCTGACACGCCTCAGCAACAAGATCCCGCACGGCAGAACGACCAGTGGGGCCCGGGTCTACGTCCATCGCAGCCCGACAATCTGCGGCTAGCTGTTCCAAGGTATATCCCATAACGTCCCCTCTAACTTATGTAAGTTCGAAAGCTCAGTTTATCTCGTTCGCATTCTCAGTCAAAGACCGTTTCGGAATAATGCGCGGCGTCTACTACAGCCTCAATGACAGTTGGGCCGTCCGCCGTAAACGCCTCTATCAACGCACTTCGAAGCTTATCGGGATCTCGAGCCCCGACTGCTGGAACACCAAAGTAGTGCTCTGGTGGATCTCGATATTCCTCGCTTTGCAAGGTTGTCCCGTAAATCGGTAATTGACGACGTTCTTGCTTAACACGAATGAGGCCTAACCACCGGTCATCTAATACCACCACGGGTAGACAGATACCAAGCCGTTTTGCAGTCGCGAGTTCTCCGATGGTCATCTGAAAACAACCATCGCCAAGGATACAAACTACCGGTAGATCTGGCCGATGGAGCTTTGCCGCAATTCCCGCGGGCAGGCCAAAGCCCATTGAAGACCACCCGTTTGTAATGTGAAACTGTCTAGGGCCGTTAACAAGCCACTGACTCGCTATTTGATGGGTATGCGCGCCCACGTCGAAAGTCAAAATACCCTCAGGCGGAAGCACTTCCCGCACAACATCGATAGCCTGATGGGGACTAAAATTCGGTCCGTCGGGTCGCAGTGATTTATGAAATTTAGCTCGATGAGCAGTGACTTCTCGAACCTCCCAATCATTCTCGTATGGGCCCCCTTCACCC
>CAZOHS010000011.1:0-39657 GCA_964579285.1 uncultured Rhodospirillaceae bacterium | reverse complement strand
TCATAGAAAAGCGGTCGCAGCGTCTGGAGTGGCTGACTGGTTTTAGTGGCTCCGCTGGGCTAGCCGTTGTCCTCCGGGACCGTGCAGCGATTTTTACCGATGGGAGATATACCCTACAAGTTTCAAAACAAGTCGATCCTAAGATTTTTAAACCCAATCATGTGACAGACACCCCACCAAATACATGGATCTGTGAGAATTTAGAAATTGGATCAAGAATTGGTTTTGATCCCTGGCTTCACACGCCATCCGATGTGAAAAATCTGGAACAATTGTGCATTAGAAATGGAATAAAGTTACTCCCATTAAATGAAAACCCACTTGACACTATATGGAAGAATCAGCCGCCACGACCGCTTGGGCCCGTTGTAGTGCAACCGCACCAATACACCGGCAAGTCCTCCGCCATTAAACGTTCTGAGATAGGTAATGCGCTGATCGAGGCTGGAGAAGATGCGATAGTAATAACCGCGCTTGATTCAATTGCCTGGCTTCTCAACATTCGTGGTTTTGATGTAGCCCATACCCCACTTACACTTAGTTACGCGATTGTGGACCAAGCCGGGAAAGTCGATTGGTTTATAGACCCGCGTAAGCTCACCGACCAGACCAAGACTTTGGTGGGCAACGGTGTATTTGTTCATGAACCAGCTAACTTTGTTCCTATGCTTTCGGCATTGGGAGCCAAAGAGAAAAAAGTTCGCTTAGACCTCAAGACGGCCTCGGAGGCTGTTCGTAATATTCTAACTAAAAGTGGCGCTAAAGTCGTTGACGGGGGCGACTTATGCTTTTTGCCTAAGGCCATTAAGAGCGCATCTGAGATAAATGGATCGCTTGCGGCGCATGTCCGCGACGGAGCGGCGCTCACATCATTTCTTTCTTGGCTTTCTCGAACAACAAATCACAGCACAGTAACGGAAATGTCGGCTGCAAGTATGGTGTACGAGTTCAGAAGAAAAGATCCTAAGTTTCGCGGCCTCAGCTTTGAGACGATTTCGGGTAGTGGGCCAAATGGTGCCATTGTACATTATCGCGTGACTCCTGAAACGGATAGACGCTTGTCGGCTGGTGACATTTATCTTGTTGACTCCGGGGCTCAATATCTTGATGGAACTACGGACGTGACCCGAACCGTTTACATAGAGCAGACAAATGGTTTCCCAGCCCCGTTAACCGTGCAGGAGCATTTCACGCGCGTATTGAAAGGCCACATTGCAATCGCAGAGGCCCGGTTTCCCCATGGCACCAGTGGCCCCCAAATTGATGCGTTAGCGCGCATCGCTTTATGGGAAGTTGGTCTGGATTATGACCATGGTACAGGGCACGGTGTTGGCAGCTACCTGTCAGTCCACGAAGGGCCACAACGCATTTCCAAGAAAGGTGGAACTGTGCCAATGGAACCCGGTATGATTATTTCCAATGAACCCGGGTATTATAAAGAAGGCGTTTATGGTATTCGAATTGAAAACTTAGTTGTGGTAACCGTTTCTTCTGAGTTGGCTGGGGATAAAAAGGACCGCATCCTATCGTTTGAAACGCTTACCCTTGCTCCTATTGACAAAAACCTCATCATACCGCAGTTGCTCAATGAGAACGAGAAAAATTGGTTAAATCAGTACCACCAGCGTGTTCGTGACACGTTGTCAAATATAGTCGATGAAGACGCCCGTGATTGGCTTATCGAAGCGACTACGCGGATTTAGTCAACTTCCATCCCCACCATGTTTGTTCTACTATTTTGTGCCGCATTTTCTGCGAATAATTAACGTATGTAGGCAATAGACTTTTCGTCTATTTTGTATCCAACAGCATTTTCCATTGTTCCTCTCTGAGGGTTACTAAACCTAATTCATTTGCTTTCTTTGCCTTGCTGCCCGCGTTGGTGCCCACGACGACATAGTCGGTATTGTTAGAAACTGTACTAGAAACTTTCGCGCCGAAGGTTTCGGCTCTACTCTTGGCCTCTTGTCGTGTCATGGTGTTTAGTGTGCCGGTAAAAACTACTGTTTTGCCAGCAATTGAGCTTTCTGTCGTTATGCGTTCTAAAGGTTCAATCGTAATGTGGTTTTCGAGGCCTTCTAAAACCATAAGATTTTCTTTTCTTCCAAAGAATGCCACTAAATCGTCCGCGACAGATATCCCAACCTGATCTATTCCACACAGATTAGCGTACGCCTCACCAACGAGGCTGGGATTTTTATCCTCCTTTGGATTAGATGCACGTTCTGCAGCAGCACTAGCCATCTCTTTGTACCAAACGTCCAGGCTACTGTACCTGTGCGCCAACAATCGAGCGGTCGCCTGGCCGATTTGCTTGATGCCAAGAGCATAAATAAATCTGTCCAAACTTATTCTGCGTCGCATCTTTATGGCGGCAAATAAGTTAGAAACGGATTTTTCCCCCCAACCCTCGATTTCTTTTATTCTATGAGACGGCTCTGATTCTTTAGCTTCAAGATCAAAAATGTCGACGGGACTTTTTATAAGCCCTAGTTCAAAAAATGTCCTAACCTGCTTTTCACCTATGCCTTCGATATCGAACGCATTACGGCTGACGAAATGGCGGATACGCTCTATTTGTTGTGAAGGACACAGAAATTCGCCTGAGCAACGAGCTACGGCCTCACCATCTTTACGAACCACTTTCGTTTTTAAATCACAGGGGCATAAATCGGGAAAACAATAGGGTTGTGAACTTTCCCGACGCATGCCTTCAATAACGTGCACAATTTGCGGTATTACATCGCCAGCCCGCTGAATCAGTACGGTGTCACCTTCTCTGATATCTTTGCGCTCGATCTCCTGTTGATTATGGAGGGTAGCTCGACTAACAACTACACCGCCGACAGTGATAGGTTGTAGGTTAGCTACCGGGGTAAGGGCACCGGTGCGTCCAACTTGAATTGTTATTTTTTTTAAAATTGTCGTTGCCTGTTCTGCTGGGAACTTATGGGCTATGGCCCAACGTGGGGCGCGAGATACTGTCCCCAAACGCTCCTGCCAGTCATGTCGATTTACTTTATATACAACGCCATCAATGTCGTAGGGTAAGTTTGGACGTGCACTATTAATATCATTGTATGCCTGCAGCATTTCCTTCGCTGAAATACACAAGGTTGATCGAGTGTTAACGGAAAAACCCCATTGGGTAAGGCACTGCAACCATTCCCAATGAGTGTTTCCCGCGGGATCGGACAATGTGCCGGATGCATATGCATAAAACTTAAGGTTGCGTTCGGCCGTAATTGATGCATCGAGTTGGCGTAACGAACCGGCTGCGGCGTTTCGTGGATTGGCAAAGTTTGGTAACTTATCGGCTGTTCGTGCCCCGTTTAACTCAGCGAAGTCCTGATGGCTAATATAGACCTCTCCACGAACCTCGACCACGGCGGGTACGTGTTTTGGGAGCCATGACGGGACATTCGAAATTGTAGCAACATTAAGACTTACATTTTCGCCCACTATTCCATCACCGCGCGTGGCTGCGTGACTAAGGTGTCCATCATCGTAACGTAACGAGATCGAAACGCCGTCTATTTTGGGCTCCGCAACAATTTCGACAACGTCCTCATTACTTAAACCCAAAAATCGCCGAACTCGGTTTAAAAAGTTTTCGACATCTTCCGCATTAAATGCATTTTCAAGGGAAAGCATTGGTATACTATGTTTGATCTTTCCAAACCCGGCCGCGGGTTCTGCACCAACTCTCTCATTGGGACTATCAGTACGGACATGCTGGGGAAACGTTTTTTCGATCGCGGTGTATAGTTCTCTGAGCTTGTCATACTCCGCATCGGGCACAATTGGCGCGTCATTCTGATAATAAGCTTTATCATGTATAGCGATTTCTTGCGCGATTCTGGTTATTTCAGAAGCTGCCGTTGTATCATCCAAGCGTGCAACTATGTCCGATATACTCTCTTTCGCAATTCCATTCATAGCGCTTACCAAACCATTATTGAATTCTTGCGTCAGTCAGAAGTTGGGATGCCGCGGCCCTTGCTTCGTTAGTGATCCTCTTACCCGCCAACATCCTAGCAATTTCCTCCCGTCTAGCTCCGGCAGAAAGCTCAGCAGCGGTTGTGAACGTACTATCACCGTTGGTTCCTCTATTTGTTTTTTTCATTATGTGAAAATGTTGTTTCCCCCGAGCAGCTACCTGGGGTGAGTGGGTCACTACAAGAACCTGGACCCCTTCGGATAAGCGCGACAGTCGCTCCGCAATCGAGGCGGCTGTGGCTCCACTAACTCCCGAATCTACTTCGTCAAAAACCAATGTGCAGACCCGATTTGTGTTAAACAATGTTACCTGTAATGCCAATAATAAACGGGCCAATTCCCCTCCCGAAGCAACTTTATTAATTGGTCCCCCTGGTTGTCCTGGATTCGTCTGTATCTCAAAAGTTACCTCGTCAATACCGTTTTGTGACCATTCTAGTTTTTCTAAAGTTTTGATTTTTGTACTAAATTGAGCCTTTTCTAAGCGAAGGTGCGGTAACTCTTTATTTAGTGCCTTATCCAGCTTTTGGGCAGCGACCAATCGTTCATCGTGTAGCCGCCCAGCTATATTTTCGTATAGTATGCGGGTTTTATTTTTTGTTTTTTCTAACTGCGAAAGGTTGTTTGCGGCATTTTCTATTCGCGTTAGCTTTTCGGCAAAATTGTCCCGGATTTTGGCGAGAGAATCTATTTCTACGTTGTGTTTTCGCGCTAAGCCGCGGAGCGCAAAGAGCCGTTCTTCCACCTGGTCCAACTCGTAGGGTCTGTCGTTCGTCTGGTTGAGAATGTCGTGTAGGATTTCACTGGCGGTAGTAACATCATTTTCGGCGCTAATTATTCCCTCGATAGCTGGACTGATAGATCCGCCCGCTTGCTCGCTAACCCGTTCGAGAGTTCGGACTAATCTAGATAATTTGGATTTTATACCGTTTTCTTCATCCAAAACATTGAGCGAGGTAGTTATAATTTCCGAAAGTTTTTCTGCGTTCATCATTAAGGATCGTGCTGCCACAAGGGAGGCTTCCTCCCCTTGTTTGGGGGCTATTTCATCGAGTTCGAGGCAAACGTGCTTTAGATATTCACTTTCCGCTGTGAGGAGTTCGATTTCGCGTTGCTCATTTAATAATTGATTTTCGGCTTTCTTGTAGTTTTGCCAACAGCTGCGCGTTTGGGCTACTACGTCCATAAGTTCACCAAAATTATCTAAGGTGCTTCGATGATTTGAAGGATTTAGGAGGCCGTGGCTCGCAAATTGGCCCTCTATCTCGATAAGGGCTTCACCAATGAGCCGCAGCGTTTGAACGCTGACATTTTGATCGTTGATAAACGCCCGGCTACGATTGTCGGGTGTTAATACTCTTCGCATTATGATGGGTTCATCGCTATCAGAGGAGTCGATATTTTTTTCTTCGAGCTTGCGACGCACAATATGTTTCTTAGGAAGGTGAAACGAAGCAATAACGACGGAGTTTTTTCGGGAGTTTGGACCGCCCCTTAACAACGTGTAGTCGGCTCGTCCACCCGTCGCGAGGTCTAGTGCATCTAAAAGGATGGATTTGCCGGCGCCAGTTTCCCCTGTGAGCACGCACAATCCCGACTGAAATTCTATATCAAGACGGTCAACCAAAAGAATATTCGTTATCGAAAGCGAGGTGAGCATAGTATGTTAGAACAACCAATTCCAAGCACGAGTTATGAAACCCCTTTTTTGTCGTTGATTATTGAGTTGCGGCTCTGCAACTAAATTATATGTATCTTTGTACCAGTCGGTTCCTGAATAATTATGACCTAAAACAGCTGCAATTTTCCCGGCTTCATCTGCTATTCCAAGCGCCGAATAGGCTTCAACTAAACGATGCAGTGCCTCCGGGACATGTGTTGTCGTTTGGTATCTGTCCACGACTATCTTAAACCGATTTATAGCAGCAACATAATGGTTCTGTTTTAGGTAAAACCTACCAATTTCCATCTCTTTCCCGGCCAAGTGATCATGGGTTAAGTCAATTTTTAGTTTTGCATCTCGCGCGTATTTTGAATTTGGAAACCGTCGTACGACCTGCTTTAGCGCTTCTAACGCTTGTTCAGTAATTAATTGGTCGCGGGACACATCGGAAATTCGTTCATAAAAAGACAGTGCCTTTAAATAATATGCATAAGCGATTTCCTCGCTTCCAGGATGAAGGCGAATAAAACGGTTTATACTGATTATTGCGCCGTCGTAGTTGTTTGCGAGATAGTTCGAGTAGGCGGCCATTAGTTGCGCTTTAACGGCCCACACGGAATACGGATGTTGCCGTTCTACTTCGTTGAAGCCCGTCGCGGCTTCTTTGTAATTACGAGCTTCCAGGGCGTTAACTGCTGAATTGTATAAGGGTGCAACCTTGCGTTCCCGATAGGTCTGATCGTCGGTTGTGCTGCATGCGTTCTGCATTAGGCACACAAAACATATGAAAGCTAGTTGTCGGAAAACACGTTCCAGCATTAAATTTCCCGTAGTAAAACGAGTCCGACCAAACTTATATCATTATTACGTGTGTCGATGTAGGTCCCTAACGTAAAAGCCGCTCATCCATTGTACCTTTTATGTTTGGATATTTAATTACGTTACGTCAAAGGGTTTTTGAGCTTTTTATGTTTTAATTGTGCGGACTACACTGATGGTGTGACGGAACACCAAGCACTGTCATCTGCAAATACGGCGTGAAGAAGTTTATTATTTAGTTCATGGCCCGAAAGGTTGGCTTTCACGTGTCCGATAATGGGTGCCCCTGCCAGATATAGGTCGCCTATACAGTCAAGTATTTTATGCCGTACGAATTCGTCGTCGTATCTTAAGCCTTCTTCATTTAAAATTTTATCGTCGCTGATTACGACCGCATTTTCAAGAGAACCTCCTAATGCTAATCCAGCGTTTCGCAATTCATCTACATCTTTTTCAAAACCGAAGGTTCGCGCTCGAGAAATTTCGGTTTTGAAAGTGTTGCCTAATCTCGACAACTCGCCCTTTTGACAAGAAATAATTGTTGAGGCGAAGTCGATTTCAAAGTTTATTTGAAAATGCGTCGAGGGCGAGACGGATAAGGATCTCTTCCCGTCGACAACTTTTATTGGTTTTAATATTTTTATAGCAGATCGCGGTGCATCCTGTATTTCTATTCCCGCGTTTTCGATCAAAAACACAAATGGCGCCGCGCTGCCATCCATAATTGGTATTTCTGGCCCGTTAACCTCAATAAGGACGTTATCTATTTCGCATCCTGCTAATGCCGCCATTAGATGTTCAATGGTGCCGACTTTTGTGCCGTGATTGTTTCCAATAGTGGTAGCCAGGGTGGTATCGACAACATTCCGCCAGGAAACTAAAATTTCACGAGCTCCGTTGACCAAATCGGTACGGTTAATCCGAACACCAAAGCCTGGTTTTGCTGGTTTAAGCGTTAATGTGGTCTGGGAACCAGCGTGTAATGCAATTCCCGAGCATCCAATTTGAGTTTTTAAAGTTTTTTGTTTTTTTACTTCAACGATCGTCAAGTTTTACCCCCTGGCTACTTTGCCTTCATATGCGTAATGCACGGCATACGTTCTGCGGCAAAAGGTTTTGACCACTCTGCTTTGTACCAAACACCTTCAAAGCAGTTCAAATCAACAAATGTTACAATTTGTTACGCATTAAGAAATTTCAGGGTCTAATTAATTTGCCTGTCGTCGAAGAAAAGCGGGAATTTCCAATAGATCCTCCTCGGATTGAGAATTTTCAATTTTATCTTCCGGGGCCACCCCAACTAAGCTTGTTTGCTCCGGTATCACTGTGCTTTTTTTGGTTTGTTGTTCCTGTTTCTCCCGTGGTTCTTCCGGCTGCGCGGGAGAAGAGGAGGCGGGTGAAGATCCTTTGTTACTGCCGGTAATCCTGCGGAAAAGGTTTCCGCCGCGACGAGGTTGAGAATCTCCTGGTCCACCATTAAGTAGGTCAGCCTCTTTGAAAGGGTCCGAGCCCGGCTTAGCGTCGTCAGGTTTTTTAGGGTCTACGGGTGCTGGTGGAATGAACGCTTCGTTTTTTGATACCAGCCGGGGTTCCGCACGTCCCGGTTCGCTTTCACCAGTTGTTTTGCGCTGTGCAGCAGTACTACTGCCGTCCGTAATATGTGTATTTTCTGGATTAGAAATGACCGAGGTTTCAGCCAGCGGTATATCTTCGCTGTTCCCCGGCTGCAAAACTTCTGGGTCTGTAGTTTTCGTGATATCATTTGGAGGTCCTGAAGGTTGGTTTTGTTCAACTTTGGGAACATCCGCCATCTGAGGGCCTTGTGACGCTCCTGAGTGTTCTGAGAAGGCTGCATTCTTGTTTCTAACTAATTTTTGGGGCTGAGAATAAACTTTTAGAACAGGCCTAGGCTGCGATTCGGTTGCGGCGTCTATTCCTGTGGCAACGACAGACACTCGCATCTTATCTTCAAGTGAAGAGTCCATGGTTGAGCCAAAAATTATATTTGCGTCAGGGTCTACCTCTTCTCCAATTCGATTGGCTGCCTCGTCAACTTCAAATAAAGTCATGTCAGAGCCGCCAGTAATGTTTATTAAAACGCCACGAGCGCCCTTCATAGAGACATCGTCCAGTAACGGATTTGAAATAGCTGACTCAGCGGCTATGCGAGCACGTTCTTCACCCTCACCCTCACCGGTTCCCATCATTGCCTTACCCATTTCACTCATCACAGCGCGAATATCGGCAAAATCGAGATTTATCAAGCCTGGAACCACCATTAGATCTGTTACGCCGCGGACGCCAGAGTGCAGCACCTCGTCGGCCATCGTAAATGCATCGGCGAACGTGGTCTGTTCATTAGCTATGCGGAAAAGGTTTTGATTAGGTATTACAATAAGTGTATCCACATATTGCTGCATTTCCTCGATACCGGCGTCGGCTATCCGCATTCGGTTAACGCCTTCGAATTGGAAAGGTTTGGTTACCACCCCTACGGTAAGAATGCCATTTTCTCGGGCTAGCCTTGCAATAACCGGCGCAGCACCTGTCCCGGTGCCGCCTCCCATGCCAGCCGTGATGAAAACCATATGTGCCGCAGTTAGCGCTTCCATTAGATCGTCCATTGCTTCTTCTGCGGCGGCTCTTCCTATGTCTGGCCGCGAACCCGCACCCAAACCATGAGTTATTCCTGGTCCAAGTTGTATTGATCTTTCAGCGAGGTTTTGTGCAAGAGCCTGTGCGTCCGTATTGGCTACAACGAATTCTACCCCTTCTAACTGAGATGAGATCATATTGTTTACTGCATTCCCACCAGCACCTCCTACGCCGATAACTGTGATCCGGGGTTTTAGGTGATTTTGGGTTTCGGGAACGGTAAGATTAATCGACATTGGGGCCTCCTAGCCATAAAAGTTGCAAAAATTCACATTGTATGAAGGTGACGGAGTATGTTCTTGTCAGCGCCTTAGTTTGCCTTTCTAGAAACGATAAATTCTGGTCTGCCATCTATCAGAAACTTTCTTTAAGCCAATGGCCGATGCGAGCTATACGGCTATTGGTCCGCTTTTCATCTGTTGGTAAGTCATCAATGGTGCCCGCGTATTTCTCGACCCCATAGCGGAGAAGACCGGCGCAAGCGGAGAAGGCCGGGCCACTAGTTGCTTCCGCCAGCCCACTGATCCGAAGTGGGCGCCCAATCCGAACCTGTTTTTCGAGAACTAAAGCGGCTATTTCTTGAATTCCGTGGAGTTGAGATGCGCCTCCTGTCAGGACTAGACGGCGTCCTGAAAGTCGTTGTACCCCGGCTAATTCGATACGTTCTCGGACGAGCTCAAAAGTTTCCTCTAATCTCGGGCCAATTATGCCAGTCAGAATGGATCTTGGTACATGATGTGGCTGGTTATGATTGTCCTCACCTACCAGAGGGACGTCGATTATCTCATTGTCGTCTGATTGCGACCAAATCGCGCTGCCGTAAAGGGTCTTCATTCGTTCGGCATGCGCTAGTGGTGTAGAGAGTCCTCGCGCTAAATCGTTTGTTACGTGTCCGCCCCCTACGGGTATGGAGTCAGCAAAAACAACCTGGCTATCGTAGAAAACCGCGACGGTCGTAGTGCCACCGCCCATATCTACCAGGGTAACGCCAAGATCTCTCTCGTCTTCAACGAGACACGCTAAACCGCCGGCATAAGGCGAGATTACCACTTCTTCTATATCGAGATGGCATCTCGCAACGCAGTTTTTTAAGTTGCGCACGGGTCCCGGAGCGGCATTGATCCTGTGAAAGCTTACCCCGAGTCTTTCACCAAACATGCCGCGAGGGTCACGAATCCCTCGTTTACCGTCGATGGAAAACCCTACTGGTAAGCAATGTATTAGATCACGGTCTTCTGGTTGTTCGATTTGATGATTACGTTCTTTAGCTCGTTGTATATCGGTTTGTGCAATTTCGTGTCCCGCAATTGACACTTCAATCTCTTGAATTTCCGAATAAATGCGGCCCGCAGACAGGTTGACGAAAATACGATCGATCCGCTCGTTTGCAAGTTCTTCGGCCGCGGTGACTGCCGTTAGTATGGCGTTCTGTGCTGCTTCCATGTCAACTACCGAACCATTTCGTATCCCGGCTGATGCATGTTGTGCAACGCCTATAACACGTATTCCTCCTTCAGTATTTGCATGGGCTATAAAACAGCAAATTTTCGAACTACCCACGTCTAGTGCAGCAATTATTCCAGTGCGTAACTTTGCCATTTTAGGTAATCCCCCTCATTGAACGGGTACAACTTTTTGCGTCAATCAAGTATTTTTCCCTTTTGCTGTATTGTTTTTTTGTGACTTAGTCGGACTTTCGCTTCTAGTGCGGACTATCAACTGGTCCGGTATTCTGAGGTCTATTGACACGAGATCTTTGCTTAAAAGCTTGTATCGGCGTTCAAGTTTCGCAAAGCGGTCCCATGCCGCTACCGCATTGTTTTCTGGTAGCCGAATATAGATGCCGTTATCCATGCGTATATTCCAGCGTCGATCACCGACACGGACAGCAGCACTGACCCGTTTATGGAGCACCGGCGCACGCTCTAGGACATTAATTAGTGATATTGCCCCTAACGGCGCGTTTTTGCCGACTAAAACTAATAAATTCTGGAAAGTTCTATGAATTTTAGACGTTATTACAGTCCCTTCCTCGTCAATTAAATAATGTTTATTTTGCTTTTGCCAAATAGCTAGGGGGCGGCGTTCTATTATTCGAACTCGGACCGTATTCGGAAACTCGCGTTGTACGCTCGCGGCACGAATCCATGGCAGCGCCTCCAGATTGGTGCGTGCGGTATCTATATTAATCGAAAGCAGGGGTGCACCGACCTTGAAATTGAGTGCTGTCTGGATGTTTTTCTTCGATTCGTTTTTTCGTCCGTGTAGAACCACTTTTTCTGCGCGCATTCCCAAATCGGCCATACCAACTGCCAACGTGATAAATAGATGGTTAGCCTTGGTTTGGACCCAGTTTGATTTGAAAACCCAAAATGGGGCGCCGATGGCCAATACTACCATCATAAACGTTACGCTCGTTCGTATTGTATGTGCGGCCCATCGTGGGATGGGTCGCCTTCGGGCATTTTTTATAGAGTTAGTCCTAAAAGAGGTTCGGCCTTGGTTGGTTTTTAATCGCATGTTGCGTTCTCCACCATCCAGCAAACTAAGTCATCAAACTCTATTCCAGCATATGCCGCTTGTTCTGGCACAAGCGAAAATGGGGTCATCCCTGGCTGGGTGTTCACCTCGATAAGATAAAGATTTCCAGGTTCACCGTTGCGGTCGTCGTACATTAAATCGGCCCTTGAAACTCCGCGGCAACCCAATATTTCGTGAGCGCGTAAAGCGTAATTCATAGCCGTTGTATATGCTTGTTCATGTATGGGCGCAGGTATGATATGTTCTGCGCCACCATTAGTGTATTTTGCCTTGTAATCATAAAAGCTCGTTGAAGTCCGAATTTCTGTCACCCCTAAGGCTTTATCGCCCATGACAGAAACCGTTAATTCTCTGCCGTGGACTAGTTTTTCGACCATAATCTGGTCACCGTAGCACCATATTTTTTTGTCGAGGTCTGCGAGATCAGATTCTTTCCTTACTATAATTACTCCCAAGCTTGACCCCTCGTTTACCGGCTTCATCACATAGGGGAATTCTAAACGGTCACCAGCTTCAAAACTTGCCCGAGTTACGACCTTATGTTGTGGGCAAGGAATATTCGCTGATTGAAAAAGTCGCTTTGCCATTGGTTTGTGCATCGCTATGGCCGATGCTAAGAGACCCGAATGTGAAAAAGGAATCCCTAAGTATTTTAGCAATCCCTGAACGCAGCCATCCTCTCCATAGGTACCGTGGAGCGCGTTGTAGACCACATCTGGCGGGGGGTTGAGTGCTGCTAACAACGCACCTAGGTCCTGTTTTACATCAATTTCGGTAACAGTATATCCGGCAGCCCTTAGTGCATTACAAATACGATTGCTTCCCATTAACGATATTTCGCGCTCGTTGGACCATCCACCTTTAAGTACTGCGACAGACCTAGTCACTGTATTATCTCCCGAGCTTTTACCCCTATGCGTTTAATCTCCCATTCCAAATTAATACCAGTATGTCGTTTTACGCAGTCACGAACTTTCTCACCTAGTTCCTCTATATCCTGGGCGGAGGCGTTGCCTCGGTTAATAAGAAAATTACAATGCTTTTCGGAGACGACGGCATCGCCAACCCTAAGCCCGCGACAGCCGGAGGAGGCAATTAATTCCCAAGCCCTTATTTTTTCTAAATTTTTAAATGTAGACCCGCCAGTTCGGACCTGAATAGGCTGTGTCGATCTTCTATGATTTTCTATTTTTACCATTCTGCGTTCGATTTCATCACGTTCTGCATTGGTGCAGGAAATTCGAGCCGACACTGCGACCCATTTCGGATCTAAAGCTGAAGATCTATATGAAAAACCAAAATCCTTCATAGGTATATCTTGCAACGCGCCTGCTGGGTCCACCACCTGAGCTGATATCAAAACATCTTTCATTTCGCGACCATACGCACCGGCGTTCATTCGGAGTGCTCCGCCGACTGAACCGGGTATGCCGCTTAAAAACTCTAATCCACCTAAGGATTTTTCACGGCAAGCACGAGATAAGGCGACGCTTGAGACCCCGGCTTCAGCAATCACCTCATTGTTTTTGAAGATAATATTTCCAAAGGCTTTACCCAGCAGGATGACCACACCTTCGACACCCCCGTCACGGACTAAAACATTCGACCCGAGGCCAAGAACGGTCACATTGATTCTGGGATCGAGTTCTCGCCGAAATGTCTGTAGATCTAACGTATCAGCGGGCTTAAATAGTACTTCCGCTTTACCCCCTGTCCGGAACCAAGTGAGACCCCGCAATGATGCATTTGCGATAAGTTTTCCTCGTACGGCAGGAAGTCGTTTAATCAAAGGTAAGGTTGGACGAGCGAGCATTAATACCCCTCTTTTTTCGCGTTAGAGGCATTATGATTAGTACCCATTGATTGTAGCTGCTGGGGGAGATCGTTGGCCCAGTGTGTAATGTTACCTGCACCTAAGAAAACTACAAAATCGCCTGGCTGGGCCAGTTTCCGTATCAGAATTGGCAGAGCTGAAGGATCATCTAGCGGGAGCACGTTTTGATGGCCGTGACCTTGTATACCGTCAACCAAGGCATCACGATTAATCCCGTCGAGTGCCTCTTCACCGGCAGGGTAGACATCGGCGACCAACACCTTATCTGCGTGGTTAAAACATTTACAGAATTCTTCAAATAGGTTGCGCACTCGGCTGTAACGATGGGGTTGAACCACAGCTATGACGCTACCACTAGCACTTGATTGAGCAGCCTCCAAGACGGCAGATATTTCCACAGGATGATGGCCATAATCGTCTATTATGGTGATACCGTTGACTATTCCCGTGCGTGTAAAACGACGTTTTACACCGGCAAACTTAGCGAGTGCATCTCGTAACAGACCCGGTTCTACCCCCATCTCTAGCGCGATAGCCACAGCCGCTAAAGCATTCCGGATATTGTGGATTCCTACCATGGGTATTTTAAAGTCGCCGAGTTCTGTATCTAAAGCCGCCACACGATCAGAACTTGTTATTTTAAAACATGACGCGTTGGGACCAGAAGTAATATCGATAGCGCGAATGTCGGCTTGGGCGCTTAGTCCATAGGTGATAACACGTCGGTCTGTGATTTGGGATAAAAGGGACTGTACTTCAGTGTCATCAATACACACCGCTGCAAATCCATAAAATGGGATATTTTGCACAAAATTGACAAATTCGGACTTTAGAGTTTCGAAATTACCAAAGTGGTCTAGGTGTTCGG
This sequence comes from uncultured Rhodospirillaceae bacterium, assembly GCA_964579285.1. Lineage (GTDB taxonomy): Bacteria > Pseudomonadota > Alphaproteobacteria > MPNO01 > UBA830 > JAYZQT01. The sequence goes on along the minus strand of CAZOHS010000011.1, from coordinate 25,278 downwards.
GGCTAATGTTAGTCACGACTGCGATGGTCGCTGGCAGTTTAGTAAAACTGCCATCAGATTCGTCAGCCTCTACGACGATCCAGTCTCCGGCACCTAATCGCGCATTGGTGCCGTATGCATTTATAATACCACCATTTATTACGGTTGGATCAAAGTTTCCCGCATCTAACAACGCAGCTATTATAGATGTTGTGGTGGTTTTGCCGTGGGTTCCTGCAACCGCGATTCCCCATTTTAAACGCATTATCTCTGCCAGCATTTCGGCCCGTGGAACCACAGGTATAAATCGGGAACGCGCCTCCACGACTTCGGGGTTATTAGGTTTTACCGCAGAAGAAGTGACGACAACTTGGGCGCCATTAATGTTGGAAGCATTATGTGCAATTTGAATTTTTACACCTAGATCCCTTAGCCTACTTACATTTGCACTGTTAGCTATATCACTGCCTTGGATTGCGTACCCAAGGTTGTTAAGGGTTTCGGCTATACCGCTCATCCCGATGCCGCCGATCCCAACAAAATGAATAGTACCTATATCAAGGGGAAGTTCTTTCATTCCGCACCGTCCCGATTTTCTGATTTTGTGGACGGGGGCGGTTTTAATATTTTTTCAACCTCATCGACGACCCGTGCGGCGGCGTTGCCGCCACCAAGTGAGCGGGCCGCACCCGCTGCGGTCTCAGCCATTTCTGGGGTTTTAATAAGGTCTTCTAGATGGTTTTTTAACGTTTTGGGGGTAAAAGCATCGTTTGGGATTAGCCAGCCGGCACCGGCGCCTTCAATAGAGCGGGCGTTTTCCGTCTGGTGATCGTCAGTAGCGTTTGGATACGGCACGAGAATTGATGGCCGACCGGCTTCCGCAAGTTCCGCCACAGTGGAGGCACCAGACCGCGTTATGACTATATGGGCTTCTCCCATAAGCTGAGGCACATTATAAAAAAACGTTTTAAATTCAACCGACATCCCTGCCTGTCGGTATTGGTCTTGGACGGATGTTATATCTTCCGACCGACATTGTTGGGTGATGTAAAACCGTTGCCTCAATTTTTCGGGTATTGTGGTAAACGCCTTAGGTATTACCTCGCTAAATATTTTTGCACCTTGGCTACCGCCGAGTATTAGAACACGAAGTCTTTCGTTTTTGCACCGAAGTGCGGGATATCCGCGATCTCTTATTTCTGTAAAAGCACTTCTGACCGGGTTTCCAGTATTTATAACTCGGTCCTCTAATTCCGGTGCTAGGCCAATTGTCTGAGTGAAGGATGTAGCGATTCCTGATGCCCGTTTAGCAACTAATCTGTTAGCCCTGCCAATCACTGCATTTTGTTCGTGAATTATATAAGGTAGGCGAGCGATGGCAGCTGCTACCATAGTTGGCACAGTCGGGTATCCACCAAAACCGATTACAAATTTTGAGCGGAATTTTCTAAGCAACTGTTGCGCCTGAAAAAATCCTGCACCTATCGACATCACTCCATTGATCTTGGTTAAGAGTCCGCCGCGTATGGTGGATGTATTGATCCGGTGCACAGGCACAGTTTCCAAATCAAATCCTAAATCAGCACTCCGTTTATCTGTTATTAGTGAGATGGTGTATTCGCGGCGCATCAATTCCTCTGCAACGGCGATTGCGGGAAATATGTGGCCGCCGGTGCCGCCCGCAGTAAGCATTATATGTATCCCTGTATTCATTTAAGGACGCTCGGATCAAGGCGTTTTCGTGTGAGAGCTAACAAAAACCCCATGCATAGTCCCATCGCTACTAACGAAGAACCTCCATAAGATATGAAGGGCAGGGTCATTCCTTTCGTCGGTATTAGCCTCAGTGTGGAACTCATATTGATCACGGCTTGTAAGCCAAACTGAATTAGAAGCCCCGACGTTGCGAGTAAAATGAATAAATCCGTTTCCTGGAGGGCTCGTGCAAACCCCCTCAGGACGATGAAGCCGAACAATCCGACAATTATTAAGCAGATAAACAAACCAAATTCCTCGCCAGCAACAGCGAAAACGAAATCGGAATGTGCATCGGGTAAAACCTCCTTCACTGTTCCTTCACCCGGCCCCACACCAAACCAGCCGCCGTTCACAAATGCTTCCAGCGATCTATCTACTTGGTAGCTGTCTCCCGAGGATCGGTCTAAAAATTGATTAATCCGGCTAGAAACGTGTGGCAGACTAAGATAAGCAACAATTATTCCGGCAAAACCACCTAAGAATAGGAGTGCGGCCCAATAGAGAGGTAGGCCCGCAAGAAAAAATTGAAAAGCCCAAACAGCAGAAATCACAGCTGTCATGCCGATATCTGGCTGCAATAGCAGCATCACAGTGATTAAACTAAACAATATGGTGGATACGACATTCGCGTGTCGCAGCGTTTTTGCGCGGGCTGAAGAAAACAACCATGCTGCTACTACCGCAAACGCAGGTTTGATAAATTCGGAAGGTTGTATTGATAGTGGTCCTAGGGGCAACCAACGCTGCGCCCCTTTCGTTTCTGAGCCGAAAATAAAAGTCAGTAATACCAACAGAGAAAATATTGCGAGACTAATTAAGGCTACGCGCAAAACACCTCGTGGCGATAAAAGCGAGACGCTGAGTAATAGCGCCAAGGCAAACGGTATGTACACCAGTTGGCGGCGGGCAAAATACAAATAGTCATATTGATAATGTTTTGCGACGGCTGGACTTGCGGCGAATGCCATTATGACGCCGACGACAATTAGGGTGCCAATAGCAGCTAGAGTCCACCGGTCCACCGTCCACCACCAGCGACCCAATACAGAGGTGTCGGAGCGGGCAAAGACCGTCATTCGTTCGCTCCCGATATTATAGTTTTCACGAGTTTTCGGAAATGATTACCTCTCTTTTCAAAGTTGAGATACTGATCAAAGGAAGCACAGGCCGGAGAAAATAAAATAATTGGACGTCCACTATCGGCGCGTGCTGCTGCCTCTCGAGCTTGCTCTAAAGCTAATTTTAATACACCAGATTTTGTGCTTGGCACTCCGCGTTGGGTGAGAGCCGCGGAAAACTCATCTGCCGCGTCTCCGATTAGGAAGGCGTGGCGTACGCGATTTAGATATGGAAGCGTTTGCCTTAACCCGTCTTGTTTGGAAACACCACCAGCAATCCAATAAATATCTGTATGGGTAGATAAAGCACGTGAACAGGAGTGCCCGTTAGTTGCTTTCGAGTCATTTATGTAGAGAATTCCATCATATTCACCGATGATTTCGAGTCGATGGGGAAGGCCAGGGAAGGTATTAAAAAACATCTCTATTTTTTCGGCAGGTATCCTATATTCTTGCAACACAGCCCATGCGGCTGCGGCGTTCTGCCAGTTGTGTGGGCCTTGAAGGGCGTGTATGCCTGAGAGGTCTATCCGATTATTTTCTTTATCGTGCAGTACACTTTCTTTAACGTAGACACCGTTTTTGGGTCGACGCTCGGTAGATACGGGAATGACAGTCCAATTATTCGCCGTGTTTAGCTCTGCACACACTTGCTGACCATACGGATCATCAACGCCTATGATTGCAAGTTGTTTCTTCTTAGCCGCGTTTCTAAATATTTGTTTCTTCGCCGCAAAATAGGCCTTCATGCTTCCGTGTCGGTCAAGGTGGTCAGGCGTAATGTTTAAAAGGACAGCGATGTCGAAAATTGCTTCTTGGGTTAGGTCAAGTTGATAGGATGAAAGCTCAAGAATTATTGTGTCATTTTGAAAGGCTGGTTTTAAGTGGAGAGCCGGTGGACCAAAATTACCGCCTAGTTGGACCGAAAGGTTGGCTTCTTGCAGCACGTGATGGATAAGCGCTGCGGTAGTTGACTTTCCATTTGTGCCCGTAATCCCGATAAAATTTGCTTCAAAAGTGTTTTCTTGTATGAGTTCAATATCCCCAATTATCGGCCTTCCGGCAGAACGAGCGGCTCTAACCACTGGGTGGGGTTTCGGGTATTTCAGTGGTACACCCGGGCTGAGGACAAGGGCGTCTATTTTTTGCCAGCTGGCATTGTCTGGATGCTCTAGTGGTATTTTTTCTTTAGCTGCTTTGCGCCGCGCTGCCTCGCTATCATCCCACGCGGTTACAAATGCGCCACCCGCAATTAACGCCTGCGCTGTTGCGCAACCGGATGCGCCAAGTCCAAATACTCCTACATGTTGTGAGGACCGAGAGGTGACAGGTATCATTTGGTTCCGTTACCTCAACTTCAGTGTTGCGAGACCGATAAGAGCAAGAACTAGGGCAATTATCCAAAACCTGATTACGATAGTGGGTTCAGCCCAACCCTTCTGCTCAAAATGATGATGGAGTGGCGCCATGCGGAAGATGCGTTTGCCTGTAATTTTGAATGATAGCACCTGAACTATTACTGAAACCGTTTCTAATACGAATAGCCCACCGATGATCGCGAGCACTATTTCATGCTTAGTAACAACGCTTACGACCCCAAGCGCCCCTCCAATGGCGAGCGAACCGGTGTCACCCATAAACACCATTGCAGGTGGTGCATTAAACCATAAGAAACCGAGGCCAGCGCCGACTAGAGCTCCGCAGAAAACGGCCAGTTCTCCCGCTCCACGCACAAAATGGATCTGCAAATAGTTTGAAAAAACAAAATTACCAGCCATATAAGCTATCAGTGCAAAACAGCCGGCCGCAATCAGAGTAGGCATAATAGCAAGTCCATCTAGACCGTCCGTGAGGTTGACAGCGTTCGAGGCACCAACAATCACAAATATTCCCCACGGAACAATTAACCAACCCAACGGTATCAAAACTTCCTTAAAAAAAGGTAACGCAAGCCCAGTCGCTAGCGTTGGGTCTGCTATTTCTTTAATCCAAATAATAGCAATAGCCCCAATCATTATTTGTAAAATTATTTTTATTTTTCCTTGCAACCCCTTACTTGTGTTGCTGGTTATCTTTCTGTAGTCATCAATAAAACCGATTATTCCTAACGCGAAAGTTACAAATACGACCACCCACAAATACTCATTGGTCAGATCGGCCCATAGGAGAGTAGCAATTCCTGTTGCTAAAAGAATCAATACCCCACCCATAGTGGGTGTTCCTTTTTTGTTTTCTAAGTGAGACTGCGGGCCATCCTCGCGGATTGGCTGACCCGAAACCTGTTTGTTTTTCAGCCATCGTATAAGGGTCGGGCCTAACACGAAGCTTACAAATAGAGCAGTCATAACCGCCCCCCCTGTCCGGAGGGTAATGTACCGAAATATATTGAACGCACTGATGTCATCAGCAAACGGAAACAAGAGGTGGTATAGCATAGGTTAGGCTTTCCTCCCTTTGTCGCCATTCAGGGCACAAGGGCGTGCCTCTAGTGAAATCAGCGCGTCTACAATCCTCCCCATCTCCATTGCATTTGATGCTTTCACCGAAATCACATCACCAGCATCCAATGTTTTTACTACATTCGGTAATAGGTCTTCCGCTGTATCTGTGTGTCCGCCAAAACAAGAAGTATCTAATATTTCCGCTAATGCCGCCATTTCTGACCCAGCGAGTAATACGGTATCGATAGAGTATTCTTTGATGTGTTCGATTAGTCCTACATGTGCGGCTCGTGAAGTTTTCCCAAGTTCGAGCATGTCACCTAGGACTGCAATACGTCGGCCTCCTTCGGGTTGAATTCGCCCCAGAGTTTCTAGCGCGGCTTTCATTGATGTGGGATTGGCGTTATATGAATCGTCTATTAATTTAATAGTTCCCCCATTCCAGGGCAAAACGTGGATCATGCCGCGCCCTGGAAGGGCGGGTAGCGAACCGAGAGCCACGGCGGCAGCACTTAAATCACCACCAAGGGCGCCGGTCGCCGCTAATACTGCCAAGCTATTTGACGTCCAATTTATCCCGGGTTGTCCGACCCTGTATCGTATAGTTTGGCCAAGCCAAGCGGCCTCTATCAAACTACCATTCGGATTTGTCTCATATCCTATCAGGCGAAGGTCTGCGTCAGCATGACTGCCAAAGCTGATTACCTTTGCTGCTCCCGATGTTAACGCCGTGGAGCGGAGCAAGTTGAAGTGTTCCGCGTCTCGGTCGATTATTGCTATTCCATCGTTAAGCCCTTTAAAAATATCAGATTTTGCTCGCGCAATATCCTCTATGGAATCAAAGAACTGCATATGTGCCGGCGCGATGGCTGTCACAATCGCTACATCTGGTCGAACGAGGGCAGTGAGCGGAATTATTTCGCCTGGATGGTTCATTCCAATTTCAAAAATTCCGAATTTGGTTGATTCAGGAGTGCGTGCAAGCGACAGTGGTACTCCCCAGTGGTTATTGAGACTGCTTTTACTTGCACATGTCTCCCCTTGTTCAGAAAGAACGTGAGCGAGTGCCTCTTTTGTGCTGGTTTTCCCAATACTGCCGGTTATTGCCGTTATTTTCGCTTTGGTTCTGCGGCGCGCTGCAGCCGCCAGTAGACCTAATGCTGAGAGTGTGTCCGGAACGAGGAGACCTGGATTATTTCCAAGAGTATCCGCCGACCCGTTTGAGACGACAGCCGCCGCTGCGCCCGCATTAAACGCTGCAGAAACAAATGCATGTCCGTCGTAATTTGGGCCAGAGATGGCAACAAATAAATCCCCTTTTTCCAACGTGCGAGTATCTATTGAAACGCCATCGGCTGACCAATTACCCCTCGCGTCGCCGGCGGTTATTTTCAACGCGTCTTTTGCGGTCCAGAGCGGCAAAGTGTTGGTCATACAGTGCCCCCCGCATCTTTTATTACTTGCTGTGCAATTGCCAAATCGTCGAACGGATGCGAAGTTTTGCCAATGATTTGCGTTTTTTCGTGACCTTTTCCCGCAATTATCAGCACATCATTCTTTTCCAATAAGGAAACACCTTTCACGATGGCGGATGCACGGTCACCAATTTCATAAGCACCGATAGCGCCTGCCATAATTTCTGCTCGGATTTTTCCAGGATCTTCCGAGCGAGGGTTATCGTCAGTGATGATTGTAACGTCCGCGTTCTTGATTGATATTTTGCCGATTAAAGGTCGTTTAGCGTGGTCTCGTTCCCCCCCGCATCCTATTACAATTAATATGCGCCCCTTCGCGTATTCACGTGTTGCTGTCAGGATGTTTTCAACTGCGTCAGGGGTGTGTGCATAATCTACGTATACTTTTCCTTCTGAAATCTGCCCGACTAATTGCATTCTACCCGGCACACATTCTAACCTCGCTAGCGCTTCTATGACATTGTCCACATCTCCGCCACACGCTATCGCCAGACCCGCAGCACAGAGGACATTATATGTTTGGAACATGCCCAAAAGCGGTATATGCACATCATAATTTCTTTCCATCACGGTAAGTTGTAAACGTGCGCCGAGCTTTGTTAGTCGGGCGGCTTTTAAAGTAAGGTCTTTTCCGTGTTTTCCGTATGTTAACTTTCGCCCATTGAACGCTTTGGCAATTATCGGATATTCTCGATTATCAGCATTTAATATTGCGGTCGCCGTAGTTGGTAGAATGTCAGAAAATAGACGTACTTTTGCACTGAGATAGTTTTTTGCGTTGCCGTGATAATCCAGATGGTCATGAGAGAAATTAGTAAAACCCGCTGCGCTGAGTTTGACTCCATCTAATCGTTTTTGGTCCAACCCGTGGCTTGATGCCTCGAGAACCACATGGGTGACCCCAGACTTGGTCAAGCTTGCGAGTGTGGAATGAAGTGCAATAGGGTCGGGCGTGGTCAGATTTGTCGTTTGGCTTGCCTTACCAGTTTGTAGGCCCAATGTCCCTATACCGCTCGTTTTGTGACCCAAGTGGCTCCATATTTGTCGGGTGAAATGTGTTACCGATGTTTTTCCGTTGGTTCCTGTAACCGCCGCCATTATTGTCGGTTGAGATGAATAAAATTCTGATGCCATATGAGCGAGGGCAGCCCGAGCATCCGGTGAAGTTGCTAGTGGCACATTTTTCGGAGCCTCTGTGCCGTCGGGAGCGAGTACGGCCGCGGCACCGTTATTTATCGCATTCCCAATAAAATCGCGCCCATCAGCCTTCATGCCCGGTAGGGCGGCAAATAGGTAACCGGGTTGCACTTTTCGCGAGTCGGCGCTTAATCCAGTTATTTCTATCCTCTCACTGTTGGACGGTATCTTCACGCTTATCTGCGTTTCCCGAGCCATATCAATCAGCCGCAATGCCGCGCCCTCCGCTAGAGTTTATCTCACTCTTTAATGCTAGCCTTCGCGCAGCAGAAACCTCATCGTCAATAGGTTGTAGAGCTAGAATCGGCGCTATACGGCGGATTACCGCACCCGCGGCCGGCGCCGCCACCCACCCACCAGTAGCGTGTCCCTGAGTGGCCTTATTACCTTTGGCTTCATCCAGCATTGTGAGTACAACAAATTGCGGACGGTTCATCGGAAATGCCGCGACAAATGAAGAGATAAGCGCTTTTTTCTTATACCCTCTATCTGACACTTTCTCCGCTGTCCCGGTTTTGCCACCGACTAGATAACCCGGAACAGCAGCTTTTCCACCGGTACCTTTTTCCACCACCAAACGCATCAAGTGGCGCATCTTTAACGAAGTTTGGTTTGAAACTATGCGTTTTCCTTTTGCTGGGTCGTCGGGACGGCGCTTAATAATAGTGGGGGTTCGGTATATTCCACCGTTTATGATGGCTGACACACCGGCCACTAAATGAAGTGGACTGACAGCGATTCCGTGGCCGTATGATATTGTCATGTGATTAATATCACGCCAGATTTTTGGCGGAATTGGGGCACCGGTTTCAAAAAGTTCGATTTGGACCGATTTCATCATGCCAAGTTGGCCTAAAAAGCGCTTGTGGCTTTCCTTTCCAACTTTTTGGGCCATTTTTACAGCGCCTATATTCGAGGAATATATAAAAATTTCTGGCACAGACAGCCAGCGTTTTTTGGCGTGGAAATCTCGTATCGTGTATCGGTGTATTCGGATAGGCTTTGTAGCATCGTATCCGTCGCGAAGTGTAATGTTGCCTAATTCCAGGGCCATGGCGGTGGTGAAAATTTTAAATGTAGAGCCCATTTCATACACACCGTGAGAGGTTTTATTAAAGTGCGAAAGCCTTGGTACTGCATTGGCGCGATTGGGATCAAAATTCGGCAGCGATGCCATAGCGAGAACCTCTGCCGTATTCACATTCATAATCAGACCAGCACCGCCAATGGCACCAAAAGATCGCATTGCCTGGCTGATCTCCTGTTCCAGAACATGCTGCACACGTGCATCTATTGCTAATGAAAGAGCCGATTGACGGGTACGTAAGTCTTTATCGAAAAACCTTTCGATGCCTGCGAGACCTTTATTATCGGGGTCCGTGTGACCGAGTACATGTGCAGCGAGAGGACCAAGAGGATATATTCGGCGCGTTTCGCGCTGAAAATATAACGCTGGGATGCCTAGTCGGTTTACAGCGTAATGTTGGTTGGGTGTTAATCGCCGTTTCAAATAAACAAACCCACGTTTTGATCGCAATAATTTCTCGATTACTTCCACGTTGATGCCCGGAAGTGCGTGTTTTAGCTTTATTGCCGCCTGTTCTGGGTCGAGGACAAGCCGAGGGTGGGCATATAAAGATTGAGTATTCAGACTGGTAGCTAGTAACACTCCGTTACGGTCAACAATGTCGGCGCGGCCAGTGTATGTTTCGTCCTTTGCAACACTCCGGGTATACCGTGGTCCCGCATCGTGGTTGAAAATCGAGACTTTGATAACTCGAATTCCAATTAATAGAAATGCAGCGGAGAATATTGCACCCGCTATTATCAATCTGTTTCGACCGGTTTCTATTGCGGTCTTTCGGTCCCCTTCTATACGTATTTTTTCTACGATTTTCGTTTTTGGTTCGTTCATTGATTTTTATTGAGTGTAATTAAAGTTCTTTCTAGCCAATCAGGATTTACAACTTTGTTTTCAACAGTGGGCGTATTTGACGAGGCATTAGTGGCAGCAACCCGGGCATTTGCCTCATTCGCTGCGATTAGCTCTATTAGTTCGGGTAGAGTGATGGTTTGGGAGGCGCTGATGGTGACCAGACCCAAGTACTCACGGCTTAGGGCTTCAAGACGGGCGGGCTCGTTAAGGAAACTCCATTCCGCTTGTAAAACCTGTGCCGCATCCCTATCGGAAATAATCTCTATATTTAAGGCGTGCAGGCGATCTTCAAGATCCTGAACAGCGTGCTTGACGACGAACAGACCAATTGCGACGGAAATTCCTAAAACTGTCCAGAGTAGCGTGGATCGGCGCATAATGTCAGCCACCGCTTAGTTTGTTGGCAAGGCGCTCTGCAATTCGCATCCGTGCTGAGCGTGCGCGAGGGTTATCCCTAATTTCCGAGGGTTTAGGTTTTACCACTCCGCGTTTAATAAGACGGAAAGTTGTGGCATTATTTGCCGTCTGTTGTGTGGGGAGGTGGCGTGAATATCCCATTTGAACGCCGGATCGGGAACGTAGAAAGTTTTTTACAATTCGATCTTCCAAAGAGTGAAATGACACTACGGCCACACGCCCCCCAGGAGAAAGAACAATTTCAGTGGCTTTAAGACCCCGTTCGAGCTCGGTTAGCTCATCGTTAACCTCTATTCTTAGGGCTTGAAAGGTTTTAGTTGCTGGATCAATTTTTCCCGATTTTCTGTGACGTACTGCCGATCTCACAATATCTGCCAACTGCCCAGTACCTGTTATTTTCTTTAATTCTCTCGCGACAGATAATGCCCGGGCTATACGGCGAGCCTGCGGCTCTTCACCATTTTTAAATATAATATCGGCAAGTTCCGACTCGCCGGTTTCGTTTACAATATCCGCGGCTGTTCTACCCGCTTTGCTCAAGCGCATATCTAGAGGGCCGTCCTGGCGAAAGCTGAAGCCGCGGTTGCCGTTATCCAATTGTATAGAGGAAATACCCAGATCAAGGGCGATGCCGTCAGCTTTATCAAGGCCGAGCCCTGATAATAGTGTTTCCATATCTCCGAAGCGGCCTTGAACAACGACTAGACGACCTGAATATTTTTTTACCAAAGACGTCGCTGCATTATTAGAAATAGCATCGGGATCCTGGTCTATTGCCCAAACGCTACAATTCGCTGATTCTAAAATTGCCCGGCTGTAACCGCCTGCCCCGAATGTACCATCTATATATCTTCCACCATCGCGCGGTTGCAGCGCACAGATCATTTCGTCTAACAAAACAGGTTTATGTGAGAAGGCTGTCACCCCCCCCGTCATGTTTGCCCTCTCGATTGGCCATTGGCTATGCGTGCGCGCAAAGACTCAATTTCCGCTGCTTGGTGTTTTTCAAACTCTTCTGGTGCCCAAACCTGGAATCGCGTTCCTCGCCCGACGAACTTAGCCTGAGTTAATATACCGGCGTGGTCCGCTAGGCGCTTCGGAAGTAGAATTCGGCCTTCATTGTCAAAAGGTAGCTCATTTGCTAGGGCCATAATTGTCTCTACCAGGCCATCGTCAGAGCGGCCGACCAACGTTTCCGCGAAATTTCCGGCCTCCAACGTTTGATCAAAGCGACGCTGGTTTAATTCTTCTAAAGTGCGCCGACCAAATCCCTCTAATGCTGGTTCGGTCAACGAGGGATAAACGATAATTCCCTGATAGGGTTCATTTCCGAGAGCTGTACGGTAGGCGGCAGGGACCGATACGCGACCTTTTTTGTCAACCTTATTCTCGTATGTCGAAATAAACGACGTCACGGGACAAACTGGCTTTCCTGTTTATTTATCCTTGCCGAAAGATCGGCGTATAACTCTGTATCCCTAAAAATAGTTGGGACAATATGGTATATCATGGGATTTAATGGGAATCAATGGTTAGAGCGATAGAGAATCAATTAAAACGTATTAATTCTAAGTATTGAAGCTCTTCGTATTTTAATTTGTGTTTAGAAGATAAAAGAAACTAGGAAGGGGTCAAAAGTACATTCTTAAAAGTAGTTAAAATAGGTGTTCAAGATGTTCTCTTTGACCGCATTAAGTTTTGGCGAAAACTATCCAAGCGGGATGTTGTTGTATTAGGTCCAGACGGTCTATAAGCCGGGTTCTGTGCACGCCAAGTGGTGACGTGTGATGACCATTCATCTGGGACGCCCGTTACCGGACGTCTCTTGCGACCAACCCAGGCAATTGCGCGGAAACACGCCAGTGAACTCTCGTTCACTCGTTGCCTCTATTCGGTCTTGCTCCCGGTGGGGTTTACCGTGCCGTCACCGTTACCGGCAACGCGGTGCGCTCTTACCGCACCTTTTCACCCTTGCCTCGTTCAAAACGAGGCGGTTTGTTTTCTGTGGCACTTTCCCTGGGGTCGCCCCCGCCGGCTGTTAGCCGGCACCGTGTTTCCGTGGAGCCCGGACTTTCCTCCCTTCAGCCGGTTTCCCGATTTGCAGAAAGGCAGCCATCCGACCGTCTGGACCTACTGCAGAATCTTTCGAAAAACTCTTCAGGTCAAGAGTGTATAGAATGCACTGCAGCAACGGTCGCGCGGGTTTTCTCGTCTGCACACCCTGTTATATGGTCGGGTAGAAAACGGCGTTGAAAGGCTGTAATCGCTGCGCCTATAGGTACATTTGGGTCGTAACCAATTTCACTAAGAAGTCGTGGTATTTGTTCTAGCGCGGCGGCGTCCCGGTTTTGTTCCGGCCATATAGAAAGGCCGGCAAGCGCGAGCCTCTGCCAATCAAAGAGTTCACCCGGGTCCATTTTTCGGGTCGGAGCAACATCTGAATGTCCCACGATCCGGTTCGTGCAGATCTCATGTTCTACGATAATGAGAGATAATAGTCTTTCCAATGCCGCCATTTGTTGTTCGGGAAAAGGTCGATACCCAAAATCATGGCCTGGGTTTGATAGCTCTATTCCGACCGACCGAGCATTTATGTTGGTCGCTCCTTGCCAGTAGCTCTTTCCAGCGTGCCACGCGGCTTTGTTTTCTTCTACCAAGCCATAAATCATGCCAGTTTCATCAATTAAATAATGTGCGCTAACCTCGGCCTGCGGATTGCAAAGCCGATCGAGTGCATCGTCTGCGATTTCCATGCCCGTGTAGTGGAGAATGACCATATCAACATTATTTTCTTCAGGTCGTTCAGAATAGTTAGGGGATGGGTGCCAGATAATTTCCAATTTATACTTCTCTCCCGGAGAAATTTTTCTTCCCACTACTTTCATTATTTCTTAGTAAAATGATAGCAACACCAGAAACAGTTACTAGACCTCCAAGAGAGATCAACCAGGTGAGAGTTTCTTGGAGAAATATAATACCGAAAAGAACTCCGAAAACGGGAATTAGAAGTGTAAAGGGTATAGTCTGACTGGTTGTATACCTTGGGACTAAAAGATACCACAAACCGTGCCCTAAAATGCCCACGACGATTCCCATATAAACGATGGACGCCCATGTTTCGGCCCGAGCCGTTGTTATCGCGTCCAATTGGCCACGTTCAAGGAACAGTGACAAGAGGGCCATTTGCGGAACAGCGAAAGCCGCGAGCCACGCGTTGATAGAAAATACGTTAACGCCACCGAGACTTCTTAATTGAAGATTGGCAGCGCCGAAGGATAAGGCGGAGACTAATGCTAACACTACGTGAAACGATTGGTTATTTATTCGCGGCTCACCAAGCAGAAGCAGGACGCCTAAAAAACTTACCAGTACGCCTCCCGCTTGCCGCCAACTCAAACGCTCGCGAAAAAAAATCAATGCTAGAAGCAGGGCAAATGGTACTGAAGTTATAAAGATCAGGGCGGCTGTGCCTGCTTGGATCCGTTCCAGGGCGACAAACATCAGGCCGAAATGCAAAGTACCCATCGTGACTGAAAGACCAATAATCTTTTTTATATGACCGCGAGGGTAGGGCACAAAAGGCAATAGGATAAGGGTCATTAATGTCATACGGAGGGTCACAAGTGTCCAACCTGTTATTTCTTCTGTCCCTATGCGCACCGCGACTATGTTTGATGCCCAAATTCCCATGACGAAAATGGCGAGGATGGTGTGGTTTATTTTCATTTAGGGGTGGTGTCGATTTAAAATAAGGGAATAAAGAGGATTTCTATTAATAGAGTTGTTTTAAATCAGAATATTTACCGATTATCTATATATTTAGTTGTAAGATTATTGCTTAAGCAATAACTCCTAGCCATTACTGTACAAACTTATTTAAATTTTCACCTAAACAGTCCACTTAAATTCTGCCTTTTATTTTTGGCACCTTGAAAAACATAAATGGTCGGACATAGTTTTATCCGAAAAAATGTGATCATCTAATACCTGCGACCATACCCGCAATGTGTGGAGGAGAAGTTGAGCAAAACCCATCACAATTCTGAGCGCCAGCTCGGCGGTATCGGCCACTTTATTCGTCGTGGTGCTGAAATTTATCCTGCACGGATTGCAATAGATGATCTGCTCAATAAACGAACGTTGACATATGCGGAGCTCGATGAACGAGTTAATAAGCTCGCCCAGGGTCTGCTGCGCCACGGAATTGGACGTGGTGATTTTGTGGCAGCCATGATGTGGAACGAACACGCATTGGTTGAGGTCATTTTTGCATGCGCTCGCATCGGGGCGATTGTGGCACCTTTAAACGTTCGTCTAATTGCTGCAGAGGTCAAGCAATATTGTGAGGAGCATGGCTGTCGAACCGTTATAGCCAGCAACGCATTCACGGACCGCTTTGAGGAAACGGACGTTAATGTTCGTATTGCTTATGGGGCCGCCGTAGTGAATTGGCATGACTATGAAACAATTCTTGAGGCTGAAGAGGGTCGCCCTTTGCCAATTCGGACCTCTCTTGATGACCCCTATCGATTAGTCATGACTGGAGGCACGACCGGACCAAGTAAAGGTGTACTACATAGTCAAGGCGGGACTATTTTTACGACGCTTTCTGATGTTGCCGAGTACGGGATTGGCCGAGGTTGGCAGACCGTTTCCACATTACCGCTGTATCATGTCGCTGGGATGGAATGGGGCGTATTCACCATCCTTTGGCGCGCAGGCACGGTTGTATTTCCACCAACGACGTCCTTTAATCCACTAAAATATATAAATGAAGTGCGTTCTCGTGGTGTCCAGTACTTGGCTATTGTTCCTTCTATGATCAATCCGCTCTATCAAGCTTGGGATGGAACTCCCATTTCTGCTCCCCAGACCGTGGTCACCACCGCGGCGCCCACCCCGCTGCCACTCCGGACGAAGCTCGCCGAGATATTTCCTCAAGCCAAATTAGTCGCGGGTGCCGGGTTGAGTGAGAGCCTTAACATGGCATGCCAAAGTGCGGGGCAATTTCTTGAGCATCCCAACAGTGTTGGAGAACCGCATATTGATACCCGCCTTCTAATTCTAAATGAAGAAGATCGGCGTGTTCCTTTCGGAACGCCCGGACACGTAGCCGTTCGCAATTTTAATACGGCTCTGGGGTATCATCTAAATGAGAAGGCGTCCCGCACAACCTGGCGGAAACTTAGGGACGATCCCGAAGGATTAGAATGGTGTTTTACCGGCGATATTGCTGTAATGGATGAGAAAGGTGTTGTGTCTATTGTAGATCGTTCTAAGGACGTTATTTTGACTGGTGGTGAGTCCGTTCCCTCTGTAGAGATCGAGGCAATTTATGCAATCCATCCCAGCATCAGCGAATCGTCTGTTATCGGTGTGCAAGATGAGCAGTGGGGCGAGGCCATTGTTCTCGTAGCCGTACCCGAATTTTCCACGACGGACGATGAAGCGTTAGCGAAGGAGCTATTTGAATTTGGTCGCGCTCGGATGGCCGGACACAAAGTTCCTAAACGGATAGCCTTTATTGAAGAATTACCTCGAACCCATTTTGGCAAAGTACTTAAGCGAGATTTGCGGGAATGGAACTTCGAGAGGTTGTTTTCGGCGCGCTAAGAACTCTTTTGTTCTGTATGACAGAAAATTTTATTTTCTAAATGTTTGTGTTAGTGCCGATGATGAGATCCACCAGATCGTTTGGATTGTCCGGCAGAAGGTTTCCACGCCACGCAATATATTGGTCGGGGCGCACGAGGGCTAAATCTACTTCGTATAGTTCTCGGACGTGGGGGTCAGGCTCATCTAAGAGGTCTATAGGGACGCCTCTTGCGACGGCAGCGTCCAACAATGGCTGTACGTCAGCACTCGAATAACCCAGCCGCAATAGCGTAAACCCTTTACTGAAATGATCGAATAATGCAGTGCCGTTACTTAGCCATTTGTGTGGTGCTCGCCCCCCTGGGTAGCTGGTTGGAATATAGGTAAAAGCGTCGCTTACCGGAATTTCGCCTTTCTCCGAGGCGATAATGGGTGAACCGTCGTACCGGGCCCCGAGTTGGATGCCCATACAGAAATATTCCTCCGCGAGTGCGTGCTCGGTGCGCCGTCCTAATTCCGCCCGTATATTTTCACCCTCAGGATTTTCTGTTTCAATATTTTCGGGAACTGTCAGGGCTGATTTGGCTTGAGCAAGGGCATAGGATTGGGCGAGGTTTCTTATTGCCACCGGCCGCCGTTCGGCTTCGTATGTATCAAGTAGATGCCTGCCGGCCCAGCCTTGGTAGTTAGCGGCGAGCTTCCAACCCAAATTTTCAGCATCCCCAACACCTGTGTTCATCCCAAAACCTCCAGTTGGGGTGAATAGGTGTGCCGCGTCTCCCGCAATATAGGCGCAGCCTTTTCCATATCGATCCGCAACCAAAGATAATCCCGCTTGCCAGGGTTTAGAGGAGAGTATCTTTAGGGGTATTTCCTCTCCAACTACCCGCCAAATATACGGCCGAGGGTCAAGAGAACCGGGGTCTTGATTGGGTTCCAGTTTAGCCCACGTCAGAAATTGGCCTTTACCATCTAACGCGACAATTGACGCCCTTCCTTCTGGGTTCATTGAATGAAACTGCCAGGGAGGGTCAGTTTTCATTATTTCGTATAGAGCTGGTGCTTCAAAATAGACCGACAACATTTGACCCATCATGAAGTCCACTTCTT
The DNA here is from genome assembly GCA_964579285.1 of uncultured Rhodospirillaceae bacterium. Taxonomy (GTDB): domain Bacteria; phylum Pseudomonadota; class Alphaproteobacteria; order MPNO01; family UBA830; genus JAYZQT01. The sequence continues at coordinate 8,252 of CAZOHS010000011.1, read as the reverse complement.
CACCGCTACGGCCACTATAATTTATACCCAGCTGACGCCTAACTGAACTCCGGCCGCCGTCGCAACCAACGATAAATTTTGCTCGAACGGTTTCCCGTTTACCAGTCTTATTTTGTTCAATTTTTGCCGTTACCTGTTCGTCCGCTTGATGGAATTCTGTAAGTCGCCAACCAAACCTTAGGTCTACACTGCTCTGATTTTGTAGTTCCTCTTTTAGGATTCGCTCGACAAACATCTGTGAGGCACGTTGAAGAGGCTCAGGCCCAATTTCAAGATCATAGGATCCGGGGGTGAGCCTTTCTCTCAAGGTCGGAATTTTAATTCTACCAAGCTCGTGCGAATTAATTCTCGTTACAAATATCGCATCTCCGCAGTGGTCTAGCGGCAGCCCTACCTCGCGGATCCGCTCCGCTATGCCGAGACGCCTGTAATGCTCCATTGTCCGAGCGTTGTGGGTATTGCCTTGCGGGTGATTAGGGGTTGAGTCGTTTTCGCTGATAAGTACACATGGTACCTCTCGCCACGCTAAATCAAGTGCGAGATTCATTCCTATGGGGCCACCACCCACGATAAGGATCGGTGTGTTGAGCATTTGTTGACGTCCGCTTCAGTGGATTATTTTAGTGTCTATTAATCAATTTTGTTTAATTAAGTACCACCCAAATATTTTTGATACATTTTCGGTTTAAAATTAAATGGATCATGGTCTGAACTTCGGTTGGGCGAGGATAAAATATCCGTTGTTTAAGATGCCGTATTTCCAAATCTATGCGTTGAGAAGCGGCTGACAGGCGCGTTTGCGGGGGATATAGTCCGCTCAACAGACTTAAATAAAGGTTAAAAAATGGTAAGTACAGACGGCAACCGGATAATTGCGCTAGAAGAGCATTACTTCGACCCCTCAATTGCGGACGAATACAACGATAAGACCGGTTTTTCCGGAACGCCGATTAGGAAGAAATTGGACGATTTATACGATCTTAGGATCAAAGAAATGGATGCATCCGGGATTGATATACAAGTTCTCTCGCAGGGTGCGCCAGGTGTACAACGTTTTGAGCCTAAGAAGGCTGTTACGCTTGCTATCGCGGCTAATGACCGCCTGCACGAGACCTGTCAAAGACATCCAGAGAGATTCGCAGGATTTACGACGCTAGCCTCGCCCACACCCAAGGCTGCCGCGGATGAGCTCGAACGCACAGTGAAAGACTATGGCTTCAAGGGGGGGATGATCCATGGGTTAACCAACGGTGAGTTTATAGATCAGAAAAAGTATTGGCCTATCTTCGAGCGCGCAGAACAATTGGATGTTCCCATTTATATACACCCTGCAGTTCCTCATCCGGATGTCGTTAAGGCCTATTATGCTGACTATCTTCCTAAATTTCCTTCTCTTTTGACCGCTGCATGGGGCTTCACTGTTGAGACCGCTACCGCCGGAATTAGAATGGTTCTCAGCGAAGTGTTTGATGAATACCCCAAATTACAAATAATCTTAGGACACCTGGGTGAAGGATTGCCCTTTCTTCTTTGGCGTATTAGTGATGCGTTGGGCAGGGATAATAACTATCCTTTTCGGAATACATTTTGTGACCATTTTCACATCACGACATCTGGTAATTTCTCAGATCCCGCGATGCAGTGCTCGATGATGGAGATGGGTATCGATCGTATTATGTTCTCGGTTGATTATCCCTTCGCTGAGAACATTCATGGGACAAAGTGGATGGATAATATTTCGCTTAGCCCGGACGATAAAAAGAAGGTTCTGCACACGAACGCTGAACGCCTTCTTAAAATGTAGCTCAAATAGAGTTCCGAAGAGGGAAATCATTGTGTCCAAAGGAAAAAAAAATATGGGTCCGTGGCAGTTCTGGATTGATCGTGGTGGAACGTTTACTGACTTTGTAATTAGGTCACCAGAGGGCCGACTTTCTACTCACAAACTACTCTCTGAAAATCCAGAACAATATAAAGATGCCGCGCTTGCCGGTATCCGCGATGTGCTTGGGTTGGATCCGGGTCAGCCTATTCCTGGCAGAACTGTAGAAGAAATAAAAATGGGGACTACGGTAGCCACAAATGCCCTGCTTGAACGAAAGGGAGAACGGACAGTTCTTGCAGTCACGAAGGGTTTTGCGGATCAGCTTCGAATTGGATATCAAAACCGACCAAATATATTTTCTCGAAGAATTGAACTCCCCGAACAACTCTACGAGCGGGTCGTAGAGATCGAAGAGCGTTATTCGGCAGATGGAGAAGTGCTGAAACCATTAGATAGGCATGGCGCTCGTGAGGTCATGCAAAAGGCTTTTGATGAAGGAATTCGGTCTGTCGCAATCGTCTTGATGCATGGATACCGTTATCGCAATCATGAGGAAGAGGTTGCGTCAATTGCAAGAGAAATTGGATTTTCTCAAGTTTCAATTTCCCATGAGGTTAGCCCACTTATGAAATTCGTTGGCCGCGGCGATACCACTGTGGTTGATGCCTATGTTTCGCCAATTTTACGCCGTTATGTCGACATGATCGCGGCTAATATTAGTGACGCTCGTTTAATGTTTATGCAGTCGAACGGTGGCCTCGCTGACGCAAGTTTTTTTCAAGGAAAAGATTCCATTCTTTCGGGTCCCGCGGGTGGGATTGTTGGTGCTGCGCGAACGGCACACATGGCTGGGTTTAAAAAAATCATTGGTTTCGATATGGGTGGCACGTCGACCGATGTTGCGCACTACAATGGTGAATATGAACGCGCCTTTGAAACGCTTGTTGCTGGGGTGAGGATGCGTGCGCCGATGATGAATATCCATACCGTTGCAGCTGGCGGAGGTTCTATTCTCCATTTTGATGGTTCAAGGTATCGGGTCGGTCCGGACTCTGCCGGCGCTAATCCGGGACCTGCGTGTTACCGGCGAGGTGGGCCCTTATGTGTCACTGACGCGAACGTTATGCTCGGTAAAATTCAATCCGAATTTTTCCCGCGAGTTTTTGGCCCCGATGCCAATGAGCCGTTAGATGAACGAGTAGTGCACGAAAAATTTAAAGAATTAGCTCGACAGATAGCAATAGCGACGGGTGATACAAGAACACCCGTTGAGGTGGCGGACGGGTTTCTGAAGATTGCTGTCGACAATATGGCGAACGCTATCAAACAGATATCGGTGCAACGCGGTTATGACGTCACAGAATATACGCTTAATTGTTTCGGTGGCGCTGGGGGACAGCATGCATGTCTTGTTGCGGATGCCTTGGGGATGACGCGTGTTTTTGTTCACCCGTTTGCTGGCGTACTATCCGCTTATGGGATGGGGCTTGCGGATCAAAGGGTTATCAGAGAACGTGCAGTCGAGAAGACGCTTAATGAGTCATTAATTGATGAGCTCGGTACTATCGTCCAAGAACTCTGCGAACAAGCTGGAGCAGAACTTGTTTCGCAAGGCTTGAAAACGGAAGATCTTTCCTACGATTGTAAAACTCATATTCGTTATGAGGGAACAGATACGGCAATTGTGGTGGATTTTGGTACACTCACGTCAATGCGGGCGGAGTTTGAACGGTTGCACATGCAGCAATTTGGGTTCAAAGCGCCTGATAAAAATAATATTGTTGAAGCTTTGACCGTTGAAGCGATAGGTCAGGGTCAGGATATTGACTTCGAGAATTTTGATACAACGTCATCCGCGGCCTTAGAGCCTCTGGGACATACACAAATTTATATGGCGCGCGAAAAGCGTGATGCGCCGGTTTACGACCGCCAATCTATAGCGAGCGGGACGAAGCTCAAGGGGCCGGCGGTTCTCATAGATTCCAACTCGACGACCGTAATTGAACCCGGTTGGCAGGTGCACGTCACCGAAAGTAATCATATGGTTATAACGAGGGTTGAGAAGCGACCAACGGAACACGCCGTTGGCACGGACGCCGACCCCGTAATGTTGGAAGTGTTCAACAATTTGTTTATGTCCATAGCTGAGCAAATGGGAGTTGTCCTCCAAAATACTTCGTATTCAGTGAATATTAAGGAACGTTTGGATTTTTCCTGTGCAGTATTTGATAATGATGGAGAGCTGGTAGCAAACGCACCACATATACCTGTTCATCTCGGATCTATGAGTGAGAGCGTAAAAACTGTAATTCGCGAGCGCGGGGCCACCGTTAAACCAGGTGACGTTTTTGTCCTAAATGCACCCTATAACGGAGGAACGCATTTGCCCGACGTGACGGTAATGACCCCCGTTTTTGACACACGAGGCACGCAAATTCTTTTCTACGTCGCGTCGCGGGGCCATCACGCGGAGATTGGGGGTAAAACCCCAGGCTCTATGCCACCCGATTCTCGACATATAGACGAGGAGGGTGTTCTGATCGATAATTTTCAACTTGTCGATCAGGGTCGGTTGTTAGAGAAAGAACTCAAAGACCTCTTCACTAACGCACCATATCCGACCCGTAATTTCAATCACAACCTTGGAGACCTCAAGGCCCAGATCGCGGCAAATGAAAAAGGGGTAAATGAATTACGAAAGATGGTTGATCACTTCGGCTTGGATGTCGTGTTGGCTTATATGAAACACGTGCAAGATAACGCCGAAGAATCCGTGCGTCGCGTTATCCAACGTCTCTCGGATGGTGAATTCGAGTACGAAATGGATTTCGGTGCAAAGATAAAAGTCGCAATAACCGTTCACCCGGAGAGCCGGGCAGCAACAATCGATTTTACCGGCACATCGCCACAACAGGATAATAATTTTAATATTACGCACGCTGTTGCGGTAGCGGCGGTTTTGTACACATTTAGATTAATGGTCGATTCCGATATCCCCTTAAATGCGGGTTGCCTCAAGCCTCTGGAGATAATTATCCCTGACGACTGCATGTTACGGCCTAAATACCCCGCGGCTGTTGTTGCGGGCAATGTCGAAACATCTCAGGCCATTACAGATGCGATTATTGGTGCACTAGGGTTGATGGCTGCCGCTCAGGGAACGATGAATAACTTTACTTTTGGAAATTCCGAATATCAGTACTACGAGACAATTTGTGGCGGCGCTGGAGCGGGTGTTGATTTCGATGGTGCGGATGCCGTGCACACGCATATGACAAATACCAGGCTTACGGATCCCGAGGTGCTTGAATGGAGGTTTCCCGTGATATTGGACTCTTTTTCTATCCGTCGCGGCTCAGGAGGGCGTGGAAAACATCATGGTGGTGATGGGGTCATTCGCCGAATACAGTTCCGTCAAAAAATGACGGCGTCGATGCTTTCAGGCCATCGGATTGTGCCACCCTATGGCGTCGACGGTGGGAGGTCAGGTAAACTCGGTCGAAACTACGTGGAGCGTCAAGACGGTAGTGTTACTGAATTAGAAGGCACGGATTCAACGGAGGTACATGAGGGTGATGTTTATGTTATCGAAACACCCGGTGGGGGCGGATACGGACCAGCATGAACTTTTATGAGAACCCAAAAGATTTGAGAGAGGCATGCAGAAACGGTGCGTATGCCGGTCCAACGTCCGGGCATGCTCCCGGGTACGTCCAAGCGAATATGGTTATTCTTCCCGAGAAAGATGCTACAGATTTTAAAGAGTTTTGCGCGCTGAACCCCAAGCCGTGCCCGATACTCGAAATTCTCAACCCAGGCAATCCTGAGCCAAAGGCCAGTGCGCCGGGTGCAGATATTCGGACGGACCTCTCGAGGTATCGAGTTTTTCGCGATGGTGAAGCGCATGGGGAAACCACCCAGATTTCGGATGTCTGGCAAGAAGATTTTGTTACATTTCTGTTAGGCTGCTCATTTACGGCTGAGCAAGCGCTGATAAATGCAGACCTGGAGCCGCGGCATATACGAGAGACAGGCATAGTGCCGATGTTCCGTACTAATAAACCGACACGGGGGGCCGGTAAATTTTCGGGGCCGTTTGTCGTGAGTATGCGTCCATACACTCCCGAAGAGGCAAAGAGAGCAGCAGAAATCACCGAACGATACCCGATGGCCCATGGAGGGCCGATCCAAATCGGTGACCCTGATTCCCTTGGTATTCATGACATTAATAACCCCGAATACGGTGAACCTGTGACTATTAGGGAAAACGAAGTCCCTGTTTTTTGGGCCTGTGGCGTTACGCCCCAAGAAGCAATAAAAAATGCTAAGCCGGTGATCGCGATTACACATGCGCCCGGGTATATGTTTGTTTCAGATATGCCATCGGAAGATAGGAATGAATAAAGGATGGACGTAAATAATTCGGGGATCAAAGCGGCTATAAGTAGCCTCCAAAGGATCTTTGGAGATCGTGTGACCACGAATCAGGTCATCTGCGATCGCCACGGGACCGATGAATCCTATCACGCCCCCCACGCTCCAGATGCGGTGGTTTTTCCGGCTACGCGTGAAGAAGTTATCGAGATTATGAATACGTGCCGTACACACAAAACGCCCATAATACCTTTTGGCGTTGGGACCTCCCTCGAGGGTCATATCGCAGCGCTGCAAGGAGGAATAAGCGTTGACATGGGACAAATGAATGGCGTGCTTCAATTAAATTCGGAGGATCTTGACGTAACAGTGGAATCCGGCGTCACAAGGAAGCAGCTGAACGAATATTTGCGCGACACCGGGTTGTTTTTTCCGATTGATCCCGGTGCAGATGCGACGATCGGAGGAATGACTGCGACGAGAGCTTCTGGGACTAATGCAGTACGTTATGGGACCATGCGTGAAAATGTACTTTCTGTGGGTGTAGTGCTTCCCGATGGTCGCTATATTCGGACAGGAAAACGGGCGCGTAAGTCATCGGCTGGATATGATCTGACCCGTGTCTTCGTTGGTTCCGAGGGTACGCTTGGTGTGATAGTGGACATTACACTTAGGCTCTATGGTATCCCGGAGACAATTTCAGCAGCTGTTTGCACCTATCCAACCGTTGAAGATGCCGTGAATACGGTAATAATGACGATACAGTCGGGCGTACCCATCGCCCGGATAGAACTGGTAGACGAGATACAGATGAGGGCGCTTAACAATTTTTCTGACCTTGGATACGCAGAAAGACCTACTTTGTTTTATGAGTTTCACGGGACGGCCTCCAGCGTCGAAGAGCAGGTTAAACAGGTCCAGTTAATCAGCAACGATTTCGGAGGTGCGGATTTTAACTGGGCATCCCGGCCCGAAGAGAGGTCTAAGCTCTGGCAAGCACGCCATGATGCCCATTACGCCAATATGCAATTGCGTCCGGGTGCCAAGGCATGGCCCACAGATGTGTGTGTGCCTATTTCAAGATTGGCCGAGTGCATTGCGGAAACACGCCAAGATATAGAAGCATCGGGTTTGCTGGCACCTATAGTTGGACATGTTGGTGACGGTAATTTTCATGTTGACATGGTTCTAGACCCAGAGAATGAGGGAGAAATTAATCGGGCAATTGCATTGAACGAGCGTCTCGTCACGCGTGCTCTTGATATGGAGGGTACGTGCACAGGCGAGCACGGTGTTGGTTACGGCAAGATTGATAATCTAGAGCAAGAACACGGTGCGGCGCTCGATCTAATGCGCGGTATGAAACAAGTTTTTGATCCACTGAACATAATGAACCCTGGGAAAATAGTTCGGGTATAAGGTGCTTTGCTGTGCGCGGTTTACAGCTTTTAGCAATTATCTGATACCGCTTTGGCTTTTATTTCGGCGAGGACAAATAGACGTATTGCTGAAGAGAGATTGGTCGTTCGTTGTTGATCAATGACGGTGATTAGTCGGTTTATCGATATCTGCCTCTCTGTCTTTATTCGAAGTAATTCAGACCAAAATTCTTCTTCTAGGGAGATGCTGGTACGATGACCGGCAACTAATATTGAACGCTTTTGTGCCATGTTATGTATTTCTATGTCGAACCTTTGCTCAGATTATTTTGCGATCATACTCAAGGGTGCGTTACGCCCCTGCTAAGTTTAACTCTTGTCCTACTTTGGTCCAATAAGGTGTTTTAAATATGAAGAGAAATATTCCTTGGAGAAAGATATGAACAGTCAGGTCGAGACCAAAATTCAAAGTATGGGGCTAAAGCTTCCCAAAGTAGCGGCGCCGAAGGTTGCAAAAATACTTAACTGGAAAATATCAGGCAACCTTTTGTTCGTTTCAGGCCAGGTACCTCGTGTTGATGGAGCAATTTCTTGGGTGGGAAAAATAGGCCGGGAATACACCCTTGAACATGGGCAACATGCGGCGCGCGACAGTGCGCGTATGGTCCTCGCCT
>CAZOHS010000010.1:2092-39744 GCA_964579285.1 uncultured Rhodospirillaceae bacterium | reverse complement strand
GGCATGGGTGATACCGTGGATATACCGTGCCAACTGGTCATTACCTGCATTGGATCTCGGGCCTACCCTATCGGTGACTTACCCTTCAACGACGGTTGGGGGATAGTAGAGCACGACGAAGGAAAAGTGGCTGATCGTCTCTATGCCGTCGGCTGGTTAAAACGCGGAGCCACCGGCACAATTGGTACAAATAAAAATGATTCTCTTGAGGTTGTTGAGAAAATTATGTCGGAATATTCCACCGACCTCCGTGATGGTTGTGGCAATATTGATGCTATACTTAAAGAAAGAAACACACGAGTGGTCTCATATACGGACTGGCAAGCCATTGACCAGTACGAAGTAACATCGGCACCGGAAGGCGCTCCGCGTCGTAAATTAATTACCCCTAAAGAAATGCTCGACGTACTCGATAAAGCAAAACGTTAGCGATCATCATAAAAAGCTTTTTCGTTTTTTATACTTATATGGCTGGCCACGGCCGGCCTGGGCACAACACAACCAAACAAAATTCAATCCGATAAGCGGCGCAAAAGCTGAATAAAATGTTTTCTTTCACTCAACGAAAGTGGCTCAAGTGTCATGTCGGTAATTTTCGAACCCTGCACACTTAAGTCTGATGCTAATTTCCGGCCAGAGCCCGAAAGGGTGAGCAATAAACGCCGCCTGTCACCTGGATCGGGACGGCGATCGATTAGTCCGCGCGCTAATAGCCGTTTAATTACCCCTTGCATCGTCGCAGCGTCCATTGCAGTCAAACGACCTAGAAGGTTCTGAGAGGTTTCCCCGACATCAGCTAGTTTCATAAGCGCCGCAAATTGTAACGGGGTAAGCTGATCGTCCGCAATAATAGTCTGAAAAATCGAGGTATGTCGTTGGTGTGCTCGACGCAGCAAATGACCAGCTTGCTCTTCTAATACATAACCTGATTGTTGTTTCATATCGTTATAAGTTTTGCCCCCGGCATTGGCCCCACCGGAAGTAAAAGCCACTACTCATAATTGTTTGTACACAAACAATGGAGAAGGCCTCGTTTAGTGTCAAGATATCGACTTAGATTACGCCAGCACGCCGGAACCGTTCTATATCGTCATCATTAAATTCCAGTAGCCCCTTTAAAACGTCTACATTGTGCTGACCCAGCGTTGGAGGGGCCTTGTCATACGATATTTCTACATCCGACATGCGGATCGGGTTTGCGACTGACGGCAAAGAACCAGCAACCGGGTGTTTTACTTCTCTCTGAGTTTCTCGAGCAATCACGTGCGGATCATCAAAAATTTGTTGGAGGTTGTTAATCGGTCCACAAGGTACCCCCACTTTTTCTAATTTTTCGAGCCAATATTCCCGGGGCTTTTCCAAAATTATTTCCCGTAATATTACACCCAGCACATTACGGTTTTCTACTCGTGCACGGTTAGTGGAGTACGCGGCGTCATCTGCAAGATCGGCACGTCCGGCGACCTCACAAAAACGGCGAAATTGCCCATCATTTCCGATTGCTAATATAATATGGTGGTCCGCAGATTCGTATGCTTCGTACGGGACGATATTAGGGTGAGCGTTGCCCATATAGGTTGGTGCTTGGCCCGCAATCAGATAATTCATGGCTTGGTTTGCCATTGCAGCGATGGTGACATCCAGTAATGCCATATCAATGTGCTGACCCCGACCAGTCTTATCCCTATGCGCCAAAGCCGATAAGGCCCCTATCATGGTGTATAAACCGGTTAAGATATCGGATAGTGCAACGCCGATTTTCTGCGGGCCCCCTCCAGGCTTCTCCGCGGCTTCACCCGTGACGCTCATGAGACCACCCATTGCTTGAATGAGAAAATCATATCCCGCTCGCGAACTATAAGGGCCTGTTTGTCCAAATCCGGTGATTGAACAATAAACTAGGCGAGGATTAACTTTAGAAAGACTATCATAATCGAGGCCATATTTACGTAGTCCGCCAACTTTGTAGTTCTCAATCAACACATCAGAACTAGCTGCCAATTTTCGCAATATTTCTTGACCTTCGGGCTTTGTGATATCCACGGTCACCGACTTCTTACCGCGATTAGCAGACAAAAAATATGCAGCCTCGTTGGTCTCGCATCCTTTCTCATCCAGCATAAAAGGAGGACCCCAGCTACGCGTATCATCACCCAGCCCAGGGCGTTCGACTTTAATGACTTCCGCCCCGAGATCCGCAAATGTCTGCCCGCACCACGGGCCCGCTAATATGCGACTCATATCTAAAACTCGGATATGATCTAGAGGGCTTACCATTTAATGAAATCCAGCCCTCGTGAGGGTCGATTGCTCCTAAAGCTCACGGGTCTAATCAAACAAACTTAGAAAAATGCTTGGATGCCGGTTTGCGCTCTCCCGAGGATCAACGCATGTATGTCATGAGTGCCCTCATAGGTATAGATTGTCTCCATATTCATCATGTGACGCATGACATGGTACTCGTCCGTTATCCCATTTCCGCCGTGAATGTCACGAGCGTCTCGGCAAATGTCGCGGGCCTTACCCGTGGAATTGCGTTTCAGCATTGAGATTAATTCTGGCGCACAAGTTCCGTCATCCATCATCCTGCCCATCTGTAACGCAGACTGCAGGCCGATAAAAATTTCAGACTGCATATCGGCCAACTTTTTCTGCACCAACTGAAAAGACGCCAGTGGCTTACCGAACTGCGTGCGCTCCAACGCATACTCTCGGGCAGCCCTCCAACAAAATTCTGCCGCGCCAAGTGCACCCCACGCTATCCCGTAACGGGCATTATTAAGGCAACCAAAAGGGCCACCTAACCCGCGTGCCTCCGGCAGCCAGTTTTCGTCGGGAACAAAGACGTCATCCATTGCGATTTCTCCGGTGACCGACGCTCGTAAACTAAGCTTGTTCTTGAGATGGGGCGTAGAAAGACCCTCCATGCCACGTTCCAAGATATATCCTCTAATGACATCTTCATCATCCTTTGCCCAAACAACGAAAACATCCGCTAGGGGAGCATTCGAAATCCACATTTTAGAACCGCTAATCCGATATCCACCGTCAACTTTTTTTGCTCTCGTTTTCATTCCGCCTGGATCAGAGCCATGGTCCGGTTCGGTCAACCCAAAGGCCCCCACGGACTCTCCTGTAGCCAGTTTCGGTAGATATTTTTGACGTTGTGTTTCCGTGCCATAATTGTATATCGGCCACATGACCAAACTTGATTGAACAGAGAGTGTCGAACGATAGGAAGAATCAACTTTTTCAATCTCACGAGCAATTAAGCCGTAGGCGACGTAAGAAGCGCCAGCGCAACCGTAACCATGAATAGTTGCTCCCAATAGTCCGAGTTCGCCCATTTCGGGGATCAATAATGGATCCGCCTTTTCTTCATTGTACGCCTCTACGATACGAGGCATCAGTTTTTCTTGAGCGTACTGACGTGCGGTCTCGGCAATCATTCGCTCGTCTTCACTCAGCAACCCCTCCAGGCCCATTGGGTCTTCCCAATTGAATTTACCCCACACACGGGGCGCGTGGGTGCCAAGATCAGATGCTTTAGTCGCCATCGGTCGTTCCTTTCTGTCCCTTGATAAAAGTGCGATATTCTAGGGCTCTGCGGTTTATCATATTACCACCAAGGGTGCTTAACACCGTCTATGAAAAACTACAATAAAACCCATAATGATATGGGTGCTATGACACTTTAATCAATTCAATCTAATACTGTACTGGAAAAATATAAATTAGTGTAAGACATCAACGTTACGGTATATTGCTCCGACAACTAACAAAGGAAACCCACACCATGCCGCATTCGCTGCGTACATTTCTCGACTCTATCGACAATCGAATGTTGCATATACATGATCCTGTGGATCCACTTACGCAAATCGGATATTTGTGCTCTGAAAGCCAGGGACCTCTTATGTTCCATAACATGACTGGCTTCGAAGGATGGCGCCTCACGGATATTTTGATAAAAGATCGCGCTGGACAAGCGGCGGCCTTCGGGCTGGATACGCCAAATGCTGTCTGTCCTTACCTTGCAGAACAAATGGCGACAAAGCGGGGAAAATCCATAATTGTTGACGATGGGCCGGTCAAAGAAGTCAAAATGCTAGGACCCGATATCGATCTGCACGCGCTCCCCATACCTCAACATAGTCACGGTGACGGTGGCCGTTACTTAGGGTCAGGAATTACGATAACCAAAGATCCCGAAACAGGCATCAGAAATGAAGCGATTATCAGAATGATGCTAACCGACGATCCTAAAAAAGCTACTTTTTGGATGGCGGCCCGACATAACTACGCGCACTACATGAAATACGTCGCAAAAAACGAGCCAATGCCAATGGCCTTTGCCATCGGTTTGCATCCCGTATACGAGATCATGTCTAATTGGTCCGGCAAACATGAAGATTTTGATGAACTCGAATACGGTGCTGGTATCCTTGGTGAAGATATCGAAATGGTAATGTGTGACACAATCGACTTAGAAGTACCCGCGCATGCGGAAGTTGTCATTGAGGGTTTGGTGCACCCGACGGATCGAGCGCCGGAGGGTCCTTTTGGAGAATTTACCACTTTCGGGGCCGGTGCCGAGGGACCCGCGCCGGTATACGAGATTACCGGAGTAACTCATCGCAAAGACCCAATATTCCGGCACATGCAAGCAACTTGGTTTACTGATCATCAACCACTAATTACCCTACCGATGGAGGCGACCTACTACAATCGGTTGAAAGAGACCCACGGGAATACAAACATCTTAGACGTATTCGTACCGCCATGGGCTTCACAGTTTATGATGATTATCCAAATGGAGGCGAGATGGGATGGCCAAGTCCGCGATACCCTAATGTCAGCACTCTCCGGTCCAAATCTCCACGTGAAAGTTGTCATAGCTGTGGATGAGGACGTCGACATATATGACGCTCAAGAGGTTCTTTGGGCAATAGCAGCTCGGTGCGATCCCCAAACTATGGCCCACATCGTGCCCAATACCCGCTTACATCCACTCGACATATCAATCCCACAAGTAAAAGAGGACTACACGGTGATGCGCGTTGGCGGAAAACTCGCAATCGACGCTACGAAACCAGCAACTTGGCGTGGTGACGAGCGTAAAAGGTTTGACCGTGTTCGGCCAATGGGTAAAGACGATGAAAGTTTAAAATCAATCTTGGATCAGGTGCGATTGAAGCGGTAACGCGGCACTCTCATTCTCGAAGTAATCTCAGATCAGTTTCATTTGGAGGGTGCGTCAGGCAAGCCAAATAGGCGCGCAGCATTTCTACCGAGAATGTTTCTTTTCGCTTCTTCACTCAAAAAGGGTAAATCGTATACGCTAGTGGGAGAATCAAAATCCCAATGGGGCCAGTCAGAGGCATAAAGTAATTGGGTCTCCGCCTTCATTGCTTTAAAACTGGCTTCAAGCAGTTCCGTATTCGTTCGTTCCATCGGCTGGGTAGTAAAATACATATCTTGAATATATTCACTTGGGAGTTTCTTGAGGTTTGGCGCCTCAGAGGACCTCATAAGATATTCATTATCTAGCCTCTGCATCATAAAGGGCACCCAAGCTACGCCGCTCTCAGTCCATATAACGTCGAGATCAGGAAAACGTTCGTTTAGGCCGTGCATAACCCAGTTTGCAAGGTGAACCATGTTACAGAGAACGAAAGAAATGGCGTGCATTGAAATAAAAGTGTCAAGCTGTTTGAGATAATCGTCCTGCCAGTTATTCCCGGCGTGAAAACATAATGGCTTTCCGGTTTCTTCGATCATCGAATAGAGACGCATATAACTATCGTGATGCACCGATTTGTAGCGCACGGACGTAACCATAAATCCGATAACGTCAGGGTGATCTGCAAATTCTGTAACCATGCGTTCGCACTCTTTAGGTTCGCAGAACGGTAAATATAACAGCGTCTTTAAACGTTTCTCCGCCGGAATTATTCTTTCCATCAAAAACCGATTGTAGGCAAATGCGAGTTGGACCTCGACCCTAGGCTGGGGATGCAACCCAAGTTGGAGCAAGTTTCCCGGAAATAACACCTGATAATCTATATACAGTGCGTCCATTACTCGCCGCATTAGAGTGACATCCCGGTGAACACTGTCATCATCCACTTCCTCGCGGAGTGCCGTCTGGTGAGGTATGCGCCCGCCAACATCTTGATAACGCAACCCGCCCACGTGGTTAGATAATCCAGCGGTTGAACCGGTCCGTTTCTGAAGCTCTATCGCGGTCTGACGGAGCACGGGATCTTCTATATGTGTTACGACTTCTTTCCATGATGCCATCTCTGAGTGATGAGCATCTACATCCACTATTAACCAATCCTTGAAGTTACATTTTTCAGCATACCGGTTAGCGCGCGCAAGGATTTCCCGAGTATCCGTGTTAATATCTATTTCTTTGGGTAGTTCCCGGGTGTTTTCAACTCCAGTATCCATAACGCTCCTCCGCATTTGCGCTGATTAAAGCAGAACCTTCCAGTGCACGTCACCAAAAATTGATAATTGTTCTATTATCTTGCTCAATCTAGCCTGATTGCTTACAGATAATTTTCTGTTAGCAGCGAGACACCGAAATGGCCACTCAAAAGACGATTCGTAAAAGACCTAAGGTTCGTTCAACTGCCCCGGACCCTCGATTTCTGCTCCCACCAAAAGACGACCTTCACTTATTAATTGAAGATTGGGTCGCGGAAGACGTGGGAATACAAGACCTCACGACCAATATAATGATCCCTGAGCAGGCAAAAGCCGACTTTGTCATGAACACGCGGCAGAATATCGTGGTAGCTGGCATAGAAATAGCGGCGGAAGTTTTCCGTCACATGGTCCCGGATGCCAGGGTAAAAGTATTGGTCAAAGACGGAACGCACTTAAAGAAAGGGCGAAGTTTAATGCGGGTGACAGGTCCTGGGCGGGGGCTTCTTACGACAGAACGAACGTCACTCAATGTACTCCAGTTTATGTGCGGGATTGCCACAGCTGTACGCGAATATGCCTCTTTGATCACTCACACCAATGCACAGTTGATCGATACGCGAAAGACAATACCTGGACTTAGAATGCTTTCCAAATATGCAGCCTGCGTCGGTGGTTGCCGACCACACCGATTAGGATTGCATGATGGTGTCTTAATCAAAGACAATCATATCGCTGTTCACGGTTCGATAACCAAGGCGATAGGACAAGCCCGCGCCGTTACTCCCGCCCTCACAAAAATCGAAGTCGAATGCGATACTCTCACCCAAGTCAAAGAGGCTGCCGAAGCCGGTGCGGACGTCATAATGTTCGACAACATGTCCGCCGAGATGATGAAGAAGGGTATAGAAATAATTAACGGACGATCGAAAACCGAGGCATCGGGTGGTATCCGGATTGATACGATTAAAGAAAAAGCTGAATCAGGGGTTGACGTAATCTCGGTTGGTCGCATGACCCAATCGGCGCCAGCAGTCGATATTGGTCTCGATGTTACCATAACAAACTAATCTAATGGACGATTGTGCCGCACAAGACACTACCCAAAGTAAAAATACTCCGGGCACTCTTTTTCTCGTGGTCGGTCCGAGCGGCGCCGGCAAAGATACACTTATCGATGGCGCCCAAAAACAACTCGCTGATAATTGTGCTTACGTTTTTGCAACACGGGTCATAACTCGCCCCGAAAGTTCGGGCGGAGAAAACCATACGGGTGTGGAGCCAGATAAATTCAAAGTTTCAAAGGCCAATGGTGAGTTTATATTAGCTTGGGAAGCGCACGGGCTTTTTTACGGCATTCTGGCCAAATACAGAGAGGACCTCAACGCGGGCCGAAACGTTATTGTCAATATCTCAAGGTCTGTCGTTTCAGAGGCCCTTTCTCTGCATTCTCCTATTGTGGTGATCGAAATTACCGCACCCGCAAAACTTCTCGCCCAGCGTCTAGCCTCACGCGCCCGGGAAAGCGTGTCAGATATCGAAACGCGTCTTAGGCGCAAGAGCAGCGCACTTTCCCCAGATATTATAAAGAAAACAATAATAAATGACGGTTTACCTGAAGAAGGTATTAATGAGTTTCTGAGTGCAATTACCAGAAAACCGCCTGAGACCATCGCGTTTCAAACGCGCAAACTAGCGGGAGATTCTCTTAATGTTGACGAATACTCGGCGGTATTTAACGATATGGTCGCGGGCAACTACACGGACAAAGATATCAGTAATTTCCTGACGGCGATTACTGAAAGCTTATCGGATAACGAAACGCTCTCTCTCGCCCGAGCACGAGCAGAATCCGCCCGCCATATTGAGTGGCCACCAGGCCTCATAGTCGACAAACACTCCATGGGCGGCATACCGGGAAATCGGATAACATTGGTAGTCGTCCCCATCGTGGCCTCCTATGGGCTTATCATCCCGAAAACCTCATCCAGAGCAATTACATCGCCCGCCGGTACCGCAGATACGATGGAGGTCTTAGCCAACGTGAACCTGGGCGTTGATGATGTTCAAAGGGTCGTCGCAGAGGCGAATGGATGCATCGCCTGGAACGGCCGCCTCAATCACTCCAGGATCGACACCATTATGAATTCGATAACGCAACCTTTAAATCTTAATTCCCTCCGTTGGTCCGTAGCTTCAATTCTTTCAAAAAAGTTAGCAGCTGGGACAACGCATTGCGTCATAGACATCCCACTAGGTCAAACAGCGAAGGTTCGGACCTCAGATGAGGCTCGGGAACTGAAAGAGCTTTTTCAACACGTAGGCAAGGCCCTGCAAATCGAACTGAAGGTCCGCATAACAGACGGCAATGCACCCATTGGTCGTGGTATCGGTCCCGCACTGGAAGCGCGCGATGTCCTAGCAACCTTAGAGAATATTAGGGCACCATCTGATCTAAGAAAAAAAGCGCTCGAATTCGCAAGTTCTATACTCGCTTTCGACCCAAATCTATCCAATGCCGAGGCCAAAATTAGAGCAGCTCAGATATTGGACAGCGGTGCTGCGTATGAAACATTTCAACGTATGCTCAGAGCCCAGGGCGCGCCCCCGCAAAAAATCGAAATCGGCACCTTCAATGCCACGGTCGCGGCACCAAAAAGCGGGACGATCAAAATTATAGACAGCCTTTCCCTGGCTGAAGTTGCGCGAGAAGCAGGATGCCCAAAAGATAAAGGGGCAGGACTAGACCTCCAGGCAAAAATTGGAGATCGCGTGGAGGCTGGTGATGCTCTGTACCATATTCACGCGCGGGACGAATCAGCGCGGGACCGAGCACAAAACAAAGCGAAGAGTGACAGCGCTTTTAGAATATTAGAATCATAGGGCAAAACTAACCATTAGCGGCCATTTGCTGTCAAAAAACCAATCCTCAAAGGCACTTTAGTTAAAGACATCGGGGAATTTCTCACGGACTTCCTTGGCCAGTTCTGGCGAGGTCATAGCAACTTCTGGAAAATCATTGATGTGCTCATAGGGAATACAAGCATCTATAACAACCCGGCTATTGTATAGCTTTTCATCGAAAACCATCGTGTCCAGACGTGATGACCAGGTCCGGTCTAAGATTGTCATGTCGCGTTTAGGGTCTGACCGAGTTCCCATTGCCCAAATCACATCATTGATATCAGTAGGATCAATATCTTCATCTACGACAACAATATACCTGCCGACATATCCAACCGGGTTAACCTGCGATGCGACGAGCCCTACCTGATTAGCATGCCCAAAATATCGCTGTTTTATAGACACTGCTACAAACGTCCGTCCAGACCCGGCTTGATGAACCCAAACACCTTTTACGTCCGGTATCCCAGCCCCTTCGAGTGAATCGAGAAGGCCCGCCGACCGAATAAAACATCTTTCAAACAAGTGGGAATGCGGTGGCTTTTGACTTGCCGCACAGGTCAATATTGGGTCATCCCGGTAATAAACACGCTCGATAGTGATTAAGGGCTCCTCCTTGGCCGCACCCGCATAATATCCTGTCCATTCCCCGAATGGTCCCTCTAGGGCTGTGTCCTCCGGCGAAACCCAACCCTCAAGAACCAGCTCTGAACGCGCTGGAAATGGTAAACCCGTAACTTCACCCGCGATGCATTCTAGTGGTTTTCCGCTTAAGCCGCCTGCCCAATCAA
The DNA here is from genome assembly GCA_964579285.1 of uncultured Rhodospirillaceae bacterium. Taxonomy (GTDB): domain Bacteria; phylum Pseudomonadota; class Alphaproteobacteria; order MPNO01; family UBA830; genus JAYZQT01. The sequence goes on along the minus strand of CAZOHS010000010.1, from coordinate 29,614 downwards.
GTTCGGGAATTGAATCAGAGAGTGTATAACGAGCCGCAATATACGTTGCAGGGTCAATTCCGACCACAATCACCATTGGGCATTTCTTTCCTTCGCGCAGATATTTATCGCGTTGGATCCGCCCCTGTTTACCATTCGAAATATAGGACGTCGCTAGCTTTTTTCCATTTAACATCACTCGATAAGTACCGACATTAATACGCCCGGTGTCAGGGTCTTTAGTGATAACACCACACGCAGTCCCAATATACCGCCCACCATCTTTTTCGTGGTGAACCGGTACCGGGAACTTGGTCAGGTCTACTTCATCTCCGCGGTCGACATTTTGTAATATAGGGCCCTCCGTGACCATTCGAGGAGGCAAAGGTTCGTATTTTTTTATCCGTGAACGATAGGCGTCTAACATCCCTCGACGATCGCCCGACGTCTTGGGGTCAATCCCCATTCCCAGAGCGAGCCTCATAGGTGACCCCAACATCCCATACAAACAACGAAAACCTTTTGGATACCCAGGAACATTATCAAAAAGAAGAGCCGGCGATCGGTCGACTTGTTCACGATATAGAACTTCGGTTACAGCACCGATTTCTTTATCCCAATGAGCTCCCGAAACATTTTTTAACTCACCGCCCTCGTCAACAGCGCTGATGAAATCACGCAAATCTGTTTGTAAATACCGATTTGTTATAGATCCATCCATTCAGGTGGTTCCTATCTATTTTTGTTGCGCAAGGCAGCCATTAAGGGATGGTAAATCCCTTAATGGCTGTTCGGGATAACTATATTTAGTCGCAGAGGTGACCCCATTTATCGCGAGCCTCTTTAGCCAGACCCGGAGAGGGAGCGTTCACGGGAGGAAAATCGTCCTTCCAATGAAATGGGCGACAGGCATCGATGATTGCCCTGCTATTTGTCAAGTTCCCCTTGGCTTTATCCTCTGGTGGAATCCGCGGATCTAAATGGGTCGACCACGTTCCCCGAATAATTTCAATAGACTCCGCGGGATCAGAACGTGTGAGCATCGCCCATATCAACTCCTCGAGGTTCGAAACATCTATATCCTCGTCAGTGACAATGACGTATTTTCCCGCATACGCACCGACATGACACTGGCACGCAATGTGGCCAGCTTGTTTTGCGTGTCCCGGGTAACGTTGCTTGATCGAAACACCGATAAGCATTCGTGCCGTACCGACCTCGTGGAGCCATGCGGCCTCAACGTCTGGCACTCCAGCCTTGGCAATATTTTCTTTTAACAATGCCGATCGCGTGACTGCCCGATAACGGGCTAATTCATCTGGTGGCCTTTGTGGAGGGCACCCAAGAAGGATCGGATTATTTCGATGGTAGACTGCCTTGACTTCCATGATTGGCTCCTCACGCATTTTAGAACCATAATATCCTGTCCATTCCCCGAATGGCCCCTCTTCCTTCCGTTTTGTCGGATGAACAAAGCCTTCAAGTACCACCTCGGCATCGGCCGGAAACGGTAAACCTGTGTGTTTGCCTTCTATCATCTTCATTGCTTCGCCCCGAAAGCCACCGACCACATCGAATTCGCACATATTTGGAGGTACTTCCGAACAACCCATCAAAAACGTCATGGGGTCGCCACCGGCAACAATTAAGGCAGGCATTGGCTCACCAGACGCTTCGAACTTATCCCGATGAATACGGCCGTGTTTTCCAGGCGAAATATAAAACCCAACCTCATTTTTACTCTGGACCATCACCCGATATGTACCGATGTTTATCCAACCAGTATCCGGATCCCGCGTAACGTTATAGGAACCGGTACCAATATAACGACCCCCATCGTCTTCGTGCCACATAGGAGTGGGAAACGCCTCTACATCGATATCATCCCCCTCCAAAACATTTTCCAAAACAGGTCCGTCATCCACAGTCACATGCGGGATTTCTTTCATATTCTCCATATAGGCCTGCCGAAAGGCGTCTGTAAGTTCAATCTTCGACAGATCGGAAGGAAAGCCAAGGGTCATGTTCATACGTTTGGCCGCAAAAAAGTTCACGAGTACCCGTGAGCCCTCTATTGTTCCCGGAACATCCTCAAATACAACACACGGTGCCTTTTCATTATGTTGAACAACCTCGCTTGCCATACCAATGTCACGCTCCCACGAAGCTCCCTGAACATGTTTGACCTCACCAAGCTTTTCGGCCTCTTCTAACCATTGACGAAGATCATTGTACGGAATTTTTAATTCATTTTGGGGGGCAATAATTGGACCATCCGACTGCTTCGCCGCTCCTGATTTATCTGCCATAAGCGCGTATCCTTCTCAATTATCCAGGGATTTACAAATTTTAGTCCTTAAACCACTAAAGCATCACTAATCCAAGAATTAGTGAGACGAGACTAAACATGGTTTATAATTGTGACAAATATCATATCGTGATTATATTGATCTCAAAATTAGATCACTAAGGAAAGTCAGTGGATTTCCGCCAACTACAATACTTCGCCCTTGTTGCTGATTCCGGCTCATTCCGTGCGGCAGCGGGGAGAGCCAACATCGCACAATCTGCTTTAAGTCGACATATTAAAATACTCGAGGAAGAGCTTGGCGTAAAACTACTCGAGCGCCATGCACGCGGTATAAGTCTTACCCCAGAAGGCGAACGCATGAAGGAGCGAACGAGTAGTATACTTCGCGAGTTAGCCGACATTCGTGATGAAATGTCGGCAACAAAAATTAGCCCTCGTGGTAATGTAACAATCGGCGCCTCGGCAACCTCCAGCAGACTTCTCTACGCACGGCTAGCGGAAATCGTCAGTCAACGGTATCCGCTTTTAGAACTAAACATTACAGAAGGTGCTTCTTATTTTCTTTTAGAGGGGCTTGATACCGGGCGGGTCGACCTTGCAATAATGGTAAACCCTGAGCCGCGAACCTACTTCACGGTAGAGCCGTTGGTGACTGAAAGTGTTTATCTAATCGGCTCCACGTCACACTGTAAGTTTCCAACCGCAAACTGCACTGTCGATTACCTTAAGGGCAAACCGCTAATCCTTTTCTCACGACCTTCAGGAAGCCGAATGATGCTTGAAGCCGCCGCTGCAAAAGAAAACATAAAACTTGATGTTCGGTTTGAAGCCACGAGCCCCGATGTCATAAAAGATTTTGTCCGGCGTGGTCTTGGCTATGGACTAATGCCCTATTCTTCAATCGTGTCAGATATTAAGGGTGGTGAATTAATAGGGTGCCGGGTCCAAACTATCGAACTTACAAGAACACTGATAAAACGAATTGATCGCCCGGCGTCAGCGGCCGTCGATATAATTGGTGATCTTGTGCGATCTTTATTCGTCACGCTCCACAATGAAGGAGTATTTGGAAAATGATGTTTTGATTATACGGTTGCTGTACACCCTTTGGTATACGATCCACGGCCAGCCGCTCATTTAACTTCGTCAACTGGCGTCAATATATTGGAATTTTTCCGTATTGGAAAAGGAAACTGAAAAATCGCATGAAAGAACAAACTCAAAACTATACTCACCACGAAACGCCACTTAATTTATCGGCAAATATACTAAAACCCGAATACGTCTCTGACGTTATTGCTGACACATTACAGAAAATGGATTTCGGCTATGTATTCCTACTACCAGGGGCTAGTTATCGAGGTCTTCACGATTCCCTCGTAAATTTCAATCGGAATATCGACCCACAGATAATTCTTTGTACCAGCGAATTATCCGCGGCATCAATGGCTCATGGTTACGCTAAAGCAACCGGAAAACCATCGCTGTGCATTTTGCACGATTTAGTCGGTGTCATGAACGGCTCGATGGGATTGTATAACGCGTACTGTGATCGAGCACCTGTAGTATTTTTAGGCGGTGCTGGCCCGCTCGATCCCGATAAAAGACGTTTTATAGAATGGAACCACTCTGCATCGACCCAAGCCGATATCATAAAAAATTGGGTGAAATGGACTGACGAACCGCCCACCCCGAATGCAACGGTGAAATCAATCTTGCGCGGCAAGGCCATTGCGGCAACTCCTCCAGCTGGACCGGTTTATATTTCCATTGATACTCACATCCAAGAACTACCAATAAACGACGAAATAGAAACAGTAGAACCCAAATTACCTCGATATCAGGCCCCTCCCCCCATTGCACCAAATACTGAAAGTCTAGCCAGGGTTGCAGAGATGATAGTGAATGCTGAATTTCCGTTGCTTGTGGGCGGACGTTTTGGCATTTATGAAAGAGTAAGAGAACCGCTCATAAACCTTTTGAACGAAACCGGCGCAGGCGCTATCAACGATCGTGGCGTTTATTGCTGGCCCAGTTCCCATCCACAAAATCTTTCTGGTGATTTAGACGCAATTCGAGAGGCCGACGTAATTCTCTGCCTCGACCCCATAGATATAAATAATATTATGGGAACCTACGCCGTACGAAGACGATCCGACATTCTAGAGACACGGACAAAGGCTCCGCCCCAAATAATAGATATGTCTTTAAACGCGATCGACAACAATTCATGGACTGCGTTCGGAGGCCCGACACCTCCCGTAGATCTGCACCTTGTGTGCGACCCCGAGCACGGGCTGGACTGTCTAATTTCAGAAGTCCGCAAAGTAATTGAAAAAAGCGATACTGACCTAACGCGCATAGAAAATAGAAAAAAGGATCTCGCCCTGCGCCATGAGCGCCTTCGGAAGAAACAACGGGAAGAAGCCCAAAAAGACTGGAATACAACGCCCATAAAAGTCGAGCGAATGATCCATGAAGTATACCAGGCGGTGAAGGATAAACCTTGGACACTTACTGCCGCCAATCACCGAAGTTTTAATGAAGTTGTTTGGAATTTTCCCGGTGCCGGTAGCTACCTGGGAACCGACGGAGGTGGCGGCGTCGGATACAACGCTTCAGCTGCGATCGGCGCCGCACTTGCCCTCCGGGAACAGGGGCGTTTCTGTGTTTCTCTAGGTGGCGATGGGGACTATCTCATGGCACCTGGTTGTATTTGGTCAGCCGTCCACTATCGAATACCGATGCTCCATATTATTAATAACAATTCGACCTGGGGTAACGACGAAGTTCACCAAGTCGAAGTTGCTCACACCCGAAAAAGACCTGTGGAAAACGCCTGGATAGGACAAGCGATGAAGGATCCAATTATCAATTTTGCCGAAGTCGCAAGAGGCTTTGGCGCATGGGCAGAAGGCCCGGTACAGACACCCGAACAACTTCAGGACGTATTGCATAGAGCGGTGGCCGAGGTCCAAAAAGGTGGAGTTGCCGTTGTAGATGTTACGACATCGCTTGGGACAATATCATAACACTATACTTTTGAGCTTCTCCAACTCATCGCCAGAAAAACCAATAAGTATGGTATTGGTTATTTTAAAAACAGGCCTTTTTATCAGTGTTGGATTGGACAACATCAATTCCTGGGCGTTAGCCGCGCTTATGCCGTCTTTTTGGCTATCGCTCAGCCTTCGCCATGTTGTACCTCGTTTATTGAGGATATTTTCCCAACTTACGTGCTCACAAAATTCCTGTAATAAGGCTTTTGATAATCCGTCTACCCTAAAATCATGAAACGAGTGTTGTACCCCCATGTCTCCAAGCCATTTAAGGGCTCGCCTGCATTGGTCGCAATTTTTAATTCCATAAACAGTGATCACATCAATTCTCTGAGACTGTTTCATACAAGAAATCTAGTGCTTCCTTACAAAATACCCACATGTTTGCTTCACGGTCGTCGTCATTGGTTTTGATCACGCGCGTTGCAGTTACCGGACCTGACACTGCGATCGCTGCGTGTCCAGCCGGGTCTCCATAACGGTTGCCACTTGGCCCGGCCGCACCGGATTCGCCGACTGCCCAATCAGCGCCGACAATTTCCCGTATAGTTGAGGCGGTAAGGACGGCGTATTCCTCCGTCGAGCCCCGCATTTGTGCCATAGTGTCATCAAATCGTAGCAATCCTCGTCGCGCAGATCGCGTGTAGACCGACGCCCCACCGAGATAGTATGCAGACGCACCCGAAACCGATAGGAGTGAAGCCGAAATAAGGCCGCCGGCCGCCGACTCCGAAACCGCCACTGTTTCGCCGCGTTCTTTTAGAAGTTCTCCGACCCGGAGCCCCAAATTAACAAGTGAAGTCATCCTTATCTCCGCTGGTTTTGATGGCTTTTCAAAATTAAGTGAACATTTATCAAGACTTGTATCCTAGATCTCAGGATAGATTTCGATCTTTACCGTTGTGCAGTTGTAGGCGTTGCAAGGAGCAAGAACATCCATCGGACAATTAGATAAACCGACAAGCAAAGGCATCATCGCCTTAAATTCAATATAGTCGCCAGGTTTGGATACTGGATAATCGATAATCCATCGACGCTGGGTACAGTCGTGATGGTAGTTCATAAACAAATCCATCGTATCCGGTATTTCTTCAAACCCAATCCCGTATGGTTCAACAGCTGCCGCTATTATTTCGTGGCAACCATCTTGCGATTCCACTCCGTGGCTTTCGTATAGAAACCGATTGCACATTCTGTTGTGTACATCGTGTACCCCTTTAACCTCCGGCGTATCTTCGGTAATCGTCATCATGGGACGGCAAGTGGTGGACATAAGAGTATCTCCGACAGTCAAGGTGTCACGCGGAACATAGTCAGCCCCAGGCTTGGGAACATAACGCGTTCGCGAATAGGATGTAGACAGTTTCTCTTTTGGGTTGTCCTTATTGAACAGGGCCATGTCGACGACCTGTTGCCCTTCGAGATCTATTACTCGGAGACGCTGCCCTGCGTCGAGTTCTATCGCTGTACCAGATTTGGGTGCAAGTATCTGTTCGAAGATGACGTCCATTATAGGATCCTCTCATTCAATCCGAGTCGGACGCAGTGTATCCGCTCGTTGAGGTCTTCAAAACCCACCACGGCATTATCATTAAAATTATTAATCCGTTATCTATCAGCGATTTATGTAAGATTTCCGCACCCTAGTTGGATTGTTGATACTTGAATTGTTCAAAAGACAATACCAGGGAGCATCACTAGTTGCGGTCGTTGCGATTTTGCTTGCAGACAAAAGCCTAACCAGCGTGTAATCAGTCCAGTTATTCAAGCTTTGAAAAGGCAATTAAATGGCAACCCTTACACGTCAAAAAACAGCCGACCCTGCCCTCGCATCACACTATATCAAGGACGAGGATGTTACTTGGCAACCGATGTCCGGTTTTGAGGGGGTAGAAATGAAGGTGCTTTACCAAAACGAAAATACAGGCTTGTTTACCGGATTGTTTCGGCTTGCTGCCGGCGCAACCATTCCCCTTCATGAACACACTGACATCGAACAGACCTTTGTCTTAGAAGGTACCTTCCAAGATGAAGATGGCATCGCGCACGCGGGAGATTTTATATGGCGACCGGCGGGCAATCGCCATACGGCACATTCTCCAGACGGGTGCACTTTCTTAGGCATCTTCCTGAAACCAAATATATTCTTATAGGGAGACGCAATAATTAACGAGCTGCGCTTCACATGGATACGTTTTATTCCGATTAAAACATCTTCATGTCGTCACTTGCGACAAATTGTGGAGCCTCTCCCTGCAAAAAGCGCAATACATTTTGTGCGCCCCGGCGAGCCCCAACCACAAGGGCGCCGTCAGTCATAGCCGAGTTATGAGGAGACGCAATGATATTTGGTAAGTCAAAAAACGGAAATTGAGTTTCAAATTTTCCATGACGAACAGGCTCCACCCACCAAGCCTCGAGACACGCCGTAAAATGGGGGTTTTGAACGAGATGCTGATATAGATCTTCCTCGTCGACGACCTCACCGCGGGCTACGTTCACTAAGACGGCGTCAGACTTCATGAGCGCCAACTTTCTCGCATCAATCAAACCTTCCGTGTTTCGTGTCAACGCTATGGTGATTACCAAAACATCTGCATTAGCTAACACTCTTTCCGTGTCCGCGAGCGTTCCTATAAAGCTCACCGGCTCACCGGTCTTCCCGGAACGGTTGATCGCTTCAACGTCCATGCCAAGCGCTCGGACTAGACGCCCCACCTCCCGCCCAGCGGCCCCAAAGCCAAGTATCCCACAGGTTCCACCCGCTATCTTTTTAGTAGCCACAAATTGATTAAACTCTCCCTCCATCATTAACCGGTGTTCAATCGACAAACGCTTCGAAGCAGCGAGCGCCATTGCAACTACGTGTTCCGCCATTGGTTCCGCATAGGCTCCTGCGTTATAGGCTACGAGAATATGTGGAGGAATTTTACTCAGAGGCAAATAATCGATACCCGCCGTTAAACATTGAATTAAGCCGCAATTCTTTAGAAGAGAAACACCGTCTTCACCCAAATCTCGAAGGGGATCGTATGTTAGCAACGCACGAGCAGAGCCGATGGACTCTGTTTTTTGTGGAGCGGAGAGTTCGGGCAGGAATTGCACCTCGGTCCTCGTGCCAAGTGTTTCCATGATGGCATGACGAATAGGTTGAGGTGGATCATGCGTAACGAGTACCAATGGCGTGGTCATGTCGCCGTCACGTCAGTCCCGTATGTCTTGTAAAAATAAACTGGTTGGGACTTCATGCCCCTTTCCAGCTTCGCTGGCCTTGCGATAAACTAATCCGCCCACCGAAGCAAACTGCAAACCCTGATAACCCATGTTGTGGTAGTACGTAATCTGCTCATCAGAGGTCCTGCCATTTTGGGGATCCGCAACCACAGCGCAGTAATCATTATATTCAAGTCGAAAACCTATACTTCCCTCTACCGGCTGAGGGAGCCGTTCCATTTCTTCTTCAGTTCCGGCAATGTAGGCAATCGGCGAATGTCCCATACCACTTTTTATTCTGTCACTTTCGGGCATTTCCACGCCCGCCACCCCCTGACGGACCTTCACATCAAACTTGTCTAGCGCGTCTACACTAATTTCCGCAGGGCCAAGATTTGTAACGTGCATCCCGGGCTCTAACCAATTGGCATCGAAAGTTGGCTCCATGGAATCTGTTGCGGTTGCCAGGATGTCGGCCCCCGCGACCGCTTCCTCGGCGTTGCCCACCGCAACAATGTTAACGCCTAGTTCAACACCCATTTCGTGGGCAAAATGCTCGCGGTTGGCTTTTGTTGGACTATAAACTTTAACAGATTCAACACTACGGACAGCGCAAAATGCCTGTAAATATGTTCGCGCCATCCCACCCGAACCAAGCATACCGACTGCTTTTGAATTTTCGCGAGATAAAAGACGCGCACCAATTCCTGCCCCGCCTCCAACCCTCATATGCTGAATTGTCCCATCATTTATAATGGCTAACGGCTCACCATTCTGGGATGAAAACAAAAATACTAGGCCGCAGTAGGTTCCAGGTTCAACGCAATATTTATCCTCACTCCAACGTCCGGAGGTGTCTGTAGGCCAGGAAACAATATCGGACTTCATACGTATTGAAAAAATTCCATTATGGACGCCTTCCATCGACCCCCATCGATAATAACCATCCTCACGATCACACGGCGCATACATATCTAGGCGCGGCCGATGGGCGGCCTTTCCCGAAGGTATGTCCCTAAAAGCGCGTTCCTGGGCATCTATACACTCGCGCATACTAAGTAACTCGGATACAAGAGAATTATCGATAAAGAGCATTTTAGGTCCTTTATTAAACGCGAAACTCGGACTGCACTTCTTCGGGAAAAAGTTCCTCCACGGCTACTTTCCGCTGACAAACCCCTTGTTCAAATCCATACTGTAAGAATGCATCTAAGGTCGTTCGGTTTGCTTCGACGCCATAAGGGAAAAAATCGTCACCAAACAGAGAACGAGCTTTCTTTGCTCCCTCATAACACCAAGCATACGGGACCCGAGTAGCCGTCATTTCCTGTACTCTAAACAAGGCGCGATCTTTTGCCTCGGTAAAAGCCTTCAAAAGATTCTGGGCAATCCAAGGATTTTCCCTAAACACATCCCCTTTTAATGCTATCACATGCATGATCGGAAAGATCCCAGTGTCCTTGTAATATTGCTCTTCTACCTCTTGATAATCTGGGTAAAGATGAACGATGGTGTCCTCACCCAATTCGACAGGAGCCGGCGGATGAGCAGACATTACGCAGTCTATTTCCCCATCCATTAACATTTTTGTCAAAGATTTTTTGGGTTGTGCTGTATATGAAACGCCTTCAGGTAAGTTTAGTTTAACCTTTTCCTGTCGGCCTGGATCGTTTACACCGGCCTGAATCCATTGGATTTCCTGCAGCGGAATACCAATGTCATGGACCAACCATCCCCTCGTATAGATTGACGCAGTTTGCGCCCACTCGGGTATGCCAACTTTTTTTCCTCTGAGATCATTCGCATTCTGGATCGTGCTATTAGGTAGAACAAAAAGCGAGGATTGGCGAAATACACGCGAAGGAAAGACTGGAATTGCAGTAACAGTATCGTCATCCTGGGATTTTAAAGCGATATATTTTCCAAAAGACATCTCAGACACATCCCATTCACGGAATTTGATGAAACGATAAAATGTTTCCTCTATCTGCAAATTAAGATAACGGAGATCTATACCCTCTGCTTTAATATCGCCGCGCGTCAGGTCTCTTGTATGTTCGTAATCACTTCCCGCGTATGTAAGTGTCAACTCGGACATAGGTTCCCCCAACTTGGGCCCGAAAAACTTGGGGCCAATAAAACGGCATGCTCTACAACATAAGTGACTTAGGCCACTTTTTGGCGCCAACCCATTTTCTTATCAAGTTGATCGCCGGCGTCCGCAATTCCGTTCAGGTAGTGATGCCAGACAATGAGGTTCTCTTCACAAGCGTCTATCACCTCATCTTCCATCCTTAGTTTACCTGCATGTTTAGCAACGGTGTTCCAGCCAAGGTTGGAGTGTTTGATATCCGCCTCTGAATGCATCCCAAAAAACAATCTTTGCCCTTCATCAAGGCCGAACAATTTCCCCCATCGCCTATTTTCGTTGCCGAACCAGCCTTTCTTTCGAATTTCTCCCTTACCATAACCTGGCACGTTTGAACGTTCGGCACATGTATTCGCCATAAGACCTAATAGCCAATGCCGGTTTGTCATCAGGCCGTCCCAAGCCCGCCACGCGAGACGGGTTGAGGGCAAAAGCTTTGCGTTACGAATGTTTGCACGCTTCATCCCACAATCGACACCTAAATCTTCAAGCACCTTCCAATGCGGGCGACCATCACCATGATCAGTATCGGAAACAATCTCCTCGACACAGGCCTCTAATATTCCAAGTTTGACATCCCATTCCGGGCAGTTTGTGGCTACTCTCAATTTAAGAACAGAATTTCGCTGCATGGTATTTTGTCTATGTTGCATCACAAACATATAGGCGCGCCCCTTAGTCATAGGCTCGTTCATGATGCGGGACTGTTTCGAATAAGCGTCGACTACCTTATCTAGTCCCGCAACAGCTGTTTTGGCACTCATTTACGTTTTTCCTTTCTTGATAATAGAACTCATTATAGAGTTGCTGACGCTAACGCTCAAAAAGCTTTCCAATATATCTACCATTAGTTATTCGTATCCGACCAATAAACTCCCTTCAAATCAAGCGTTTTGCAACTTCCCCCCACTTGAATCAATGCACTCCAAGACTACATGATCAATGAGCGCGCGTACGGCCCGGGACGCATTGTTTTCCCTGTGTGAGGACGAGTAAGCAAAATTTAGTATGCGGTGAACCCGAGGCCTAATTATTTGTGAAGCCAAAAGGCGTCCCGCCTCAACTGATTGTTGAACCGCCGCGAATGGTAGGACCGTAGACCCAAAACCCGCCTCAACAAGGTCCCGAGTCGTAGCAACAGAATCAATTTCGAAACTCACGTCTAAAGTCACTTCGCGATCACGCGCCAAATCTTCTAATAACTCGCGTAATCCAAACCCACGACTAGGTAGGATGAGATTTTTCATACAGACCGTAGCAAATGGGACGGGTATCGCGTCATTGTCAGTGTCGGCAGCGGAAACTAAATACAGTTCTTCTGTGAGTAGGGGTTGCGTTGGAATTCCACTCCCAATGTCGGTGTTATAAGTGAATCCCATATCCAGTGAGTTAGCGTCTAGTCGACGCATAATTTCTTCACTCAATCCCTCAAACAAGTTAAGGGAAATATCGGGATATGATTCGCGACAAGCATTTACCAGAGGTACAGCAAGCAAAGCACTTGCAGTCGGCGTTATTCCTAATGCTATTTCACCGCGGGGCGGGCCCGACAAATCCGTGACTTCTTCCCGAGCTTGTTCGACCTGTTTCAAAATTGCGTTAGCATGTCCCATGAGCACTGCTCCGGCCTCTGTCGGGACCACGCCCCGAGAGTGCCGGTGCAGAAGTGAGACACCGAGTTCGTCCTCAAGTTTACGAATTTGCAATCCGAGTGCAGGTTGGGCGATGCGTACCCTATCCGCGGCCCGCGTAAAACTCTTTGCTTCGACAATTTCTACAAAATAACGTAACTGCCGGACGTCCATAAAAATTCCCCCTATATATTTTATATATAACAGGGGCTCACCCTATATCGCAACGATATTTATATAAATGCGCTTACGTGACGCCGTAACCGAACGAAGGGTTTATTTTGTTCCTAATATATGAACAGAAAATCCGCTCTTTTTTCTACTCGACTGGTTCCCCCTTAATGGTAATTCTACGCATCATTCTACGTTCATTCGGATCAAAGTCCGTTCGGGCGTGCATCGCACAGCGGTTGTCCCACATCATAAAGTCACCCACACGCCAGACATGTTCGTAGACAAACATGGATTGCTCACTGTGCTCAAATAGAATTTGTAGAACCCTGTCACTCTCCTCAACCGACAAGCCTTCAATCACGTCTGTCATTAAACGATTTACGTACAACGCCCGGCGCCCGGTTTCCGGATGAGTACGGGCTATAGGATGGCTATAGGAGGGTGCATTGGGATCCACATCGTCGCTTCTCTTTAGGGGATTTCCAGAATAATCATAAATATTATGTGCAGTCCTATCCTTCAACAATTCCTGCATTTCAACGGGCAACGTTTCCCAGGCACGATAACAATTTGCAAATAACGTATTGCCTCCCTCGGCAGGAATTTCCATGGCGTATAAGGTCGAAGCCCTACACGGTATTTCATAATAACATTGGTCGGAGTGGAACCACATATCTCCATTTTCCAATGCTGTCATCATGCCGGTATCAGTAACATTGGTGATCATCATCGTATGGCGCATTTTTTCATTGGCATATTTTCCGGTTTTTACTTCCTCCAATTCCCCGAAATATTTGCAAAAACGCACCTGGTCATCGTTCGAAATATCTTGATCTCGGAACACTATCATCAAGTGCTCGTGCCAAGCCTCTTTTATGGCAGTCAAAGTTGGGTCATCAAGAGGTTTAGTAAGGTCAACACCAATGATCTCCGCGCCACAAGCGTCTGATAGCGGCTTTACAACGATTTCTGAAAGCACCGTCGCCATGTTCTTCTCTTTCCCTTAAAACACGTTTGGTTAATCTACTATATTCCGCCACTCCAGTGCATGCAATTCCAGGAGCTTTTTTGACGACTAACAACCCACTAACAAGCCACAGAAAAATGTCCGGTCATAAGGCAATATTTGCTACAGGGTTTTTCAGCCTTAGCCAGATCCCGATGCTTACCCTAATAGTCCCGCTTTGGGCGCTAGAAATCGGCGCAAGTGCCTTCTGGATCGGGATGGCAATTTCAATGCGTGCACTTCTTTCCCTATTCTTTTCAATACAAATTGGAGCGATCATGGATCGTGTGGGCACGCGAAAAGTAACACTTTTCTTGGCGTTATCGGGTTCCATTATCGTTCTCTTGTACCCACTATTCCCGTCAATTACTGGGATACTAATACTACAAGTCATCGTCGGTTTTCTTCATGTTGCAACATGGATTGGTGCACAGGCCCTAGTGGGGCGATTGACCAAAGGCGAACCCCACATGATGGGTCGGTTCACGTTTCTGGCGACGCTTGGAAACTTCCTGGGTCCAACCCTCGCCGGCGCAGCGTTCGATAATTTTGGCCCATGGGGCGCATTCGGCATCGTATCTCTGTGGTCACTTGTACTAGTGATCATTACAATCGCTGTCCCAAAATCTATGGATCACGGTTCGAAAACCCGGATTAATATGATTGATATGCTCCCACGGTGGGCACAATACGTGGAAGGTTTTGGATTATTGCGAGTTCCCCTTATTGCCTACGTTATCGTTATATCAGCACTTCTCGCCGGGACTTACGCCATGCGTCATACGTTTTTTGCGGTTTACATGGCTGAAATCAATTTTACCAAAACAGAAATTGGATTTATCATCGGATGTATTGCTCTATCAGGCAGTGTGGCTGGACTGTTTGTCGGTTTTCTATCGCGCTGGCTGCAACCGAGCTGGCTTGTGTTGCTTGCCACCGCGCTCTCTACAATTTCTTTTTGTATGGCACCGCTTTTTTCAGGTTTTTGGTCGTTGTTGGTTGTGGCCTGCGCCACAGGGACCTTTTCAGGAACCGCCTTTCCCATGATATTATCTGTGTTGACCAGAGGCGTGGAAACAGAACATCAAGGGTTAAGTGTGGGATTACGCGCCACAACAAACAGAACGGCCTCGTTAACTGTACCCGTTGTTATGGGCGCTATAATTGCCGAATATACTCTGGCAACAGGCTTTTTTGCTATGGGCGCCATCATATTGTGTATCGTATGCCTAATGGGAATAGTGTTAACAAGAATATTGCGGCACCAAAATAAACAACAGGAGTTAGACGCGTGAATACATACGAAGATTTAACATTGGAAAAACTATTCCGACTTGACGGTGAGGTTGCCTTTGTTACTGGTGGAGGAGATGGTTTTGGGCGAATAGCCGCAATGACATATGCGAATGCCGGTGCGTCGGTCGCCGTGACAGATATCGATAAGAACAAAGCCGACACCGTTGTTTCGGAAATAACTGCGGGTGGCGGACGGGCACTTGCGCTGGAGCTTGATGTCTCAGACCGAAATGCTGTAAAGGCGACGATTGACGAAGCTGTCAACGCCATGGGTGGCCTACATATCCTCCTAAATAATGCTGGAATCACGCGTCGGGGTCCAACGGTCGATATGACTGATGAGGATTGGGACGACGTCCTTGAAGTCAACCTAACCGCGGTTGTAATGGGCTGCCGCGCGGCGGCACCCCACATGTTCGAGCATGCGAACGGACGTATTATCAACCTCTCGTCAATTGTCGGGCTCGTCGGAAACCGGCATTTTGCACATATCGGATATCAAGCGACCAAGGGTGCTCTCGTCAATTTAACACGAGGGCTCGCGGTAGAATGGGCAGACCAGGGTATTCGTGTGAACGCGGTTGCTCCAACGTTCTTCCGAACAAACTTTAGCGCGGCGCGGATGCAATCCGCCCCAGACCTTGTAGAGGCAATTGAGGGATCAACACCAATGGGACGCTTCGGCGAGCCTTGGGAATTAGCGGGCGGATTGTTGTACCTAGCCAGTCGCGCTTCATCCATGGTCACGGGCGTAACGCTCCCAATAGATGGAGGATGGACTGCCGCTTGATTAGTTTAAATGGTTTATAAAGTTACATAAAAAACAAAGGGTTGCGTATTGTTTCTTTATGGCTGCAATAAGTATTTTTTATGTAACAAGATTCGATTAGAAATGTTTAAATAGACTGGTCTAGCAGTGAGTAGTTGTGCAACATCTTTAACAGTAAGATGCTGGAGAGCGGACTATGGTTAATGCAGGTGATTTCAAACCGCTTTTGGAACAAAGATTAGCGGCTCTTGTCTCTAAACTGAACGAAATTGACGAGGACCTAAAAGAGCACGGCACCGAGGCGGATTTCGAGGAAAGAGCCACGGAGATCGCTGGTGACGAAGTGTTAGAGGGCCTTGGAGTGCAAGGACTCAAGGAAGCTCAACAGATCAAGGCGGCTCTTCAGCGTATAGAGGACGGATCGTTTGGGTATTGCGTCCAATGCGATGAGGAGATCGCTGCAAAACGGCTGGAACTGCTACCTCATACGCCCCTTTGCACTAACTGCATGGCGAACGCAGAATAATCACCCCCACCTTCAACACAATACGTTAATGCTCTCTAATCTCGTCCATGAAGCAAAAAGTGCACCAACCAGTGACCCAGTGCGGTGAGTGCCTCGTCCCCTCGGTAAAAACCCAAGACCTGGACCCCCAGAGGCATATTGTCGATAGAAAGCAGAGGTAAATTTAGAGCTGGGACCCCAAGCAGAGAAGAAGCTTCACCGTAGACTGGGTTTCCGACAGCCATTCCTTTGGGGGCGGCGCCTGTTTGATTAAGAGATAGAAAACCATCCGCCCGGCCCTTAAACGACTTCCACAGCACGCGCGAGTGCCACGCCCAAGTGAGACATTCGGCATAACGATCGGGGTCTGCCTCAGCCGCTGATTTTGCTCTTTCCGCTACTCGGTCACCGAGCTTCTCACTACATGCGTCACTGTACATCATTAAAGGCCAACGCCCTTCATAGGTCAGCATAACGTCTATTTGATTACGCAGTTCCATCAACATTTCTTCTAAGGATTCTATCTCAGGGTCTTCGTGCCGAGACACAATTTCTACACCGCCTTTAGAAAGGTTGTGACACATTTCATTAAAGAGCTCTTTAGTCTCGTCCTCTGTTTCCGCCCAACCAGGGGTGTCGAGACGTATCAATCTCTTTGGTCGGACAGACGAGGGAAGTTCTAAAGATCCCGAAATACTTGGATAACCAGGCTCAGCACCCTGCCGGGACAACCAATACGCCGTCATCCACATATCGTTTAGAGACCCGGATATTATACCGATGCAGGCCATACTCAGAGCAGAGGGGAAACCACCCAATAAGTTAAAGGCACCTTTTGAGGGTTTGAGAGCATATGTTCCGTTGTAAGCGGCGGGACGAAGAACCGACCCTCTAACCTGAGTACCAATGGCTAACGGAACCATTGACGCACCTACCGCCGCACCCGACCCACTGGAAGATCCTCCCGGCGTTCTCTCGGTATCCCACGCATTCCGTGTAGGACCGGGAGTGCCAAATGCAAATTCTGTTGTAACCGTTTTCCCAACGATGCAGGCGCCACCACGACGAAAGAAATAAGGGCTCGCTCCATCCCACCGGGTTTGCTGGTCCCGAAACAAATCGCTGTTGTAGCTTGTGACCATGTCCCGCGTGTCGAAAACGTCCTTTACTGCAACGGGCATCCCATCAACGAACGAGAGTGGACGGCTATCACGATAGCGCTTTGAAGCTTCGTCAGCGGCAACCCGTGCGTGTTCAAGATTAAGAACGGTGAAGGCCTTTATCGTCGCCTCCTGGGCTTCAATATTTTCAATGGCCCGTTCGAGATAATCTCTCGGCGAATCCGATCCATTCAAAAAAGCCTCTCTAGCATCATAATAGGATAATAGTTTTGTAGTCCGTGGGTCATAGTGCTTCATCCGTTCACCCGCCTTTAGAAGACATAACTACCGCTAACAAACTCGCCGCGTACTCAGACGCCTGCGGCGTCTCCATTAAGCGCGCGTTAGAAAGATACGCCTTACATGTTGCCAACGCGACGCGGTCGCGAGAAGCAAGCGTTTCAAGAACCATTTCTGTTTCAGCACGCAAATCCTCTGCCGGGACCACATGGCTGACAAAACCCGCTGCGTGCGCTTTCTGGGCATCCAACTCTTTAGTAGAGTAGACCATCCAGGCCACAGATTTAGGTAACGAACGATCGATATGAGCAGAAATCGCTGCCGTAGGCGGCAAATCATGTTTCATTTCTGGAAGTGAAAATTTAGCATTGTCGGCTGCTACTGTAACATCACACACCGCCGATGCAGCACAGCCAAAACCATTTGCCCTACCCTGCACACTCGCAACAATTGGAATATCAGCCCCCCTCACAGCGTCATAAAAACCTAAAATGGGCGCTGTAAGCGCATCGCGCATTTCCACAGCATTTTTGGGTGAATTTTCTGGGGCACTTTGTGGGTCCCGGCCGAGACAAAAGTCATCGCCGGTACTTGTTAACGAAATCGCCTTAATGTCTGGATCGCAACCAGCGTCGATTATAAGTGCGGAAACATAATCGAGCATTTCCAGCGTCAACATGTTTCCCTTCTCAGGTCTATCAATCGTTATCCGGGCGATTTCTCCATCCTGATCGAGTTTCAGTACATTCTCCACCTTAATTTCCCTTCGTGTTTTTAGATACAAACTCCCTGACAGCACCGCTCGCCACAAGTCGAGCAACCTCTTCTTCATTTGCGCCAAGCACATCGGTCAATATTTCCACAGATTGGGCACCAAGCTTAGGCGGATAGCTATGGCTATCCATCGTTGTCCGAGACATTTTAATTGGATTCCCAGCAACCCGAACCGTTTCGCCCTCTTTCTCCTCTAGAGACAACACCATATCTCGATATAGAACCTGCGGATTAGAAAATGCCTTTTCGAGGCTGTTGATTTCACCCACAGGGATCTCCGCCGCAAGCAACCTCGGCACCCAATATTCCGCCTCATGAACCATGAACGAACCTTCAAGTATTGGCCATAACTCGTGACGGTTTGCGTAGCGGTCCTCGTTTAAAATAAAACGACGATCCTCCTTTAGTGCTGCAATTTCCAAAACGTCACAGAGGGACTGCCACATCCTTTCGGTGTTGGCCGTGATTACGAGCGATGTGCCGTTGGCGCAATTAAAGCCACGGTATGTGGGTATAGAGTCGTGTCCCCACCCTTGGCGACCAGGATTAATGCCTGAATGGAGAAAATAAGCAGCCTGATAGCACAGCATTGACACCTGACAATCTAACATTGAAATATCAATGAACTGTCCCTTTCCCGATAGCCCTCTCTCTTGCAACGCTGCAAGTGAACCGATAACAGCGTACATCCCTGCACTCAGATCACCAATCGGAATCCCAGAACGAACCGGGGAACGCCCCGGTTCGCCGGTCATACCCATACCGCCGGAAATAGCTTGAACGATCATGTCATAAGCTGGACGATTTTTATCAGGTCCATTCTGCCCAAATCCACTTATTGAGGCCCAAATTATTCCGGGATTACGGGTTGCTAAATCATCGTAGTTCAAACCCAAACGTTCAAGTACACCGGGCCGAAAATTCTCCAATAGAATATCACTTTCGTCCGCCAGGCGTTTTATAACGTCCAACCCCTGGTCATTCTTCATATCAACGACAATGCTTTTTTTGTTTCGGTTGATAGAGAGGTAGTAACAACTATCCTCACCAACAAAGTTGGGAGGCAAGACCCGCGACCAATCACCGGCGGGGGCCTCCACCTTTAACACCTCGGCCCCAAGATCAGCCAAAATCATCGTCGCGTAGGGTCCAGCTAGGAATTGCGTCAGATCTAGAATGCGCAACCCGGTGAGAGGGCCAGGCTTATTCTTCTCGGCATTCCTTACAGTGTCGGAGTCATCTGTCATCCCATTATCCATCAAAATTTGCGTCCAAAACTAATGGGCTGGTTTCCCCTATTAAACTACTTGAGCCAACACCTGCGGTGAATTAGAGGATAAAACTTATAGCGCCCAGCGACCCTAACTCCTCGGCATCAAGGATTACCCTTCGTTCTGATATCTTTAGAGTGTCATCAATTAACACGATAGTATGAATATATCGTCCCACATAAACTCCACTTTTACCTCTGAGTCTGTAGCGGTGGACAGAAAAATTGGAGCTAACACGTATGACGCCATCGATATTGTCCAAGATACGTACATTGGTGATTAATCTCCGCGTCCGCGATGGCGGAAATTCGGCATGGGCTTCGCGGCTTTTTAATCTCTTTACACGCCCTTTAATTCGTTCAATGTCATCAGCAATTATGAAAAGCGTCGTTTCCGGATCACTATCAGGGCTCTCATTGGGGGGCACCAAATATCGTGCGTCATCAGTCAACAGTCCCATCCAACCGTCAAGATCCCATTCATCAAGTAAGGCGGCTTCCAAATAGAGAAAATCCTCAATAGGCCCCCTATCCAGATTGTCTATGGTATTCACGGAAGATTACTCCGCCGCACTCACTGCGGAGCCAGCATCTACCATTAACGTATTCCAACGTCTCCAGAACGTACGTAAATGCAATTCATCTGAGTTAAGTTGCTCGCCTTCCTTTGCAATACCCCGGGTCATCACGGACCAAGGCACTTCTTTAATGGTCGACGTAAGCCCCTGCTGGACTTGTTCAAGCGCCTCGACGTCGTCGGGGGTCGCAAGGCCGCCGGGCCCATAAAACGTTAGAAATGAATCTAGTCGCACTTTACGCATAACAGGATTTTCACCTACTGGCCCAAGTGCCCACGCCGTCACCTCCATTTGATCGGCCGCAATGGGCCAAAACGTTCTTATTGTGACGGACGAGCCATCATTTATCATCAAATTTGGAAAGACGAATAAGTTGCGATTAGTGTTAGCCACCCTTTCCGCCCGCGCTTCTCCCAGACGGGCAGAAAGTTCTGCTCTTGCGGCCTCGACAACCGGCTTTGCTTCTTCGCCATAAATCGAAATCCATGCGGCAACTGGACGCCCGCGAAAGTTAATATTATCGATTACAGCGTTGCCATTACCAAGATTTTTTCCAATCCCCCGCTTAGGCAACAACAACCCCTTTGGCACCTTAGTATCGACACCGGCATCTTTCATATATTCCAGCCAGGTCGAATGTGTTGAGTGAAGATGATAATCGTCAAAGGAGTTTTCAACCAAAAGCTTCCAATTGGCCTGGATATCGTATTCCTGAACTCCAGTAACTACCTCCATCTTTCCATCTGGTGCCTGGTCGACAACCAAATCTATGTACTCTTTCGCACCTGCTAGATAGCTTTCTAAATCGCGAACTCTCTCGTCAAAGCAGGCAAACCAGAAGCCACGATAATTTTCAAAACGCGGAGCTTCGATCAGCCCAAGCTCCGAGCGGTCAAAGGTGTCTGGGTAAGCATCATCCCCTGGCACCGAAACTAAGCTTCCATCATTGTCATAAGACCAACCATGATAGAAGCAATAAAAACGTTTTGTGTTGCCGGCACGTTCCCGGCAGATACGCGCACCCCTGTGCCGACATGTATTAAGAAAAAGCCGCATACCCCCGTCCGAGTCCCGGGCCAAAATGGCGGGGCGTCCAGCAACCGTCCGGGTTAAAAAATCACCCGGTTCCAACACCTCAGACTCATGCCCAGCGTATATCCAGCACTTATCAAAGATACGTTCCTTCTCTACCCGCAAGACCTCAGGGTCTATCAAAGCCCCTCGATTAAGCCGAAAATCGTTTAGGTCTGGCCTGTCAACAATATATGGTTTCTCTGTCATAACCGCAGACTTTTATAGCAAAAAAGTGTGCCTACTCATTCGGCAGCCTCGCGACCGGGCAGTACCCAGTTAGGTCGAATATAATGGCAGGTATAGCCATTGGGGATTCTTTGAAGATAATTCTGATGCTCAGTTTCTGCTTCCCAAAAATCCCCTAGTGGCTCTACTTCCGTTACGACTGACGCCGGCCAGAGACCCGAAGCGTTGACCTCCGCGATTGTCGCCTCGGCGACCTCTCGCTCAGCAGTATCAGAGTAGTAAATGGCCGAACGGTAGCTAGGCCCCATGTCATTACCCTGTCTATTAAATGTTGAAGGGTCATGTATCTGGAAGAAAAAGTCCAAAAGAGCCCGAAAATTTGTCTTATCAGGGTCGTAATTAACTTCAATGGCTTCGGCATGATTGCCGTGATTATAGTATGTAGCATTCGGCACTTCTCCACCCGTATAACCGCAACGTGTGGACACAACGCCGGGTCGGTGGCGAAACAATTCCTCCATACCCCAAAAACAGCCCCCAGCAAGTACAGCGCATTTGGTTGTCATCAAGTTTTCTCCATTAATACGGCGTCACGATAGACAGTAATATAAGCATTTCCTTAAACAGGTACTACTGCTGTTGTCTCAATCTCAACCTTAGCACTATCCTCCATTAAAGCGACGACCTGCACGGCTGCCATTGCAGGATAATTCTTCCCGATTATGTCGCGGTAAACGGCACCAACTTCTGCAAGACGCGAAAGGTATTCATTTTTATTAACAAAATACATCGTCATACGGCAAATGTGTTCAGGTCCCGCGCCTCCTTCTTGAAGAACAAGCACAGTGTTTTCTAAGGCTTTTCGGAATTGATCCACAAAATCAAGGCTTTCGAATGTTTCCTCATGGTTCCAACCAACCATACCAGCAACAAAAACCTGTCGACCTTCGGCCGCTATGCCGTTGGAATAACCTTTTGGACGTTTCCAACCGGGTGGGTTTAGTTGATCCATTTAGATTCCTTCATTGTAAAAACTTGCGAGTAGTGTCAAATTGTTTTAAGCTTAAAATAATGTTAACGCAATCGGCTCTGTAATGGCACAGTACGACAACGCAACGCACAGCGCCCCCCCAGACGGAAAAATTTCTGGCAACCCCTTAAGGGGACAGCATGCACTTGTAACCGGTGCTACTCGGGGAATCGGAGCGGCAATTGCGGAAACATTAGGACGTTTGGGCGCGAACCTCACACTGTTAGGCCGCGACACCGAAAAACTGCGGGCCAAATCGGCAGAGATTAGCAAGAACTTTGGTGTTGAGGTTTATATTGAGACGGCGGATATCACAGATGCAGAAACAATGGAAAATGTTGTGCACAACGCCGTCGCTAGTAACGGCGCCATTTCAATCCTCGTGAATAATGCGGGCATTGGTAAAAGTGCGCCATTTAAAACCATGAAGCGCGACGTCTGGGACGAGGTAATCCGAGTAAATTTGACCGGTACCTTCATTTGCACGCAGGCAGTGATACCCTCAATGCTGGAGTCTAATTACGGGCGCGTCATAAATATCTCGTCCACCGCGGGCCTCACAGGGTACGCCTACGTTACCGCTTATAGTGCTGCCAAGCATGGTGTTGTTGGTTTGACTCGTTCGCTCGCACTCGAAGTTTCTAGATCGGGTATTACAGTAAATGCCGTTTGTCCGGGTTACACAGAAACAGATCTCGTCAGTGACACGATCGCCAATATTGTTAAGAAAACAGGCCGAAGCCCCGAAGAGGCGCGCGCAGAACTTACCAGGCCGAACCCTATGGCTAGACTGGTACAGCCCTGGGAGGTCGCAGAAACCGCAGCGTGGCTGGCGTTACCGAGTTCAAGTTCCATAACGGGGCAAGCTATACCCGTTGCTGGCGGGGAAATTTTGTGACGACCGTCGAAAGCCAAATAAGACGACACGACTATGAATCCGGGGTCCAGACTCAAGACGGAATGGAGTTACGGGTTTGGCTGCGCTTGCTAACGTGTACCAACCACCTTGATAGCGCGGTGCGACAGAAACTAAAGCAAACCGCAAACACCACCCTTCCGCGCTTTGACATCCTTGCCCAACTCGAACGCCATCACGGCCCCATGTCCATGGGCGACCTGTCCGAGCGACTAATGGTTTCGAACGGTAATGTGACCGGTTTGGTCGATCGGTTAGAAAAAGAAGGTCATGTTGCACGCTGTCCTTCTGCAGAGGACCGCAGAATACAAATGGTAAGTCTAACCGCCAAAGGAAGCGCATTCTTCGCTCAAATAGCGGACGACCATAGGGCTTGGGTCGAGGAAATGATGTCGGAATTGGATACAAAGGAACTGACCTCGCTTTATGCATTATTGGCGCGACTTAAACACTCAATCCTTGCAGCACAAACGACAGACTTAAGGACATAAAGATATGCAATCCATCAAAGCGGCAGACTTGGCTAACCAGCATTTTGATTGGAACGTAACTGGAACCGTTGCCACAATTACGATTAACAGACCCGAACGCAAAAACCCCTTAACGTTTGGTTCTTATGCCGCATTACGTGACACCTTTCGGTCCCTACAACACGTTGACGAAGTAAATGCGGTCGTGATAACCGGCGCCGGCGGTAACTTTTGTTCGGGTGGTGACGTGCACGATATCATAGGTCCGCTCCTCGATATGGACATGAAGGAATTATTGCAATTTACCGAAATGACGGGCGATGTAGTTAAGGCTATGCGGTCATGCCCTCAACCAATTGTAGCGGCCGTGGAAGGTATTTGTGCTGGCGCCGGCGCAATCCTCTCCATGGCGGCGGACATAAGGTATGGCACAGTGGAAACCAAAACGGCCTTTCTCTTCACCCGCGTAGGATTAGCAGGATGCGATATGGGAGCGTGCTCAATTCTGCCGCGGATAATTGGGCAGGGACGCGCCTCTGAGTTACTCTATACAGGAAGGTCGATGTCCGGAGAGGAGGGTTATAATTGGGGGTTTTTTAATAAACTGTGCGAAACTGGCTCTACCTTAAAGGAAGCTCAGGAGCTCGCATCGAAATTGTCTTCGGGTCCCACATTTGCGCACGGCATTACCAAGCGACAATTGCACATGGAATGGAATATGAGCGTTGACGACGCCATTACCTCAGAGGCAGAAGCCCAGGCAATCTGCATGCAAACTGAGGATTTTCGACGGGCTTATAAAGCGTTTGCCGCAAAAACAAAGCCAATCTTCGAAGGAAACTAAGTCTTGACCGACAAAACTTATCTGGATTGGCCATTTTTGGACCCCTCCCATCGCACCCTCGCACGGGAGTTTCAGACGTGGGCAGATCAAGAAATCGCTCCACTATCCGAAAACGAACCCAATGACGACGCCGAACTTGACGAGCTTGCCCTTGAACTCGTCCGAAGACTCGCAGGCGGCGGGTGGTTGCAATACTCCGTTATAGCTCCGTGGGGCGGTAAGGCGGAGACACTCGACGTTCGAGCGCTATGCCTGATGAGAGAAATCCTCGCTCAATACTCAGGAATGGCCGACTTTTCATTCGTCATGCAGGGACTTGGAACCGGTCCGATTTCTTTGTTTGGCAGTGAAAAAATGAAGCAAAAGTACCTACCCGAAGTCGCTAATGGGAAGCGCATAGCAGCATTTGCACTATCAGAACCCGAGTCGGGTTCTGACGTGGCGGCTTTGGCCACGAGTGCCAAAATGGACGGCGATGATTATATACTCAATGGCGAGAAAACCCTGATATCCAACGGCGGTCTAGCTACTCAATATGTTGTTTTTGCGCGGACCGAAGACCTGCCCGGTGCTAAGGGCATCTCGGCATTTGTGGTCGATGCGGATTTACCGGGTTTTACTGTGACAGAGCGCTTCCACGTCATCGCGCCACATCCTCTGGGCCGGCTTAAATTCGAAGATTGCCGCGTGCCCGCGCAGAATTTAATTGGCCAACCTGGTGAAGGTTTTAAAATTGCTATGTCATCGCTAGACGTATTTCGCTCTACGGTCGGAGCAGCCGCACTCGGCTTGGCCCGGCGTGCGCACGATGAAGCACTTAGTCAGGCGCAGACACGGTTATCGTTTGGAAAGCCGCTTTCCGAATATCAATTAATCCAGGAAAAACTGGCGGATATGGCCCTCAAAATTGATGCCGCCGCTCTGCTCGTATACCGCTCAGCATGGACCAAAGATACACAGAAAGGGCGCGTTACACGTGAAGCTGCGATGGCAAAGCTCTTCGCGACGGAAAGTGCTCAAGAAGTAATAGATCAAGCAGTCCAAATATGGGGTGGAATGGGCGTTGTGGTCGGTTCCACAGTGGAACGCTTGTACCGCGAAATTCGTGGTCTCCGAATATACGAGGGAACCAGCGAAATACAAAAATTGATTATAGCGGGCCAAACTCTCGCGGCGGCAAAAACAGAAAACAATTCGGACCCCGTATAGTACTAAAATGAAAAAACACGTACCGGGCGGATCAACCGCCCACATAGATACTTTTGCGGCAGACAACCTGCCCCCGCACGATGAATGGCCCGAATTCGATTTCGATTCACTTTCTGTATTGAGCGCGTACCCCAATCGAATAAACGCCGGCGTCGAACTTTTGGATCGTATGTGTACAACAGGCCATGCGAATAGCCCTGTCTTACATTATGAAAACGTCACTTGGACCTATGCTGAACTTTTAGACATTTCTAATCGAATAGCGTGCGTCCTTGTGGAGGAATACGGACTTGTGCCTGGTAACCGGGTGCTTTTCCGGTCATCAAACAATCCGATGCTCGTTGCATGTTGGTTTGCCGTTCTCAAGGCAGGCGGAATATGTGTGACAACTATGCAGTTACTGCGATCCCGCGAGTTAGTGTACATAATAAACAAAGCCCAAATCGAATATGCGTTGTGTGATGTTACATTAGCCCGTGAGATGGAAGAGGCGCAGCAACTTGCTCCAACACTTACCACCGCACTCTACTTTAGCGCAGCAGGCGACACAGCGAGTTCACTTGACGAAAGTATTGCGGGCGTAAGCAGTAATTTTGAAAACTGCGACACGGCGGCAGATGATACGGCACTGATAGCGTTTACATCGGGAACCACGGGATCACCGAAGGCTACGATGCATTTTCACCGAGACATTCTCGCGATGACTGACTGTTTTCCGAGATCGTTCAACATGGTTGAACCGGATGACATCTTCGCTGGAACACCGCCACTCGCCTTTACGTTCGGTCTTGGGGGGCTCACTTGTTTCCCAATGCGATTTGGCGCCTCCACGCGGTTTTTTCCGTCGCCGCTCAGCGCTGAAAAGATTATGTCAGCGATTGAGAAATACCGCATTACCGGTATTTACACCGCCCCGACGATGTACCGACAACTTGCCGAATTGGCTGGAAAATATGATATTTCAAGCCTAAAAACATGTGTGTCGGCCGGCGAAACACTGCCAAAGGCCACTTGGAACGCTTTTCACAATGCGACTGGGCTTCGAATAGTTGACGGGCTCGGCTCCACAGAAATGATCCATATATTTGTCGCATCGAGCCCCGAAGATATGCGCGCAGGTTATACTGGAAAAGCAATACCCGGATATCGCGCGAAAATCGTCGATGAGAACGGTGAAGATCTTGGAGCAAATCAACCGGGCTTGTTAGCCGTTCAGGGACCGACGGGGTGTCGATATCTCTCGGATGTCCGCCAAACACAGTATGTAAGAAACGGTTGGAACTACCCGGGCGACATATATGAAATGGATGATACAGGTTATTTCCGCTACATAGCGCGAGACGACGATATGATTATCTCTGCGGGTTACAACATTTCGGGACCCGAAGTTGAAAACGCACTTCAGGACCATGAAGCAGTTGCGGAATGTGCCGTGATAGCCAAACCGGATAAAGATAGAACAAATATAGTCAAAGCATTCGTCGTAGTGCGAGAGGGTTTCCGGGCCAACCCCGTGATGGTCCAAGAACTGCAAGACTTTGTTAAAAACGAGATTGCGCCCTACAAATATCCGCGAGAAATTGAATTTGTTGAAGATTTACCAAAAACGGAAACGGGCAAGCTGCAGCGTTTTAGATTACGGGAACAAGAAAAAGCACTCAACAAAAACCAATAAAAAA
>CAZOHS010000010.1:0-1992 GCA_964579285.1 uncultured Rhodospirillaceae bacterium | reverse complement strand
TCTCCCCCTATAAATTTTTGGCCCTTACGAAAGGTTGTCCTAATAGGGTCCAGAACACGATAGAAATTCCCTAAGCGCTCCGCCCGACCTTGTTGTACTTCTTCAAGCGGTCTTTTGTACAATCCCTCAAGAGACTTGCGAAGATATGCCCGATCATCGGCGTGGGTTGCATCCAAAATATCTCTCGCTATTAGCGGCCCTAACGCAATATTTACCGCTCGATCAGACCACGAATTAATGACCCTTGCGATACCCAGACCAATGCTACCGCCAAAAAGTGAAGGAGCATCGTCGTAATTTTCATCCAGGTATACAGCAATATCCCAGGAATCTGTCTTTACGACATCTCCGTCGACTAAGACGGGAACACTCTCTGCATTAGCAAAGGCAATCGGTTCTTTGTCAGTCAAAATCACCGGGATAACCTCAAAATCAAGGCACTTGTGTTTTAATGCCAGTTTGGTACGCCAACAATATTGACTGTAGCGTCTGTCTTGATCACCCAACAAATCATATAATTTAATAGCCATATTCGGCCCCCAATCTTGGCTTAATTAAACGCCAACTGCTAAATCAGACAACGAGGTCACTGCATAAGTCGCGGCTCTTGCTGTTAAAAGCACCTTCGGTGACAAGAATACGTTGAGCCAACAATTTCTCTTAGGATTTTATTGCGCTGCCTCGTCGCTTGAACCTGCCGCAGCACCAACCGCAGCTCCTTTCATTTCCCATTCGGAACTTTTATTCAGCAGAGAACCGGTGCTTCGGCGGTCATCCGAACTGGCTTTAGCTTGCTCACGCAACTCCGTCGTCTGCTGACGCTCTCGCTCATATTGCCGAAAGGCAGCGAACTTCGCCGACATGTATT
The DNA here is from genome assembly GCA_964579285.1 of uncultured Rhodospirillaceae bacterium. GTDB lineage: Bacteria > Pseudomonadota > Alphaproteobacteria > MPNO01 > UBA830 > JAYZQT01. The sequence continues at coordinate 1,124 of CAZOHS010000010.1, read as the reverse complement.
GGTCTGGCCAGACCACATCGTCAACACCATAATGAGCAGCCGCCTGTTGTGTGAAATAGGGATTGTAAAGATGTGTTCTCGCTAACGCGACCATGTCTGATCGTCCCGCAGCGATGATTGTGTTAACTTGATCCCAGTCAAAAATATTTCCTGCAACAATCGTAGGAATGTCTACTTCCAGACGTATCTTTTCCGAAAATGGAGCTTGAAACATCCGACCGTAAATTGGCTGCTCCGAAGGATCTGTTTGACCCGTTGATACGTTTATTAAATCACAGCCGTGATCTTTAAAGGACTGTGCAAATAAAACGGCATCATCACTAGTCGTCCCCCCTTCAACCCAGTCTGTGGCAGACACCCGTACCGACATCGGTCGGTCATCCGGCCACGCAGCACGACATGCGTCAAATACTTCTAGGGGATACCGCAAACGGTTTTCTATCGAACCACCGTATTCATCCGTTCGGCGGTTTGTAAACGGTGACAAAAAAGTCGCGAGTACATAGCCGTGGGCACAATGTAATTCAGCCATATCGAAACCAGCTCGCGCTGCTCGTTCTATTGCGGCAACGAAATCTACTTTCATTTGATCCATGTCTTCGCGCCCCATCTCTTTGGGGACCTGGGAATGGGCAAAATAGGGTATGGGCGAAGCTGCGAGCAACGGCCAAGCCCCTTCTTCTAGAGGCTGGTCTATTCCCTCCCAAGCCAGTTTCGTCGCTCCCTTGCGACCTGCATGTCCGATCTGAATGGCCATCTTTGCCTCGGTTCGGTCATGAGCAAATCGTACAATGCGCTCCCAATCTTCGGCTTGTTTGTCATTCCATATTCCTGCACAACCGTTGGTAATCCGCGCTTCGGGTGAAATACACGTCATTTCGGTATAAACCAGCCCTGCTCCACCCATTGCCCTTCCTGTGTAATGGGAAAAATGCCAGTCGTCGATATTGCCCTCAGTCGCACAATATTGACACATAGGCGAGACTACAACGCGGTTAGGAATACAAATATCACGCAACCGTAGTGGCGCAAACATTGGTGGAACCGGCTTTTTAGCTGCATCCGGGATGCCATACCGCTCAGCAACTGTCTTTGTAAAGTTGTGATCGACGGCATCAACAAAT
>CAZOHS010000009.1:1231-41409 GCA_964579285.1 uncultured Rhodospirillaceae bacterium | reverse complement strand
ACAGGCATCAGCATCAACATAAATTTTAACCATGCGTTCACATTACAGTGTTAAAAATCGATAACAAGATCACGTTTAATTCACGGGAAGCCCGATAATAGTGTGCCGAAAAGCATAACTAATAATTTCGGCCCTCACTTTGTACGAGACGGGAACCTCAATTAAGTGAGGTGGATTATTGAATAAATTGGTCGGGGCGAGAGGATTTGAACCTCCGACCCTCTGCTCCCAAAGCAGATGCGCTACCAGGCTGCGCTACGCCCCGACGCCGGGTTTCTCCGGTTTTTATTAAGCCACGTCAATTAAAAAATTGAGGGAACGTTTGTATCTTTGGACACAGAAAATTTTAATTAAGGTTTGGCCCCAAAAATTGGCCTGGGGGTGTTAAAGTGATTACTAAGCCAAGACACTGGGTCCAGTATTGACTTTGACCGAAGCCAATCTGAAAATTAAGTTTCAAGTATCAGTAGGGAACCGACGAACTTGTCGGTCTGTTAAAGATGAATAATAAAAAACGCGACTTAAAATATATAGTCGCGACAGATGTGGGCGGCACCTGCACAGATACGATCATTATTTCAGCCGGTGAAGGGGTGCAAATTGGTAAATCCCTATCAACCCCCCCGAATTTCGCCAATGGCGTAATGGACTCGATCCAAGTTGCGGCGGATAATATGAGGTTGTCCATAGAGGAACTCTTCCAACAAACCTACCTTTTCATGCACGGCTCGACGGTTGTTGATAACACTTTGCTTACGAGGAGTGGCTCCACCACTGGGCTCATCACGACGGCGGGTTTTGAAGACACGTTGTTGGTGACCCGCGGCGCGTATGGGCGCTGGGCTGGGCAACCAGAAGAATGGATCAAACACCCTGTTATTACTGATCGGCCCCCAGCGTTAGTGAAACCCGACGACATTCATGGCGTGGCTGAAAGAACAGATTACAAGGGAGAAATCTTGCTCCCCGTGGATGACAAAGAGGTTGAAAGGGCCGTTCATTCCCTAGTTGAAAACAAAGAAGTAGACGCGATTGCGGTCTGTTTCCTGTGGTCCTTCTATAATGACGATAACGAACGACGGGTTGGGGATATAATCAAGAGGGTCGCGCCGGATGTTTACGTCAGCTTATCCAGCGAGATTGCTCCAAGTGTTGGTGAGTATGAACGTACGTCAACCACGGTGATCAATGCATACGCGGGAGCACTCGCACAGACTTATGTTACCAATCTTCGTAGTTTGCTTGAGGAACACGAATATCGCGGCCCATTGATGGTCATGCAAGGTTATGGAGGGCTTCTGCCTGCTGATGAAGCAGCCAACCGCGCGGTTGGGATGATAGAGTGTGGTCCAGCAGCTGGGGTGATTGGGGCGAAGGCCCTAGGCGATTTGCTGGGTGACCAAGATATTATTGCTGCGGATATGGGTGGCACTACCTTTAAAGTTGGGGTCATACAGGACGGTGAAATCGAGTATGCCCGTGAGCCGATGGTCGACCGCTACCATTATATTGCACCTAAAATCGAGGTTGTATCAATTGGCGCTGGTGGTGGAAGCATCGTTACGGTCGACGAGAGAACAGGTACACCTAAGGTTGGTCCGCGCAGTGCCGGGGCGGACCCAGGCCCCATATGTTACGGGCGGGGCGGACAAGAAATAACATTGACCGATGTTTTTACCCTGGTCGGTTATATGGATCCCGCTTCGTTTCTTGGTGGGGCGATGACGCTCGACATAAGTGCGGCACGGGAAAAGTTTAAGCAACAAATCGCAGAACCTCTTGGACTTTCTATTGAGGAGGCGGCCTTCGGTATATTTCGTGTGGCCTCGGCCCAAATTACTGATCTAATACATGAAATAACCGTGGAACGTGGTCTTGATCCCCGAGAGTTTGTGCTTCATGCCTTCGGTGGTTCGTGTCCCATTCTGGCCTCTATGTTTGGTGCGGAACTCAACGTTAAACGGATTGTCGTACCCAGCACGGCGTCGGTGAATTGCGCGTTTGGTCTGGTGTCCGCGGATATTGTGCATGAATACTCCGCGACCGCAACGCTCCCATCTGATACAGACCCAAACAAGATCAATGAGTTATTCGACCCGATGGTCATCAAGGCACTAAAACAGCTGAAATCCGAGGGTTTTACAGGTGACGATGTCCGCCTGGACTGGTCAGTTGACCTAAGGTACGCCCGTCAAGTTCATGAAGTTACTACGTCGGTAAATGGCAAAGTGCCTATGGATGCTGCCTCAGTAGAGAAACTTATTAACGATTTCGAAAGTTTATATGAGCGAAAATACGGGAAGGGCTCAGCATACCGGGAGGCGGGTATCGAAATGACAATGTTCCGGCTTTCAGCGAGTGGCCTGTTACAACGCCCAGAACTTGATATTGAAAAACTAGGTACGTCCGATCCGACGAAAGCGAAAACGGGTGTCCGCAAGATTTTCGTCGATGCACGGGATGGTATGGCTGATGCCGATATATACGATTTTAATAAGTTGCATGCTGGAAACCAAATTATGGGCCCTGCTGTTATACATACGCCTATTACGACAATCGTATTACAGGACGAGCAACGGGCAAACATGGATGAATACCGCAATATAATAATCGCGCTTGACTAGGACAGAGGACTTAATGGATCCGATTACATTCTCAATCATTCGCCACCGCCTGTTTCGCATAATTGATGAAGCGGTTATCACACTCAAGAACGTGTCCGGCAGCGCAATTACCAATGAGGGACACGATCTGATGGTGTCCCTCTATCGAGCTGATGGTTCATTATTAATGGGTGGTGTTGGGTTTTTGCATCATCTGACCAGCGCCGCTGAAGCGTGTCAGTCGATCATCAGGCGCTTTAAAGACGACATACATGAGGGTGATGTGTACCTCCTCAATGATCCCTATACAGCGGCTCTGCATACTTCAGATATATACTTGGTGGCACCTATTCATCACCAAGGCACGTTGGTCGCGTGGAGTGCTTGTTTTGTGCATGTATACGATATTGGTGCAACTAACCCCGGGGGTTTTAGTCCAGATTCACCCGATATTTTTACAGAAGGATTTAGCTCACCTGGTATTCGAATAGTCGAAAAAGGAAATTTGCGAGACGACGTGCTTGATACCTTGTTAAACATGGTTCGCTCGCCAGAAATGGTGGCATTAGATATCCGGTCGATGATTGCATGCAACAATGTTGCGAAGGATAGAATGCATAAACTCATCGATAAATATAGTGCCACGATAGTCGACGAGGTTTGCAGTACCTTAATTGATCAATCGGAAACAATGCTTCGCGACCGCTTAAACGAATTGCCTAATGGTTCGTGGCAATCACGTCAGTATCTAAATGTGAAAGATGAATTGTTTCGAGTCACTTTGACGATGACCAAACAAGATGACGAGCTTGTCTTTGATTTTACAGGGTCGAGCCCACAAGCACAGTATGCAATTAATTGCACTAAATGGGCATCGCTTGGTGGCCTTTTTGCGCCATTATTTCCTCTTCTTTGTTACGATATAACGTGGAATGAGGGTGTAATCAGGCCGATAAAAATGATCGCGCCGGAAGGATCGATCGTGAATTGCACACGTCCTGCGCCAGTCTCAGTTGCCACGGTCGGTGCCATCCAATCAGTTAATAATGCGGCGTGCGCGACAATCGGTAAAATGCTTGAGGCAAGCGAAGCGTACGCGAAAGAAGCGACAGCCGTTTGGCACGCCAATCACTTTGCGGTCTTCAAATTTGGGCGTAACCAGCAGGGTGGTGAAGCCATTGGCATCTTTACTGAGACTTTTGCTGGAGCCGGAGGGGCAAGAACGTTTGCTGACGGAGTGGATGTCGGTGGTGAAGTTCCCAATCCGATTTCACGCATGGCAAATGTTGAAACTGTCGAAGCCGCATTTCCGATACGATACCTTTTCCGGCGTCGAATGGAGGATTCTGGGGGCCCCGGAAAATATCGGGGTGGTGCGGGGATGGAGTTCGGTGTTGTTCCGCATGATGCTCCCGATGGCGGCATACATTACGTGATTTCGGGAAAAGGTGACGACTTCCCAATGAGTGACGGCCTCGGTGGCGGTTATCCTGGCGCACCTAATGGCTACATTTGGGTGCGGCAAAACTCCGAGGTAGAGGATAGTACGCTGCCGCACTCAAAATTTCCTTTATCGCTTGCTGATATTTCAGGCGAGCAGGAGGCAGTTGGCTGGGGTGTTTTTCCCCTGATGGGCGAAGATGCCCTTTACATACGTTGGAATGGCGGGGGCGGTTATGGGGACCCAGTAGAACGTGACCCACAAGCCGTTTTAGATGATTTGTCGGCGGGAGTTATTTCGCGAGAAAGTGCAGAAAAAATATATGGCGTTGCGTTAGACAATGGTGGGTCATCAATTGACCTAAAGGGAACAGAGCAACGTCGCCGATCAATACTTGCTGCGCGTCTTGTGCAGGAGGCTGCCGAATGACCCAAAGAGTATCAGAGTATCTTGAGATTGATGAAGGTCAAAGTAGATGCCGGAATTGTCATTATGATCTTGGCCCTTCAACGAGTAACTGGAAAAACGGTTCGATTTGCAGAGAGCAACCTCTAGGTGGGGTTGACGGTGAACCGTATCAGAGTGCGAATTTTGTTTTATTGCGCCTGTTTTACTGTCCCGGGTGCGGGCGACAATTGGGTACTGAGACGGCGGTAAAAGATGATCCTTATATAGAAGATTTTGTTCAAGAAAACTGAGGGCTGAGCATGCATAATGTTGAAATTCGGCAAGAAATTATCGATCGGGTGTTAGCCCGCAGAGGGCGTGTACACTTATTTGATAGTTTAGACCCCCAGAAAACGGCATTAGTAATAATTGACATGCAAGGAACTTTCGTTGAACCGGGTTCACCCGCCGAGGTGCCTTCTTCCAGAGGTATAATTGACAACATTAATGAACTTGCGAGTTCTCTGCGCGAATTAGGCTGTACCATCATATGGATTACACACGCCAATGCCTATAACAGCAATGCGAGCGATTGGGACATGTTCTTCAACCATTTTGTGGCTTCGGATGTGCGACAGAAAACTATTGAAAGTCTTACCCCCGAGGGTGATGGTCAGAAAGTGTGGCGAGACCTGAAGGTAGAAGCTGATGATTTGCAAATTATAAAAAACCGATACAGTGCGCTCGTTCCAGGTTCTTCACCGTTGGAGCGAACGCTTCGAAGTCGTGGCCTTACAAATTTATTAATCGCCGGTACAAAGACTAACGTATGTTGTGAGGCGACAGGTCGCGATGCAATGATGCTTGATTACCGCGTCGTAATGGTATCCGATTGTCTGGGTGCTCTTTCAGATGACGAACACCGAGCTTCTCTGGAAACTTTTATACAACAATTCGGTGATGTCATGCCGTCTAGCGAGGTTATCTCGATTCTGCAGAACAAAACAAATGAGATATAAGATTCTAAATTATCTTAGGGACTACAGGATGAAGGAAGTATCTAGAAAATTAGGTTATAAATTTGTCGATAAATCTCGACTAAAAGTTGAAACTGGTGAGGCAGGCTGAGTCATGGTGGTCACGCTCCATAGGCCAAATAGTACGCATGAAGCGTTACGGCTGAAGGTTGAAAATTCAGAGTCCATGTTTCTTGCTGGCGGCCAGACGCTTGTTGCGATGATGAACGCTGATCTTGTGGAACCTACCTCGTTGATTTCACTGGACAATGTATCGGGGCTAAAGGAAATCGAAAAGAAACATGATGGTTCTATTCGTATTGGTGCGATGGTTCGGCATGCACAAATTGCGGCGAGTGACATGTTACGTGATGCACACACGGTCATTCGTGCCGCTGCTGCGGTTATTGCCCATCCCGCCATCCGTAACCTCGGTACCATCGGTGGCGCGGTAAGCCACGGCGATCCGAATTCAGATTTGTGCCCTGCGCTGGTTGCGGCAGATGCACGGATAGAGGTAACTGGGCCCAATCAATCTCGAGAAATTTCTGCCGCTGAATTTTTTCTAGATTACTTAACCACGGAATTAGAAGCGAACGAGTTGCTTACGGCTATAATTCTGCCTCCGGCCTCGGCACACAGTTGGGGCCATTATGAGAAATTTGCGAGGGTTGAGGGGGATTATGCCACAACCAGTGTGGCGGTGACACTTGCTTTGAATGAAAATAGGATGGTGGATCAACTCCGTATTGCACTCGGGGCAAGTGGTGCCACTCCTATTCGCGTGCCGTCCGCAGAAAACGAACTGCAGGGTGGTAACCTGGATGCGGCTTCAGTGACCCAAGCCGCAAATAAAATTTTAGCAGCCTGCGATCCACTTGATGACGTGCGGGGTTCGTCGGATTATCGACGTATCCTGATACCTCGTTTGATTAAGAAGGCCGTAAATAAAGTGCGCACATTGGCGGATTTGTAACATGGCCGAAGCGGAGCAATTTGATCTTAGTATCAATGGAGAGGTGTATCCAGTGCGGGCGGACGGCGCTGCTACACTGCTTAACATTCTGCGCGAACAATTGGGGCTAACGGGAGCTAAATGTGGTTGCAATCAGGGTTTGTGCGGTGCCTGTAACGTGTTGATCGACGGGCAGGCCGTGCGCTCCTGTTTGGTAATTGCTGGAACCTGCATCGATCGGCAGATTGAAACGATCGAGGGTTTGGAGCAAAATGGAGAGTTGTCCTCTGTCCAACAAGCATTCCTTGATACTGGCGCGGTACAATGTGGTTTTTGTATTCCAGGCATGGTGCTGTCGGCTACAGCGCTCCTTAGAGAAAACCCAAAGGCGGGGGTTGAGGAAATTCGAGACGCTATATCCGGAAACCTTTGTCGGTGCTCCGGTTATGTAAAGGTGGTGGACGCTGTGCGCCGCGTAACGAAAGATCAAGCCTATGACTGAAGTATTGTCCCCCCAAGGTATAGGTGCTCGCATACCCAGGCTTGAAGCACGCGGAAAGCTGACGGGTAGGACCGACTATACTGATGATATCGTGCTCCCAAATATGCTCCATGGAGCCATTCTTGGTAGCACCTCCGCACATGCCAAAATTCTGTCGTATGATACGACTGCCGCACTTGAAATGCCTGGCGTAAAAGCAGTGATTACGGGTGACGACTACCCTGATTTACCAATGGGTTGCATGATTAAAGACGAGCGGTTACTCGCAAAAGAGAAAGTGCGCTACGTCGGACAACCGGTTGCTGCGGTCGCGGCGACTGATTTAGAAACCGCCCGTAAGGCCGCTCGGTTGATCGAGGTCAGTTATGAGTCACTCGCGGAAGTAATGACAATCGACGAAGCGATGGCGCCGGGGGCCCCCGTCATTCACGAGGGATTAGCTGATTATATCAAGGTATTTGATGCCAAAATCAACGGGAACGTGTTATCGCATCAAGTTTTAAGCGAGGGCGATGTAAATTCGGTATGGGATAACTGTGACGTCATAGTTGACGAGGTGTATGACACCCAGCCACAGGCGCACGCATATCTTGAGCCCTGTGCGGCAATCGCTGAGGTTGACGATGCGGGCAAGGTAACGATTTGGTCAGGGCATCAATCGATCAATCGGGTACAAGCAAATGTGGCGGAAGCGCTTGGTCTGTCGATGTCGAAGGTACGGGCATTGACACCGAGGGTCGGCGGGGCCTTCGGCGGAAAGATGGAAGCAACAGTTCAACCGATTGCGGCAGCCCTAGCAATCAAGACTGGCAGGGCGGTTAAGGTAACACTATCGCGTGACGACGATTTTCAAATGATGAGATCCCGTCACGGGACGCGAATACAGATGTCTACCGGTGCAACACGGGATGGTACTATCCTCGCCCGTTCTGCAGAGTTGTTTTACGACGCTGGAGCCTATGCGGATGATAGCGCGGCTGTCCTGGGCTTTGGGATGTTGATGGCGCGTGGCCCATACAATATTCCTAACGTACACGTCGAAGGGTACTGCGTTTACACGAACAGGTTACGTGCTTCTGGGTTTCGTGGTTTTGGAAACCCGCAAGTCACGTTTGCTGGTGAATCTCAACTCGATGAGTTAGCACACAAACTCGATATGGATCCCATCGAATTGAGACTTAAGAACGTTATGAAGAACGGTGATAAGCAGTTTGGTGGCCACACGGTCGAGGTGTGCGGCTTATCGGAATGCATAGAGAATGTGCGTGACCAATCCGATTGGGTTACCAAACGTAAAGAGAAAACGGGTTCCGAGAGAAGAAGTGGTGTTGGGGTTTCGGCTTTCTCGCACATTTGTGGATTACTCTCCACCGGAGCCATTGTTCGTTTAGCTGAGGATGGCAGTGTGGTTCTTTCGACCGGTGCAGTCGACTATGGACAGGGCTCTGATACCGCTTTGGCTCAGATCTGCGGCGAAGCTCTTCAGGTCGACGTTGGTCAAGTGAACTTCGTCGCGCCCGACAGCGACAGCTCTCCGTACAACTGGGGAACAGCGGCGAGCAGGACCACCTATATGGTGGGCCGGGCCGTTCGTGATGCGGCAATAGATGTGCGACAGAAAATATTAGGGGCCGCAGAGATTATGCTCGAAACTAGTGCTGCGGACCTCGAGTTGATCCCGGGTGGAAAAGTTCAAATTGTAGGTTCCGACGTCAGTGTTAGTTTCTTTGACGTTTCGATGTTCTCGCTCTATGGGGTCGGTGGTCCGATTATAGGCCAAAGCACTTTCATGTATGATGGGGAGCCTTTCGATCCAAAACGGACGGTGATGAGTGGCTTCCCTTTCTCCAATTTGGGCATTTATCTTTTTGGTGCGCACGTGGTGGAGGTCGAGGTAGATGAGACGACAGGCAAGGCCGATGTCACTCGGGCCTGGCTGGCGCATGATGTCGGAAAGGCAATCAATCCCTCGGCTGTCGAAGGTCAAATTCAGGGTGGTTTTGCACAAGGCCTGGGATATGCTCTTCATGAGGAGCTTGTTTGGGACGGCGGGCACCTCATTAATCCAACCTTTATGGATTATAAAATACCGGGCGTCCACGAAGTGCCTCACGAAATATTTCCAATTATCATAGAAAACCCCGAACCGTCAGGCCCATTTGGGGCTCGTGGAATTGGCGAGCCGGGGTTGGTTGGTGTAGCACCTGCGGTAGCGAATGCGGTATTCAATGCGACAGACACCCGCGTTCGCAGTTTACCATTAACATCGGAGAAAATTCTTACAAAGATAATGCCAGATCAGGAAAAAAATAATGGCAAGTGATAAATCAAGCGACGACAATTCTGCATCGTCAAACGTTAGAGCATCATCAACGTCGAAAGAGGCGATTGTTGAGAAGGCGGGGAGTAATCGTCCCTCCGGATCAGAACAAGCTATTTCACCCTTTGCGAAGGTTTTTCTGGAAGGACTAAAAGAAGCCGGAGTTAGCATCGTTGCGGCCCTGCCAGAATCACTGCTTGCCAGTATCTACCTCGCCTGTTCCAGGGATAATGAAATCCGCTACATCCCAGTCTCTAATGAAGCTGAGTTACCGGGTATTGTCACGGGTGCATACCTAAGTGGCAAAAAAGCTGTTATGATTATGGAAAATTCTGGGTTGCGCCAAGCGTTGGAGCCAATAGTTCGTTCAACGTACTGCCACTCCTTACCGATGGTTATGATTATGTGTTACCGTGGTGACTTGGGTGAGCAAAATTGGTGGGGACATAACCATGCTCAGACCATGGAACCGATTTTGGATGCTGTGCGCATTCCATGGCGTGCGGTCCGCAAAATAGAGGACATAAAATCATCAATCAAAAAAGCAATTGATCACTCTAATTCAAGTCAGTGGCCAGTCGCGCTGGTAATGTCGGGAGAGTGTGTGGAGATTACAGGTTATGGAAAGAATTGAGGTCATTAAAAGCATAGCGCCGTGCGTGACGCCCGAGGACTTGGTGACGACGTCAATCGGCGCAACTTGGGACGATTGGTGGAATTATAAGCCTGCCAACAATACATTTTTCACTGGTACTCTGGGTTCGGTTACAACAACCGCTCTCGGTATGGCTGTGTCGCTGCCTCACCGACGTATTTTGGCGTTGGAAAGCGACGGGTCGGTGCTGATGAATACTGGAGCCATGTGCACTCTTGGGAACGAACGACCATCTAACCTAACCGTTGTGGTAATGGACAACGGTATCTACGAAAATATTGGTGGACCTCCTACTCATACTTCTCGCAACACGGACTTGGCCAAAATGGCGGAGGGGGCTGGATGTCTCAACACGGCAACGGCCAAGACAATTGAAGAGTTTAATGAGAGATTTCTGGCCTCATGGGAGGGTAAAGAAATGGCTTACATCGTTGCTAAAATCGAGCCGTTTAAAAAACACCCTTGGGACTGGGAGGCACGGAAACCGACCGACGGTATCGAAGATAAATACAATTTTTTGCGGTATGTCGAAAAACTGGAAGGGGTAGTAATCCACCCGGGCGCATTGCACAATTGATTATCAGCTGGAGTTTCGCCGAACGGTGCGGTTCCCCATGTTTGGAGAAGAGCGACGGGTTTGTCGTGGTGTGCATGAGGTGTTCGGCGTAAATTTCCATTTAATGGATACGGAATGTGGACTGTCCGATACAGGTATTGGGAGTTCCAGAAAACTAGAGAACTCTTAAAGCTGTTCTGCGAGCCAGTCGAACATGAATGGAATAGAGGTATTCCAGCTATCGTAGTTGCAATGGATAGCGCCGCCGTTATTGCCATCCCACAGCTTTAAAATTTTTTCGGAACTGCTAATTTCGTTATAAAGTTGTTTGGCACCCTCAACCCGCATTACCATATCATCAACGCCGTGGGATATCAGAGTTGGACAGGTGATTTTAGGCGCCACACCCGAAAGGTTATAATTTAGTAATTGTTTTTTAGCATCTGCGTCATCTTCAGCTCCGAGAATCCATTGAATTTGTTCCTGAATCGGAGGGTACCATTCATAAATATCCCGCAAAATGTCGTAACACGCACACCACAGTACAAGTGCTTTGATCCTTGGCTCAAAAGCTGCGGCACGTGGCGCGTAAAAGCCAGCCATGCTAACCCCAACGCAACCTATGCGCGTAGCGTCGACTTCTGGTCTGCTCGACAGATAGTCCAACGCCGCTGAAACAGGAACTTCGTAATCGGGCCGAGTGTGTATTTTCTTTACCCGCAGGCTTGAACCGCGTCCTGGTGTATCTAGGATTAGGGTGGCTATCCCTCGCTCTGCGATTTCAGAGCCACCAAAAAAATAGAGCTCCTCCGCGAGCGAGTCGGCTCCACCGAGCATTAAAACACCGGGTCCCGGCGACGTATTTGGATCGACGGGATGACAGTAATAACCGTCATATATATCTGATCCACAGTGAACCTGGACTTCCTCTATCTTTCTAGAATGAAGTTTGATTGCATCTTTGAAACACTTTGATAGACGAATGAAGTTGTCCAGTTTGCGGGGATCGAGTCCTGAGAGAAAAAAATCGGCGTGTCGATAATAATTAGTGGCACGGAATAAACATTGTCTTGCAGTAACGTGTGCACCTTTCCGCAATGCGTTGCGACCGGTTTTTTCGACTTCAAGGGCAAGTTGATGCCACTCGGAGTGCCAACTTTGGAAATCGCCGGATGATATTTGTCTTGCGACTCGGTCACACTCGAAAACGTCTGCGCCGCCATAGGCAGCCTCGGCAATAAGGCGCTGAGTTTGAATGCCCCAGTCGGGGTCGTCGGGAAAAATATTGAGCATTAACGGCTCTCTCTCGTAACTCGTAAACAGATTTGCAACGAGACCAAAGCATACTAATGTCGGGGTATCAACAGACCGGGTACTGGAAGATCATGGATATTGATAGCGGTGAAAAATTTGCTTTGGGGACAGAAGATGATCAACGTCGATGGCAGGAGGTTTATCGCGATTTGGTCGAAGAACCAAATCAAGCTGGTGATCTACGTTATGTAGGCAAGAGTATCCCGCGTAATGACGTTCTATATAAAATTCTCGGTAAGGCTAAGTACCTCGCTAATGTTTGCCTTCCCGACATGCTCCATGGTTGTTTTGTGCGGAGTACTCAGCCTTATGCACGTATATTATCTATCGAGGTAGAGGATGCCTCTAAAGTACCCGGCGTACGCTGTATTGTTACAGGTAAGGATATTCCTGAAGATCGGCTTTATATTGGATCGCTTGCGAAAGACACACCTGTATTTGCCGTTGATGTAGTGCGGCATGTAGGTGAACCCATTGCTGCGATTGCCGCTGATACACTGGAGGTAGCGCGCCGGGCTGCAGCACTGGTTAAGATTGAATACGAACCACTTGCGCCTGTGTTAACCCCTCATGATGCGTTGGAAGCAAATGCGCCTTTATTGCATCCCGACGGGAACCTTATTGCCGATTTGACAAATTCAGCGGGTGATGTCGAAAACGGTTTTGCAAACGCGGACGTAGTGGTTGAAGGTACTTACACAACGGAGCCCGTTGAACACTGTTATCTCGAGGCTCAGGCTGGCCTATCATTCATCGATACGGACGGTGTATTAACCGTTTTAGATTCCACGCAATATCCCCACTATCACCATAAACAAATTGCGGAGGTCACCGGCCTGCCGCTGGAAAAAGTCAGGGTTATACAAACCGTAGTAGGTGGGGCTTTCGGGGGTAAAATAGACAATACTATTGAATGTGCAGTCTCTCTATTGACGCTGAAAACAGGATTGCCAGTCAAAATTCAATTAGAAAATGAGGAAGTTTTTTCTACTACGACTAAACGGCATGCTATGACAATACGGCACCGTTTGGCCGGTAATAAGGACGGCAAAATAACATCCCTTGATATGGATATTTTGGCTGACGGAGGTGCATACTCCTCATACAGCCTTATCGTTGCCGGTCGGTGTATCGTTCATGCGGCAATACCATACGATATTCCCAATGTTAACGCGCGAATTCGAACGACCTTCACCAATAATCTGACTGCTGGAGCGATGCGCAGTTTTGGTATTGTAAAATTAGCGTTCGCGACGGAATCGCAGATTGACAAGTTAGCCCACGAAATCGGGATGAGCCCGATAGAGATCCGTAAGAAAAATGCATTGGAAAGTGGTAAGAAAACGGTGACGGGTCAGGTGCTTCAAAATGTTGGTCTTGTAAAAACGCTCGACGCTATTCAGCCATTTTACGAAGAGCGGAGCAGGGCGATAGCTAAGGAACCCTGCAGAGAAGGCATAAGACGGGGTATCGGCATAGCGTCATTGGGCTATGGTATTGGTTATAGCGGTGTGGGAAACCCATCCACTGCTCGTATTGAAGTAACACCTGATGGTCTTATTATCGCGAATTGCGGTACACCGGACATCGGTCCAGGTTCGGATACCGTCCTAGCTCAGATCGTCGCGGAATCGGCTAGTATCTCGATGGGACGTATTCGTGTGGTAAGCGGGGATTCAACTAAAACTGATGACTCTGGTCCAACGTCTGCGTCGCGAACAACCTATTTTTCGGGGAATGCGGCCGCTCTGGCGGGGTCTGACTTTAAAAAGCAATTCGTTGCCCAAATAGCAGAAAAATTAGGTCATCCGGAAACAAGTGTGCGGCTTCAAGATGATCAGGTCATAATAAATAACGAAGCTATGACATTTGTTGAGGCCTGTGCCGAAATGGGTGAAGACTGTAAAAACATCAAGGCCTACGGAAAATTTGATCCTGACACAGTTTTAGACTTTGAGACCTTTAAAGGGGATCCCTATCCCGCATACACTTTTGCTACCCAAATGGCAGAAATAGAGGTTGATACCGAGACAGGTCAGGTCAATGTTCCACGTTATTGGGCTGCTCACGATGCCGGACGGATTGTTAATCCGATGGGTGCGGAAGGACAAATAGAAGGCGGTGTAGTGATGGGTATAGGTATGGCTCTGTGGGAAAAAATTATACGAAAAGATGGTTTTATACAAAACCCAAGTCTGCGGGAATATCAATTGCCGGGTACAAAAGATGTACCGGACGAAATTAAAACTATTTTTGTAGAAAGCTATGACAAGTCGGGTCCATTTGGTGCGAAGGGGGTGGCAGAAGCCAGCCTTATACCGGTACCGGCCGCAATAGCGGCCGGTATTAGTAACGCTATAGGCGTGCGGATTAATCAGCTACCGATGGACGGTGAAACAGTGATGAATGCCATTGATCAAAGTAAAGAGGGCAAAAAAGAAAATGAGTGAGCCCCAATATGTCCGAGCGACCTCTATAGACGAGGCGGTTGCTGAACTTACAAATGCGTCTGGCGACGGTCTTATAGTAGCGGGCGGAACAGTCGTTTGCACTTTGTTTAATCAACATCTGGCGTCCCCTAAAGTGTTAGTGGATATCAGCCGAATACCAAATCTTAGTGATGTAGAGGTCGCGGATAACGGCAGTATACTCATTGGCGCACTTGTTACGCATGATCAGGTTTTGCGTTCGTTGACTATCCTAGAAAGAGTGCCCCTACTTAATGAAATAGCGGGCGGAACCTCGTGTGCAAGGTTGCGCAATCGTGGCACGATCGGCGGTAATTTGTGTACGATTGGTAGTCAAGGAGATGCCGCAACTGGATTGATAGCACTTGGTGCAATTCTTCATCTGCGCGGTCCCACTGGTGTGAGGGTAATCCCCCTGGAGAGCTTTTATGCCGATGAATTTACCATTGATTTGAAAGCCGATGAAATCCTGGAGAAGGTTGAATTACCTCCTATAAAACAGAATTTAAAATATGGTTTCTGTAAGCTTGGGCCGCGAAAGGCTATGGATTGGACGCAGATTACTGTGTCCGTTGTGTTTGATGGTTCGGGAAAGGCTATGAAAGATATTCGCATAGGTATGAACGGGGTATCAAACGCACCGAGTAGGCCCTTGAAGATTGAAAGGTGGCTTGAGGGTAATGAAGCTGACAAAATTGATCGGGATGCACTGGCTATTGTTCTTAACGAAGAGGTCGCGCCAGAGAGCGATCTTGTGTATTCCGGACAGTTTAAAAAACGACTTGCCGGGGTTGCGCTCCGACGCGCGTTAGAACACGCAATAAAAAAACCAAATACGGATATAAAGGGTGAATAACGGTGGTTGAGGTAACTCTAAATGTTAACGGTGTAGATCATCGTGTATCGGTAGGATCAACTGAAATGCTGGTTGACGTACTTCGCGACCGGTTGGGCTACGTTGGTGCGAATAAAGTCTGCGCTCAAGGTATCTGTGGTGCCTGCACTGTTACGGTAAACGGTAAGGCTATAACTTCGTGTTTGACGTTAGCAGTGCAATTAGAGGGTGATATTATCACTACGGTGGAAGGACTGGGCAGTGATGGGCGCCTTCACCCCCTTCAAGAGTCATTTATGCGGCATGGCGCGGTACAGTGCGGATATTGCACGCCCGGGTTTCTCATGGCAGCTAAAGCTTTACTTGACGAAAACCCTAATCCGAGCCGGCAAGAAATTATAGATGAATTGCGCGGCAACCTATGCAGGTGTACCGGTTACCAAAAGATAATAGACGCGGTTGCTGATGCCGCAAATTTATTGCAGCGCTCACAATAACTTTGGAAGTCCTATACGGCAGCAATCGTTTATGCTTCTTTTCCTGCTAAATCGCCCGCTGCCTTGTAGTATGCGTCGCAGCGCAGCACCTTTCCCGCTCGATCAAAATGCCAAATATCTAAGCCAAGCCAATCGAGTGTTTCGCCGTTTTGGTTGGTTCCCGTAATATGCCACTCAGAGCAGGCACGATCGTCGGCGTTGCTCCAATGACAACGCACCGCTACGTGCAGATCGGGGTATGAGTCACAAAAATGTTGAAACGTATCCCGGATGGCGCTTTTGCCTTTTACTGTGTAACCGTCCGGTTTTGTCCCACGCGCTAACAGCCAAACACCATCTTTTGCAAAGTGATCAGAAAAACCCTGAGGATCATGGTCATTCCAAGATTTGCATAGGCTGGCCGCTAAGGCGAGATTACGTTGTTCATTATTACTCATTAAAGAGGTCCTTTAGTCTATTTGGTGACCTGCGGTTTCATTAGCGCGTCCGTTACCTTATCTGATGATATAATTAGGTTGTTTCCATCATCGCCTCGGATCACCCCTTTAGGGTCGCCGCCACGCCTTACAGCGTCTATTCCTTCCATGACCATTTTACGTAACATGATTATGCCACGGTCTGTTACTCCTAGTCTTTCGAGCGTCCTGTCAACTGGTTGTCCCTGGGTAACGATGGCTCGATAGTCTTGCTCAAAAAGTGTTTGAACGAGGCCCGCGGCCGGAAATTCCATGCCCTCAGGTAATTCCGGCATTTGACCGTCAACTTCGGGAACATGTGTTACGTGAAAAAGCAAGGTGTGATCATCGTCTACTGGTGTACGAAAAATGGCGGAATACCTCGGCCAATCAAAATCACCCCCCGGCCATGGTTGGTTTAATAGAATGGTTGTAGGAAGTCGCAGATAGTTTGTTCTTCCATACTCTCCTCTGACCTGCACAGTTTGTATTCCAAAATCATCTTTATGCCAGTCTACTTCAGGAACCTGGCTCCAGAGATCAGCTCGGGAGGAGCCTTCGCCATGAAGGATACCGGTGTGGACCTGGTCAACAGAGTTTTCGACGATTTGAAGCCAATTTGCAGGCCAAAGGCAGAAATTTTCGACAATTCTCACACCACCACTTGCTGCTATGACGTCGATCTGGGGAAGGGCAGGGGGTATTCCCTGGCCCATATAGGCCCATATCAACCCGCCTTTTTCTTCCAGGGGGTACGATTTTATCGTGATCTTATCCTTAAAATTGCTATCTGAAGGTTCGCCTGGCATAGCAAGACAGTCCCCACTTTCATTGAACGTCCAGCCATGATAGGCGCACGCTAGCCCGTGTTCGCGGGGACGACCGAATTCCATCGATGAGCTACGATGCGGACATTTGCGGTCAACAAGTCCAAGCGTGCCGCTAAGGTCTCTGTATAGAACCAGGTCTTCTCCTAGTATTTTGACGGGGAGAGGTAGTCCTTTAAATGTTCCCAATTCTTTTCCAAATGATGTTGCAGTACCACTGCGCTGCCTAAATGAAACAGGTTCATTTAGTTGTAGTTGTGCCGTGGGCCCATCCCAAAGTTCGGAGATCGCTATAGGAAACCAGAATGACCGTAGCCACTGTCCACAAACACTGTCGGGTCCTACCTTCGTGAGGATATCGTTTTCTGCTGCAGAGAGCATTATTTTCTCCTAGATGGGAGTGCCAGGTCGACGCATTTCTTAAAGTAAATGGTTAGTTTTTTGCTGAGTTTCTCAACTAAGTATTGTGTATTATACAGCTATAAAGGTAAGGGCAAACAGGAGTGTTGCGATGACAGGCTTCAATTACGGCAACTATTTTGGTCCGATTGAGCCTTTGGCGGACGCTATTCGTGACGATGAAGAACGTTGCTGGGGGACTGGGAACGAAAAAAATAAAATTCCCCATGACTACGTTTTATATCTTGGCTGTAATGTATTGAGGACTGTAGCACTTGCTGAAATGATCAACTCAATTTTAACGTCTATGGGGATTGATTACGTATCTTTGGGTGGACCATCTAACTGTTGTGGCATTATTCATCATTCCAAAGGTGATAAGAATGCATCTGAGACATTAACGGAGAATACATTAGCGAAGTTTAAATCCTACCACCCGAAGGCCGTTCTGACCTACTGCCCGTCCTGCCACGCCCACATGGACTACGCAATTTTGGATGCCGGTATCTCATTCGACGTACCCTATCTGCACGTCACAGAATTTATTGTAGAGAACCTTGATAAACTTAAATTTCAGAAAAAGGTCGAAAAGCGTGTGATGTTTCATGGGCATAGCGACGACGAACAGGCACGACGAGATTCAGAGTTTGCTCGAAAAATACTGGAGGCCGTACCCGGTCTAGAGGTTATTGACGCGACGGGTGGGGCAATTTGGGGGCACGACTGCGGCAGTCTGCAAATCAGTATGGTGGGCTTAGACAAACACAAAATGCTTGTAAACGAATTGTTTGAGGATGCTCGTGATGAGGGGGCAGACGCGGTCGCGGCGCTTTATCACTCGTGTTATCGTAATATGTGTCCGGCGGAGGATACGCACGGTGTACAACTGATCCACTATACCAGTCTGATTATGGAAGCACTAAATCTGTCCTTACCAAAGGAAAGATATAAAGATTTATTGAGTGCAGGGGATCCAGAGGGAACCTTTTCTGAACTTGCGCCAGTAGCTGAACGTAGGGGGCTTAATAAAAAACGCCTGAGAAAATCCCTAAACTTGCATTTCGGCGAAAAATAAAACCTTTAGAACCCCTATTTACCTGTGAGACAGTAACGTGAAAACCGAAGTTGATAGAATTTTAACGACCCACGTTGGGAGTTTGCCGCGACCAAACCACCTCGTTGAAATACTTCGTCGCGAGGATTCGGGGGAACCCTCTAAAGATGCAGCGACGTGGTTAAAAATTTCGGACGCGGTCAACACGTGCGTGAAAGAACAGGTGTCGTCGGGGATCGACATAGTGTCGGACGGAGAAATGAGTAAGATGTCGTACCACGTTTACGCAAAACACAGGCTTAACGGTTTGGGTAATGTGGAAAAAGGGGAGCATACAGAACAACGCCGAGTGCTGCGAGACATTCAAGATTTTCCAGAAATGCTGGAAGAGCGGATCGGCGGCGGTGGACCTGAAATATTGCAGCAAACAATGTGCACCGGTCCCGTCTCATATTCGGATCACACCCCACTTCGAAGGGATATCGAAAACCTAAAAAACGCGATTTTAGTCGAGCAACCCGTCGGAGCGTTTATGAACTCGGTATCTCCGGGATGTCTCACGAATTACGTTCCCAATCGCTATTATTCCGGGCGAGACGAATATCGTGAGGCATTAATAGAAGCCATGCGGCCTGAATATGAGGCCATTTACGGTGCTGGGTTTCTTCTGCAACTTGATTGTCCGGACTTAGCGGGTAGCCGACACGCAGAACACCAAAACCTGACAGAAAAAGAATTTCTCCGTGACGCTGAAAAGAGCGTAGAGGCGTTGAATGCGGCTACACGTAATATTCCGCCCGAGGCAATGCGAATGCACATTTGTTGGTTGAATTATGCTGGGCCTCACACCCACGATATACCGGTTTCAAGATTGATTGATTTATTAAGTAAAGCTCGTCCGCAAACCCTACTTTTTGAGGGGGCTAATCCTCGACACGAACACGAATGGGAGGACTGGGCGACGGCGGACATACCAGATAATAAAATACTCGTGCCAGGCGTTATTGATTCTACGAGTAATTTTGTTGAGCATCCAACACTCGTGGCGCAGCGGCTTTGCCGGTACGCAAACATTGTTGGCCGCGACCGGGTCATGGGAGGTGTTGACTGTGGTTTTGGCACATACGCAGGCCGCAAGGCGGTGTATCCTTCCGTAGTTTTGGCTAAGTTCAAATCGTTGGCAGAGGGTGCCCGCATCGCGACAGAACGGCTGGCGTAAATAAACAAAAAGCCATCACTGCGATCCTGAATGGACTTTCTTTTTCCCTCAACGTAACATTTTGTGCAAGACGCATATGGGTCAAAGCATTGGAATATCCTGAAACCGCATCGGTTAACCCTGCGAGCCTCGTTAAAGAAGGCGCGATACACCGCAAAATCTACACTGATGCACAAATTTTTGATCATGAATTAAGGCATATCTTTGAAAAAACTTGGCTTGTGGTTGGTCATGAAAGTGAGGTGCGCCGACCCGGTGATTTTAAAACGCTTCACATGGGTACACAGCCCATAATTTTGTCGCGGGATGAAGACGGAGAGCTGCATGTGCTCTTGAATTCGTGTCGGCATAGAGGCGCATTAGTGTGCCGCAGTGAGCGGGGCAATACCAAATCTTTTGAGTGTCTTTACCATGCGTGGACCTATAATTTGGATGGGTCCCTCGCCGGCCTCCCAAAGGAAGAAGGTTATGGAGCAACTTTTCAAAAGAAAGACGTACGGTTATGGCGAGCGCCAAGGATTGAAACGTTTTGCGGACTGATATTTGCCTGTCTTGATGAGAACGTGATGCCCTTGTTGGAGTTTTTGGGCCCCGCTGCAGAATTTATAGAACTCGCGCTGAAAAGTGGAGATGAGGGAGAAGTAACGGGGATCAACGAATATCGTTATCAAGGTAATTGGAAACTTCATCTAGACAACACTATTGATGGTTATCATGTGCGTTACCTCCATCGATTTTTTTCGAGCGCGGCGGGCTTGTTTACGGAGGGTGAGTCGATTGCGCTCGGGAATGGTCACGGCCTTTTGCGTTGGAAGACAACTTCGGCGGCAGGAGAGACGGGAAGGTTATTGGGGATGGATAAATCTGAAACGACATTACCCACAAATCGGGTAATGGTATTATTTCCAAGTTGTGCAATCGTGCATGTACAGGATAGCGTGAACGTTCGCATAGGCACGCCACTGGGCCCGATATCAACCCACGTAAACGCGATGGCCATAGGGTTCAAAGGGGAAACTAACGAGGTAAGGCAACGTCGAATACAGCAATTTGCAGCGGCGCAAGGCCCGGCAGGAAGTGCGGGGGCAGATGACGTGGAGGCATTCGAAGCTTCTCATGAGGGTTTTCAGGGTACCGTCGGTGACGTGGGTTGGTTGTCAATAGCGCGCGGTCTGCACAGAGATAACGGGAGTAGTGGAGATCTAGAAGATGATACGGCCCTTCGTGGGATGTACCATGAGTGGCAGCATCTTATGGCTCTTAAATAGTAGGTTAAAGGAGCTATGGAGCCTAACGAAACCCCCGAACAATTTTTGTACCGTTCGTTTCGGCTTTTAGACCTTGGAAAATTTGATGAGTGGATTGCAACGTGTTCTGAGAACATTTCTATTGTCTTGAAATCTCGCCATGACCGAGAGCCTTTTTCGGAAATAGCATTAATAAATGATGACTTCGAGCGTTTGCGTGGACGAATAGAGCAGATAAAACGGTACTGGCACGCTGAAAGTCCACCGACACGCACGCTCCATTCAATTTCTAATGTTGAACTTGAACCCCAGTCGAAGGATTTGGTTCTTGTTAATTCATGCTTCACAGTGATAGCGACGCGTCGCTACCAACAGGATATTCTTTATGGTCGTTACCGAGATCTTATCCGCTATAGCGGCAATGGATGGCAACTCGAAAGTCGTGAAGCGGTGCTCGAAAATGATGTTATCGAACGCGGTAAAATTTCTTTTATTGTATAGTTTTGGAATAGGTCAACAGTATTTTTCATAAAGTATCTATAACCGTGATCCGGTTATTGAGAACTAACGTACTCAAACCAAACAAATGGAGAATACAATGACAAGACTTTTCAATTTTCTTTGCCGGTGGGCGGAGTCGATTTACGATGCTAATAGTCGCAGGAACTGGATCTAGGAAACCCCTAGATAAACAGAGAGGCCGATGTTAGACGAGCAATATAGGATCACTAATGTTGATGCTGCCTCCATCATCGGTTTTTTTGAGGGCTTCAGACGGGACAAGTACCTTTAATAGTCAGTGACAGTAACGGGCTTCTTTAAATCTGAGATAAAAATATATAAAATGGATGGTTTATTTCGATCTGACGGGCAATGTCTTCCTACCGTTGCCGTGGTAGGAAGTGGTATATCGGGATTGTCCGCAGCTTGGATGTTATCAAAGTCATGCGCGGTCACTCTCTACGAAAAAGATGCCAGATTGGGAGGGCATTCCAACACCGTTCAAGTTGAGGGTCGCAGTGGACCTATTGGCGTGGATACGGGTTTTATAGTCTTTAACGAGGTTAACTATCCAAACCTTACCGCTCTATTCGATCATTTAGATATTACGACGCAGCCTACACGCATGTCGTTTTCGGTTTCGGGAGGCGGCGAGTTTGAGTATGCGGGCAGTGTGGGAGGCCTATTAGCGCAACCTGCAAATATTCTTTCAATTCGGGTGTGGCGGATGTTGGCAGAGATCCGCCGTTTTTATCGAGACGCTCCAGCGATCCTCAACAGCACTATAAGCGATTTTCTTTCTCTTGGAGAGTACCTTGAGCAGGAACATTATAGTGATGACTTCATCAATCATCATATACTGCCGATGGGAGCGGCGATTTGGTCTACACCTTTAAGAGAAATGACGCGCTATCCCGCGACATCGTTCATTAAGTTCTACGTTAACCATGGTCTCTTTAAATTCACTAATAGGCCTCTCTGGCGGACGGTCGTTGGGGGCAGCGAAAAATATATCAGCGCGCTCGCTCAATCATTAAATGGCGCGATAAAAAAGGGTTGTGGGGTTGGGTCGATCCGGCGTTCTCGCGGTCGCGCAATACTAACTGACTATTCAGGGGCCGTTCACGATTATGACCATGTAGTGATTGCTACTCATGCCGATGACGCTCTAGAATTATTGGAGGATCCGAGCAAAAACGAAATACAACATCTGAAAAAATTTCAGTATTCAGAAAATCAGGCAGTTTTACACTCCGACGATACTTTGATGCCAAACCAGAGGCGCGCTTGGTCAAGTTGGAATTTTATACGGAGCGCGCCTGAGGACGAACGAACTAGTGTTACATATTGGATGAACCGTCTTCAAGGCATGACAGGCGAAACACCATTGTTTGTAACGTTAAATCCGGTGCACGAGCCAAAACCTGCGTCCGTTATTGCATCATTTGAATATAAACACCCAATTTTTGATGCGGATGCACTTCAGGCTCAGCAAACGCTTTGGAACCTTCAAGGTCACCGTCATACTTGGTTTTGCGGGAGCTATTTTGGTTCCGGTTTTCACGAAGACGGATTACAGTCGGGGCTTGCCGTCGGCGAGGCCCTCGGTGGAACGCGGAGGCCTTGGAGTGTGTTGGAAGAGTCCGGGCGGATATACATGGGTTCTGGTAGTTATCGGATAGGGGAAGAGATCCTTTGAAGAACGACGCATCTATTTATTTCGGGGATGTTGTCCACGTGCGCAGCCGGCCTCGGCGGCACAGGCTCCGGTATGGCGTTTTTTCTCTGTTGATTGATCTTGATCAATTGGCAGATTTCGCGCAGCGGAACCGGTTTTTTTCGCGTAATCGCTTCAACCTATACTCGTTTTATGACTGTGATCATGGCGACGGTGAGATGCCCCTTCGGTCATGGGTCATTGCTCAGTTGCACTCGGCGGGCATTAATCTTTCTGGCGGTACCGTGCGGCTGCTGTGTTATCCGCGCGTGCTTGGATACGTTTTTAATCCAATCAGTATTTTTTATTGTTATTTTGCGGACGGAACGATCGCCGCTCTTCTATATGAGGTGCACAACACGTTCGGCGAGAGGCACGTTTATCTTATACCCGTAGATAAACCAGATGCCGATTGTATAACTCACGTCTGTGAAAAACGCCTACATGTTTCGCCATTCATTGGAATGGATGCCCGCTACCATTTTCGTATTTCTCAACCGGGTGAGCGCTTGGTGGTAACTATTAATGAAGTAGACGCCGAGGGGACATTTCTTCAAGCATCATTTGTTGGTCATCGAGCTCCTGCGAGCGACGCAGCATTACTCAGCGGGTTTATGCGGTATCCGCTAATGACCCTTAAGGTAATCGGGGGCATCCATTTTGAGGCACTTAAATTATGGAGCAAAGGACTACCCATTCATAAAAAGCCAGAACCGCCTAAAGACCCAGTAACGATCATTTTCAACGCCGATACAAAAGAGTTGAACCAATGACGGCGGAAGAACAGCTTTCTACAGTCGTTTCAGCAGATCCTGCGAAGAGTATTAGAAGTGGGTTGCTCCGCCGTCTAATCCTTTTAATTTCGCCTCACATTATACACGGTCGCCTGACAATATGTTTACCGCGTGGAGAAAAAATTACAGTCCGCGGTAGCGGGGAAAGGAAAACACAACTAGATGAAGCGAGGGTCGACGTTATACGCAGCAGAGCTTTCTTTCGTGCTATTGCCGGCGGCGCTATGGGCCTTGCCC
Organism: uncultured Rhodospirillaceae bacterium; assembly: GCA_964579285.1. Lineage (GTDB taxonomy): Bacteria > Pseudomonadota > Alphaproteobacteria > MPNO01 > UBA830 > JAYZQT01. Next base: position 17,410 of record CAZOHS010000009.1, on the reverse strand, counting down.
GATCATATGTGGATGGTGATTGGGAGACACCGGATCTATCAGCAGTATTAAATCTCGCGGCAATTAATCAAGAGGACTTTAGAAGGCGGCGTGGTAACAGCCCTCTCGTGAATGCCTTAAACCGTGTCCGATATTTTAGGCATCGCAGGCGCAAGAATTCTCTGTCGGGTAGTCAGCGTAACATTGCCCAACATTACGATCTCGGTAATAATTTTTATAATCTGTGGCTTGATAGGTCTATGAATTACTCGGCTGGTTTATTTCTGGGCGGTGCTAATGATTTAGCTATGGCTCAGGAAGCAAAATGCCGGCGCCTAGCGGAGGCATTGAATATACGGCCTGGAATGCGGGTGTTGGAGATCGGCTGTGGGTGGGGTGGTTTCGCTGAGATGGTTGCCCGCGATTTCGACTGTCATGTAACCGCTATTACAATATCAAAAGCCCAGTATGAATATGCGTGTGAGCGGATTGCGCGTAATGGTTTGTCGGACATGGTTGATGTTCGCTTTCAAGATTACCGAGATCTTAACGGTCAGTATGACAGGATAGCTTCTATAGAAATGTTTGAGGCAGTTGGTGAGAAGTATTGGCCGACATTCATGAAAAAAATTAGTGATTGTCTCAGTCGGGATGGGCTCATCGGCCTCCAGGTAATTACCATCGAAGAAGGTCGGTATGAACGTTATCGGCGTAGTGCGGATTTTATACAACATTACATTTTTCCTGGTGGCATGCTGCCGTCGGAAAAGGTTCTCCAAGCGACTTTAAGTGCGGCTGACTTGGAGCTCAAGAATAGGTTTGCATTCGGCGCTTCTTACGCAGAGACGCTATTTTGTTGGCGGAACCGGTTCGAGGAGGCGTGGGAAGAAATTTCTTCTCTCGGCTTTGATGCACCTTTCAGGAGGGTTTGGCGTTATTATTTAGCTTATTGTGAGGCCGGATTTCGATCAGGGTCGCTTGACGTTGGGCAATACGTGATTGCTAAGACTAGTAGGTGATTGCGGGGAGCAGAATGCGCAATACACATAAACTAATATTAGATGCCAAACAAAAATGTTGTTTGGGACCATTCGGTATGATCCGACACCGTTGTAAGTTGGGGTTTAGAGCATGAAAGTAGCGAAATTTAAGGGCGCCAGTCCACAGTTTGTGCTGGAAGACTATTTTATGGGCGAGACGCGTGCTTGGGGAATATTTGAGGACCGATTTGGGAACCTACGCAAGCAATTTTATGTTTCTATACAGGGGGTTTGGGAACAAGATGAATTTGTTCTGGATGAAAAATTCTCTTATCACGATGGAGAAACCGATCAACGTGTATGGCGCATTCGTCAACCCCAAAACGCTCGATATGAGGGCACCGCCGATGATGTTATTGGTGTTGCACGCGGAGAAGCGAGCGGCAATGCGCTGCGCTGGAGGTATAAGATGAGTTTGAAGATAGCCTCAAGGTCGTGGACGGTCGCGTTCGATGATTGGATGTTTCTGCAACAGGATGGTGTGCTGATTAATCGAGCTAAAGTTTCGAAATGGGGTATTAAGCTGGGTGAGGCAACAATCTTCTTTATGAAGGACGCTAGCGGGACTATTACGACGTAGCACCAATTCGCCTACGAATGAACCTGAGGACTGGCCCTATTATGGGTACCTTTTCATATATTGTTTCTCCTGTATCCCAATAATCTATATGTTTTTTTACTCGCCCACTGTCGTCGAGTACGATTTCACTCACACCGTCAATCTGCAGAGGACCAACGCGTGATTGGGCGGCAAATGTCCATTTTATAAAGCAATATTGGGCATCAACAACCTTACAATAAATTGTGAACTTTGGTTTTTCGGTGTCTCTCAACATATTGGTAAAGACATTTTGCATTCGTGCCGCCCCCACCACATCATTAAAGGGGTCACGGAAACGGACATCGGTTGTAACAAGGTTTTTAAGTTCGGGAAGCGTGTCACCTGTCAGGTTTTCAAAAAAATCAATATACCGATTTATCGCGTCTTTATTTGGTTCTGTGCTAATCACGATGCCGAACCATCTTGCGAGTAAACCAGAAGAAAACTGCGTTGGGCAGCAACCTGCTTAATTTTATCCAGAAAGTAAGACGGCGGGGAAACGAGATCTCAAATCGGCCGCGCCGGAGCCCGCGCAAAATTCTTTTTGCAGCAGCGTCTGCGTCCATCAAAAATGGCATAGGAAAGGTGTTTTGATCCGTTAAAGGCGTTTTGACAAATCCCGGACAAATTATCGATATGCTGATACCGTATCTTTCTAGGTCTGGCTTTAGTGCTTCTGCCATGTTTATCAAGGCCGCTTTCGTTGCACCGTATGCTGCTGCGCTTGGAAGTCCTCTATAACCTGCTACAGAGGACATGATTGCTATTCTCCCTCTTCGTCGGTTAATAAACCGGGGCAAGATAGCCGCAAGTCCGTGGACCGCCCCCATAAGATTTACGTCCAAAAGCTGCTGAAAGGCTTCACTCGAAAACGTCGCAGCGCCCGCGCTTCTGTGTGTTCCCGCATTACAAATGAGTAAATCAATCGGCCCGAGGGCTGTTTCTATCATTTTAACGCATTTCTCTTGTTGCACTGCGTCTGTCACGTCCAACGGAAAAGAGGTGACAGAACCAATTAGCGGGCCGGCCTCCGTTACCAATGCGTTTAGGGAAGCAGTTTTACGGCCGCTTGCAGCGACTGCGCAGCCGTCCGCAGCTAACTGGAGAGCGAGGGCGCGGCCTATTCCAGTGCCGGCGCCGGTAATCCAAACAACGGTTCCTAAGGTGGTGTCATTTTTCATTAAAAAAATCTGTCAAGCTAGCAATGTCTTAGCATAAAAGATAATTCGTACTGGCATAGATCATACACTAGGTACGCGAGGGTGAAGCTAAGAGATTTCGGCGGTCGTATCATTGGTTGAAGCCCTCTCGACTGCGTATTTAATTGAAAAACCCCTAATAGCCGAATTGCCAGATCCAAAAGAGCATATTTAACGTACCCTATAGTAGCCCTATTTTTATTAATTTTTCCAATAGCTTAAAACATATTGTTAATGTTGATTGCGTAATGTCGAAAGAAAACACCCTAACGGTCTACTATGATGGATTGTGCCCGCTTTGTACCACAGAAGTGAAATACTACGAACGGTGCGATCGCGAAAAGATGCTTCGTTTCGTTGATGTAGCACAGCCGACGGCAAATTTACCCACAACGCTCGATAGAGCGTCAGCTCTGTCCCGTTTTCATGTCCAGTCAGATAGCGGTCGTATTAACTCAGGGGCTGAGGCTTTTTTTAAGGTCTGGCAGCGCCTTCCGGGTTGGAAAACGGTAGCAAATGCTGAGAGGATCCCAGGCTTCGTCAGGATAATGGAACTTTCATATAAGGTGTTTTTATTGGTGAGGCCTTTATTAAGTCGGCTCTTCCGGATGTTGTTGAAATTACGAATTCTCTTCACCACCCATCACCGTGATTAACTGTTCATCAATGGCTCACGGGCGATGCTGGAGGTAGCGTTAGAATCATTCGATGGTGAGGGGATTGCAGTGGTCTTTGGCGCTGGAGGAGGCATCGGTTCGGCGCTAGTACGTTTGCTCCGTGCTTCCAATCAGTTTGAAGAGGTCGTTGGAATTAGTAGGAACCTGTTGCCCGATTTCGATATAAGCTGTGAAACGAGTATTCAGGTTGTAGTCAGCGAACTATTAGAGGCCGATAGGGTGAGGCTAGCGCTGGATGCTACAGGCTTCTTACATGACGATATGCGCCAACCAGAAAAAAGTTTGCGCTCCCTAGATTTAGAGAGTTTGCAGCATTCCTTCGCCATCAATGCGATTGGTCCTGCCCTTCTAATGAAGCATGTTTTTCCTTATTTATCCCGAAGAAAAAAGTCGCTCTTCGGAACGTTGTCAGCACGAGTTGGGTCAATAAGTGATAATAAACTAGGGGGTTGGTACGGTTATCGAGCGTCTAAGGCTGCGTTGAATCAGTTCGTGCGGACAGCCTCTATTGAGTTAAGTAGGGTAGCGCCCGAAGCTATCTGTGTCGCTCTTCATCCGGGCACGGTTGCCACGCCTCTCTCTTTTCCCTTCACTAAAAATAGGGGTAACGTTTTCAGTCCCGAGGTAGCCGCTTCGCGCTTGCTCTCGGTAGTGGATGCGCTTACGCCATCGTCAACCGGTCAATTTTTTGACTGGGCAGGTAGGCGTGTACCCTGGTAATACGGTATCCTGTTGGCTTTGTGGTTTCTTATAGAATTACTATTAGAAATAGAAATTACCCATGTTTCCCTTGTGGTTTTATTGTGATCCAGAAACGGGTACTACGTTCGTTAAAAGTTCGCTATAAATTGGGGTAGGGGACACGTGATGGATATGGCGGTTGATACGGTTGGTGGGAATGTGGATGAATGGCTATGCCAATTTGAATCCGTGCTCACTGATCAAGATTGGACGGCGCTAGAATCACTCTTTTTGGAGGATTGCCATTGGCGCGATCTTCTTGCCTACACCTGGCATATTACTACGCATAGTGGCCGAGAAAATGTTGTGACTGCGATACGGGAAACTATGCACAAGCCCGTTACCAGTTTTAAATGTGTTGGACGCCCCTATCTAGTGCCGCGAGGCGGACGTGATGAGGTGTTGGAATGCCTTTTTGAGTTTCGTTCAGATGTGGGGAAGTGTCGTGGCGTTATCCGGTTGTGTGAAGACCCCGATAACCGTGGCGTACATAAAGCGTGGACTATTTTAACAAGTTTGGATCAAATAATTGGTTTTGAGGAAACTATTGGCGCGGACCGACCAAAGGGAGACATATATTCGCGGAATTTTTCTGGCCCCAATTGGTTAGACCGTCGCAATATCGCGATAGCCTATGAAGATAGAGAGCCAGAGGTTCTTATTGTCGGTGGCGGTCAGGCGGGCCTTTCCATTGCGGCGCGCCTCACACAGCTCGGAGTTGATGCATTAATTGTTGATCAAGGGGTACGCGTTGGAGATAACTGGCGCAACCGCTACCACGCCTTAGTCCTGCACAATCAGGTCCACGTTAATCACCTTCCGTATCTACCTTTTCCACCTAATTGGCCCACCTACATACCCAAAGACAAGCTCGCGGCGTGGTTTGAATTTTATACGGAAGTGATGGAACTTAATTTTTGGACGGGAACAGAATTTGTTGGAGGTGAATACAACGAGGATAAATCTTGCTGGACAGTGGACTTAAAAAGGTCTGACGGGACGCTGAGAAAAGTACGTCCATCACATCTTGTAATGGCGACGAGCGTTAGCGGGATACCCAATATACCGACCATTCCAACACTCGAAGAATTTTCGGGTGAGATTATGCATTCGAGTGAATTTACCAGTGCCGACAGTTACAAAGACCGTCGAGTTTTAGTCGTCGGGACGGGGACGAGCGCGCACGATATCGCGCAGGATTTACATTCAAACGGCGCAAAGGTTTGCTTATTACAAAGAAGCCCCACGTCGGTTGTCAATGTGGAGCCGAGCGCCCAACTGCCCTATACACTCTACGATGAGGGGCATTCCCTTGACGATACCGATTTAATTGCAACGGCGACGCCTCTGCAGGCACTTAAGAGCGCACACGAATTAATTACCAAACAATCCACTCATCTCGATAAAGATTTGTTAGATGGGCTCACCAAAGTAGGCTTCAAGATCGATCGAGAAGATCGTACTGGCTGGCAGTTTAAGTATATGACGCGAGGCGGCGGGTACTATTTTAATGTTGGTTGCTCGGATTTGATTGTTAATGGTGAAGTGGGGTTAATCCAATCAGATGATATAGAGAACTTTATTGCTGATGGCATTAAACTTAAGAATGGTGAAACTCAAACCTTTGATACGATCGTTCTTGCAACCGGTTTCAAGGGTATGGATGCGTTTGTAAAACAGCGCTTGGGACCGGAGGTAGCTGCCCGGGTAGGACCGATCTGGGGCTTCGATGAAACCGACCAAGAACTCCGCAATATGTGGGTGCGGACAGCCCAACCTGGGCTTTGGTTTATTGCCGGCAGCTTTGCCCAGTGCCGTATTTACTCCAAATACCTCAGTCTTCAGGTCAAAGCCTGTATCGAAGGGTTAATCCCAAAGAACAAGCATAAGTAGTCTTACTCCCCAAAAAGATCCTATTTATCCCGGCGTTCAGGCCTTTGGGGAGTTCCTATCTTTAGCTGGTTGCTAACGAAGGTTGGGTATTTAACGGTCTATCGTTTATCGGGTAGTGAAGTGCTGTCGCAATGAAACCCAGGATTATTCCACCCCAGAAAATTAAATCGTAATTGCCGAATGCGTCATAAAAGACACCCCCGAGCCAGATACCAAGAAAACTACCAATCTGATGCGTAAAAAATGTTATCCCTACCAGGGTCGCCATGTATTGCGTGCCAAAAATTCTTACCACGAGCGCAGCAGTGAGTGGGACCGTTCCAAGCCACATAAGACCCATGATTGACGCAAATAAAATGACGCTCGTGGGACTTATTGGCGTGAGGATAAAAACGGTCATGACAATGGAACGTAAAAAATAAAGCCACGCTAAAAGGTATTTTAAAGGATAACGTTGCCCCAGTTCACCCCAAATTATACATCCAATAATATTGAAACCACCTATTAAGGCGAGGGCGGTCGCGCCCAGCCAAGCGGGTTGCCCGAGATCGGATAGGTAAGCCGGGAAGTGCGCTCCAAAAAACATTGTTTGGAATCCACATACAAAATATCCGGCGCATAAGAGCTTAAAACCTAAATGGGTCCCAGCCTGATGCATGGCCTGGCCAAACTTCTGGTCGACAGTGTTGTCGTCGGCCCTCTTGTTCCCGCCGGCTAAGGCGGAAGACAGAGGCACGATCAAGGCCGCGATAAACACCGTTATGAGGACGGCGCCAGCCCATCCAAAATCATTCACAAACCATTGTCCGAGGGGAACAAGAAGTACCTGACCGGACGATCCGCCGGCACTTGCGATGCCAAGGTAAAGACTACGTTTGTGGGGTGGGGCAATTCGCCCGACTACCGACAATACGATTGGGAAGCCTGTCATACTCAAGGCTAAACCGGTAAAAAAACCAACGCCGATGGTCGCATCGAGGGGCGTAGTTGTTTGTGATAATAGATAAAGACCGGCGACGTATAGTACACCGCCAACGGCGACTACTCTTGCTGGACCATAACGATCTGCAATGACACCACAAAATGGCGTGGAAATTCCCCAAACCAGGCTTTGAATAGCGATAGCAAGTGCAAAGGTCTCGCGTCCCCAGCCCAATTCACTGCTAATGGGGCCCATGTAAAGGCCTAGATGTTGGCGGAGGCCAAAAGAAACCAATAAAATTAAAGTACCACAAACAAGAACGATGAATGGGGTACGCCAGGCACGGTGTCGCATAGTTTTACGTTTCATACCTTTCGGGTTTTGACTAAGGTCCACAGTTAAGGGTTCCCGTTCCACAGGACCAAGGTAAGGGTTTTTCTCTTAGTTTACGTCGGCGCTATTAGTCGAGACAATCAAGTCAGGCATTTTGATCTTGTAGTTCAAAAGATACAAACTAGGTAACACTTTGAACTTTGCAGCAATCTGTTCACTGTAATTCAAAAACGTTACGGCGTTCCGCATGAGGTTCTTCATAATTTTTTATATATAACGGATATCGCCCTTATTTGTTAGTCGGATTGTCTGCCAGGTTGTCGAGACGAGAAATAAATCCCTATAAATATTAGTGCTATACCAGTTAAGTGAAACTGCCGAAACTCTTCACCTAGAAGGAAAATAGCCATAATTACTGTGAAAGCGGGGATTAAGTGGATGAAGAGCCCAGCGCGACCAGCACCTAGCTTGGAAATGGCATAATTCCATAACAAAATTGATAACACAGAGGAAAAAATTGCTAACCACACGACGCTATTGATTGTGACCCATGTAAAGTTTGTGGGCCTTACGAAGCTCGCCTCGTAAAGATAGATTGGCAACATAAGAATTGTTCCAAACCCTAAGATGCATAGCAAAGTAATCCGTTGGTCCAATCCCCGCGGCACCTTCCGTAACATGACGGCGTAAAGCCCCCAACTTACGTATGCCCCTGTTACGAGGAGATCGCCCTGATTGAAATCCATTTGGGCAAGCACGTCGAGTGAGCCGGTCGAAATCAAGACCAAAACTCCCATCAATGATACTGCTACGCCGAAGCCTTGGCGTCGACTAAAGGGATCACGAAATAACAGCCAAGCTAAGACAATAATTATTATAGGTTCGAATGAATTAATAACTGCAGCATTAATCGCGATTGTGTACTGCAGAGAAAGAAACAGTATAGCGTTTCCCCCAACCATCAATAAAAATGCCAGAAAAAGGAGGATTTTCCAATTTTCTCTTATTAAATGTGATTGCTGCCGAAGCGGGTAAAGTGCGAAAGGAAGCAAGAGTAGGAAACCTAAAAGAGACCTCCAGAAAGAAAGGCCCATCGGCGGAACTTCCTCCCGCACGTAACGGACCAGCACTGTACTTCCAGCCCAAAAGAACATTGCAATTACAGCGGCAAGGTAGGGTGAAAAAACGAAACGTCTGAAGAGCGCAAAACGGGATTCTGACGCGTTACTACTCTCTTCGTTTGACGGCATTTTAAATCTCATAATTTTTAATTGAAGAGGTAAAGTTCAAGAAGTTGAACTAATAGCTTCGTGGCGACCAAATTGCCGACATTTATTTGAGGTTATTAACATTTCTTCTGGGGCAGGGATAGACACACAGAGGTCTACCTAACTTGCCCAGCTATTTGTGCCAGGTTGTTTGCGCCGAACAAACCCCGGTTCCCTATAGATTCATTTTACGCGTCGTTAGCGCGCTGAGCTTCCTCGATGGCTCGGAGTACTTTTTCTGGTGTTGCTGGCATGTCGATTGTTCTGATCCCAAGAGGCGAGAGGGCATCGACAATAGCGTTCATTATTGCGGCTAAAGCTCCAACATTTCCGGCTTCGCCGGCGCCCTTAGCACCTAGCGGATTAAGCTTAGTAGGTACGGGATTGTTGGAGAGATCGAAAGTACACATGTCGTCGGCTCGCGGCATTCCATAATCAAGAAAAGACCCTGTCAATAATTGACCGGTTTCGTCGTATTGAATGTGTTCGCTAAATACCTGACCCACACCTTGTCCAATGCCCCCATGGATTTGGCCATCTAACGTCGTTTCGTTAATAACTGTACCCACATCATCGGTGACGGAATATTTCACTAATTGGGTAACACCTGTTTCTGGATCAATTTCGACTTCAACGGTGTGACAGCCGTTTGGAAAAGTCGGAGCTTTAGGCACAAAGGTATCGGTCGCAAATAATCCAAGTTCCATGCCGTCCGGCACTGTTTGGCTATTATAGGCCGCACGCGCAATATCTTGGATAGAGACTTTTTTATCAGTGCCCACGACGCAGAAGTCGCCATTTTTGAATTCTATGTCGGCACTGGCGGTCTCGAGAACGTGGGCTGCGATTTCTGTCGCTTTTATTATAATTTTATCAATTGCTCTGATCGTTGCAGAACCCCCGAGAATAGCTGTGCGGGAGGCATATGAACCTCCACCGAAGGGTAAAATGTCGGTATCGCCATGGGAAACGCGAATATCCTCTTGGTCAATCCCTAGTGCGTCTGAAACGACAATTTTATACATAGTGTCGTGGCCCTGCCCTTGGTCTGCCGAACCCGCAAGCACGGTCACAGTTCCTGATTGATCAAACTGCACGCTCACTGTTTCCCCAAACATCTGAGCGGTTTGTTCTATGAAATTAGCGATTCCCAGGCCGCGAAGTTTGCCTTGTCTCTGCGTGGCCTCGCGTCTCGCCTCAAATCCCCTGTAGTCAGCTTTTTCAAGCGTGTTTTCCATATTTTCCAAGAATTCGCCGCAATCAAGCGTATAGGTAAGTCCGGTTTTGAAGGGCATATCTTCCGAGCGTACCATATTGCGCTCTCGAATTAGCGCTCGATCGATGTTCAATTCCCGGGCGGCATTATCAATCAATCGTTCGATTACGTAAGCTGCTTCGGGACGACCGCTACCGCGAAAAGGACCGTTTGCACTGGTATTAGTAAAGACTGCGGACGCTTCAGCGTAAATTAAAGGCGTTTTGTATGTCGCCGCGAGCCCGCCGAGGTGACTCACGGGCGATATCGTTCCAAAGGGATCAAGCCAGGCGCCGATATTGCAAATACTGCTAACCGAGAGCGCAAGAAACATTCCATTTTCGTCGAGTGCGAGCTTCGCTTCTGTGTATTGGTCCCGATCGTGGTAATCTGTCGCATGTCCATCGCTACGTTCACAAATCCAACGCACGGGACGGCCAATCTTTTTTGCGGCCCATAAACACGCGTGATTTTCTGGCGCGTTGCCTTGTTTCATTCCGAAACTTCCACCTACATCCGGTGAAACAATTCTTACAGAGGTTTCCGGTACTCCCAGAACATCGGCCGCGAGCGTTTTGCGGATAAGATGTGGCAACTGAGTTCCGCAATACAGGGTATAACGCCCAAAACGTTCATCGTAATCACCAATACAACCTCTCGGTTCCATTGTATTGGCGGTGATACGATTGATTTTCGTTTTAAATTTCGTGACATGATATGCGCTAGCAATTGCTTTTTCGACCGCCTCTTTATCACCGCCCGCAAAATAGTAACTCTCGTTGTCGTCGCAGCCTTCGTGTAATACTGGTGCACCCCGATCTCGTGCTAAAATTCCTTCGGTTATCGCGGGCAGCGGCTCATACTCGACGACAATATGTTCGGCGGCATCCTTTCCCTGGTTTACAGTCTCCGCTACGACCATGGCGACGATATCGCCGGTTACTTTGACAACATTGGGTTCAATCGCATGGCGGGTAGGGCAAAATTGAGGAGTGCCGTCACGGCGAACGCGTGGAATATCGATAGAATGTTGACCGTGTCCGCCCTTCACCCAATCATCGCCCGTGTATATAGCAATAACGCCTGGTATCGCCCGGGCGGCTACCGCATCAATCCTTACTATTCGGGCGTGAGAATGGGGCGAGCGAAGCATATACGCGTGACATTCATTTGGCAGTTTGAAGTCGTCTACATATTGGCCCCGTCCGCGCAGCAGGCGCGGGTCCTCGGTGCGTGGTACGGGTTGGCCCATGGCGAATTGTCCCAAGAATATGCTCCTTTTCAAAACGTACTGGCTTGGTATTTAGCGCATCGCCGTTTTTAATTAATATTTTTCACAATCCGCGGCGATCACCTTATTGATGACACCCTAACTTGCAGTGTAGAAATAATCTATCATCGAGTAGAAGAAAGGGATGTTCATTTTTCCTATTCTAGAGACAGTGGACTCTGTCGATGTTTTCTTTTCTATTTCACGTTTCTCGTTCCGTTCTGAGAAATAAACTCTGATTTGACTGGGATATTAAATGGCTGAAGCGCTTGCAGAAACTGCTGAAAAAAATTACGTGCATCCAAATGAAATAATAGAACGTGCTCAATCGATCGTTAGTTTTATTAGAGAAAACCAGGAAAAAACTGAGGCAAAACGTTCAGTCCCAGAAAACGTCTTTGATGAAATCCTCAAACAGGGTTTTTTTAAAATGCTTATGCCCCGACGCTATGGAGGGTATGAGCACGGAATGGATACCTTTGCCGAGGTGGCCTATGAAATTGCGCGTGGGTGCGGTTCTGTCGGTTGGGTGCATTCGATATGCAGTATGTACCAATACTTGTTGGCTATGTTTCCGAAAGAGGCACAAGACGATTTGTGGCTAAAAGATGAAAATGCGTGTGCGTCAGCGTCTTTCATTCCTACAGGCACGGCCGAAAAAATAAGCGAGGGGTACAAGGTTTCAGGGAGCTGGGCGTATTGTTCCGGCGTGGATAATTGCCCCTGGGTTTTGGTTGCTGTCCGTGTTGTCGCGGAAGGCAGTGAGGACACGATAGAGCGCGGGTACGTGATTGCCCCTAAAGCCAACTTTCAAATTAAAGATGATTGGTATGTTGCCGGTCTTGCGGGAACGGGTTCTAAAACGGTCTATTGCGACAATCTCGTTGTCCCCGCCCATCGCTACTTGGCGCTGGAGGATACGATGTCGGGCAACCCACCAGGTGCTGAAGCAAATCCATCCGCGTTGTATCGAATTCCAGCATTTCAGTCCTTAACGATCAGTGTTTGCGCGCCAATTTTGGGGATGGCACGAGGTGCCTATGATTGTTTTATGAAAGAGGTTTCCGATAGAGCCACACGTGGATCGGCGTTGGCGAGTGCCGGGCCAATGGCCCAATTGCCGTCGATACACACCCGTGTAGGTAAAGCGGCAGCGTCGATCGATGCGGCAAAGCTGCTTGTTTTTAGGGACGCACGGGTGATGATGGAGATATACGAGAGTGGGGCCTCTCAAACAGAAGACGAGCGAGCGCGGAATAAGGGTGATCTAGGTTTTGCAGCAAATCTGGCCGTGCAGGGCCTCGATACAATATTTGAAGCGAACGGCGCCGCGGGCCTTCAACTTTCGAGCAGTCTCCAACGGTATTGGAGAGATGCACATGCTGGTGCTATGCATATCAGCGTTAACCACGATGCGGTTTTAGGTCTCTACGGAAGAGTTCACTTAGGTTTGCCGGCTGGTCCCGCACAGTATTAAAATTTTAAATTGGACGGGAGTAATTTGACTGGCATTCAGCAAAAAGTTGTATTTAGAACGATAAACTCACGAAGTGCTGAATAGAAACGAGCGGAGCCCAAAATGAACATACTCATTAAGAATGCACATGTTGTCTCGATGGACCCGCTTGCCGGAGAGTTAAGTCGTGGGGACGTTCTGGTAACGGGTGATCGAATAGACGCAGTTGGGGTTGACCTGGATTACCCGGAGGGAACCAAAATCATCGACGCTGGCGGCAAATTTCTTATCCCAGGTCTGGTAAATGCACATATTCACTTGTGGCAGACTATATTGCGGGGCGTCGCTACGGATTGGACGGCACCTAACTACATGAGGAATATGCACCGGGGCCTCGCGACACTCTTTATGCCGGATGATATTAGGAATTCAAATTTGGCCGGCGCGCTAAACCAATTAGATTGCGGCACCACCACCGTTGTGGATTGGTGTCATAACAACCCCACGCCGGACCATACCGATGCCGCAATTAAGGGTTTGGAAGAAGCCGGGATCCGAGCGGTATTCCTGCATGGATCACCAAAACCGTCGCCGGGGGAGGGTCAAAAACATTTCAGCGAAATTCCAATGCCACGCGGTGAAATCATACGGCTGAGAAAAGAAAAATTTTTGAATAGTGAGGATTTGTTGACCTTTGGTCTGGCAATCCTTGGACCCGCATATTCGACCTACGAAACCACACGAGAGGATATGGCCCTCGCTCGCGAGCTGGACTTAATAGCCAGCATGCATGTAGGGGGCGGTGATATGATGGTGCCGGATGGTTTTGAACGATTGGGCGAGGAGAACCTTCTGTTTAATGGTACCAACGTTGTTCACGGGAATAACTTATCCAACGAGACGTTGGCATTAATTATGAAAAATGGAGGATCGATAACTGTAACGGCGGAAACAGAACTGCAGATGGGTTTTGGCAACCCCCTTACAGGAAGGCTTCGAGCTATGGATGTACCCATTTCGATCGGTCCAGATATCGAGTCCGCAGTAAGTGGTGATATGTTTTCAACAATGAGAATGACGCTTCAACATCAAAGGAATATTGACAATTTGCCTCTCATTGAAAAAGACGGATCTGTGGGTTATGAAATTTCGATCGCTTGCGAGGAGGCACTCGGTTGGGCGACTATAGACGGCGCGAAGATGGCTCGTTTAGATAAATATGTGGGGAGTATTACGCCTGGCAAAAAAGCGGATTTAGTGCTTTTAGACCGGCGTCTAAATATGACGCCCTTTACAAATGCCGCAACGGCGATCGTGTTACACGCCAATCCTGGTAATGTTGAGAGTGTTATGGTCGACGGAAAGTTTCTTAAGCAGGAATTTAAACTTGGATATGATGGTCTGCCTGAATTGTTAGGGTCTGTAGAAAAAGCTCGAGATAGGATATTTTCTGATTTCGCGACATTAAATCCTGTTTGAAAGAACGACCTAAATACGTTTTTGAGAGGCAGAAAACATGAAGTTCGCACACTTTGCACACGTCTGGGGCAAACCAGGTATGACCCCACATGATCGGTACGAACAGTTATGGGCCGAGCTTCAATTGTGCGATACGCTCGGTTTTAATTATGGCTTTTGTGTAGAACATCACTTTATGCCGCATGAAAGTTGGATGTCAGCGCCCAGTCTCTATAGCGTGGGTGCAGGGGCAAGGACTAAAAATATGCGGGTCGGGCCAATGGGTTATATCGTGCCCTTGTACAGCCCGCTGCGCCTGGCAGAAGAAATTGCAATTATAGATCAGATGCTGAATGGACGATTAGAGGTCGGCTTGGTTCCTGGCATTATGGGGTCGTATTTCGAGCCATTTGGGGTTGATTATAATTTTCGTAAGTCGCCCACGCTCGAATATGTGGATTACCTTCGCGCTGCGTACGGGGATCAGCAACCGTTCTCTTTCCTCGGAGAAAACCATAAGACAAAAGATGCTCTATTAGCAGTTTTGCCTATCCAAACCCCTCATCCGCCACTTTGGATGATGAGCCGTGATCCAGAAACACTAGAGTTCCTCGCTGCCAATGGCATTAATACTGGCAATTTTTTAGTTTTTCCTCGTGCTGTCGCGGCGCCACGTTACCGCAAGTATATAGACGACTGGAACAAGGCGGGATGGAAGCACAAACCAAACATCGCATACGCTACTACGGTTTATGTCGATGAATCAGACGATAAAGCAATCGAGACAGCACTTTTCAGAGCCAGTAGGGCGTATGAAGGCATCTTACCATTGCCTCAAGAAACCTTTGAGAACCGATTAGGGGAGTTCAGACGCCAATTCGAGGCACGAGGGGAACCCGCCGCTGCAGATATGATCGCGAAGATATTTGATCCGGACTATATTTGGGAAAACGATCTCGTATTTGTTGGTTCCCCGGATACCGTTGCGGAAAAACTTTATACGGCGGCGACTGACGGAGTTTTCAATACCTTTATGGGGGAGTTTAATTTTTCCGATCTTCCTGAAGAAGACTTGATGCGTTCTATCAAGCTGTTCGGAGAAAACGTCATACCTGCTCTTGCAGACTATGAACCTTTTTGAACGTTTTATTTATTAGTCGTTATCGAAATTGAACCGCCATGTGTCGTCAAAACTAATAATCTGCCCAGCACCCGGCGTTGGAAAATGCGCGGGCATAACAAGCGTCGAAGTATCCGCGTAGCTTTCGAGAAAGTTTCTTCGCGTTATTGCCGACAAACTAGGGTCTACGCAAAAACAACTGCTCCAATCGGGCTCGGCACATTGGAGCGGATGGTGCATGAGGTCGCCGCTCATCACAGCATGTGATTGGCCTGATGAAATGTGGATGCAGATATGCCCGGGTGTATGGCCAGGTGAGGGCTCAAGTCGAACCCAATCATCAATAACGTGGTCACCCTCAACGAATTCAGTCAGGCCGGCATCAATCACCGGAAGAATGCTATCCTCGTAGTAGGGATCGTCAGTGAATTGAACTGATTTATATTCGGCTTCCCAAAATTCCCATTCCTTTTTGGCGAATAAGTACTTGGCGTTTGGGAACGTGGGCACCCACCGGCCGTCAACCAGACGGGTATTCCATCCGACGTGATCGACGTGGAGGTGTGTACATAAAACGAAATCAATGTCGCTTGTTTTGAGCCCAGCTGCCCCTAAATTTTCAATGTAGGGCCAATTTTTAAGGTGATACCGAAGTTTTTGAGGACGAGTTTTATCATTTCCGCCGCAGGTATCTACAAGTATCACGTGTCGAGGGGTGCGTATCACGAAGGAATGGAATGAAATTATTAATAGCCCGCTAATTGGATCGCGGAGTCGAGGCTCCAACCAATTTCGATGTTTTTCGAGATTTGTTTTGGTAGCTTGGGGCAGTAAAACGTCAGGAGGAACCAAAGGGCACTCAAACTCCACTACCCGTTGGATTTCCACGTCACCAATTTTCCAACGTTCCATTTATACCCTTTCATATTTCCGTACTATAGGAAGCAATATTTTACCTCAGCTAAAA
>CAZOHS010000009.1:0-1131 GCA_964579285.1 uncultured Rhodospirillaceae bacterium | reverse complement strand
GCTTCGTCGATGTGCCCCCAAAAGGCCTTCATCATCTTGTAAACGAGTTCGGGGTCCATATTGGCCCTGACATTCATGCCGACATATGCCCCGGTGGTGAGTACCGGTTTATCGTTAACCAGATTTTTTCCATAGATTGCAGGATCTATTTTGTGAAAAAAACGGGCGGGTTGTGCCGCATATTTCTTCCACGACGGATGATTGAATTTTGTATCGTCCAATGGCAGCAACCGGATTTTGTTGGTTAATGTGAGTTGACTTATCGCAGGCGAAGGGGCTGCGCTCGGCACGATCCATACATCATACTTGCGATCCTGAAACGCTTGTGCAGCCGGTCCCCAACCCATCTTGACCTGGGTGTAATCACGCCCGGGTAAATAGCCTGTCATCGCGTGAAGTATCATTCTAATGTTTCGCGTTGCCACACCCGCCGGAGGGCCAATGAAAACCTTCTTTCCCTTGATGTCTTTGTACGATTTTATCCCTGATTTCGCGTAGACGACACCGTGGTAAACACCGATTGGATACGAAAACATAGAGTTCATTTTTTCTGACATCGCGAGCCCGTTTTTAATTTTTTTGAACGGACCCAGGCTAAAAGCCATTAGCCGGTATAAGGTTTGCGCACCCATGGCAAAATCCATCCTGCCTTTTGCGACAAGTACGTTGTGTTTGGTCGCAGCACCGACCGCAGAGACCTGAATATTGTGCCCCGGAACGTATTTGTTAACCGCTTTTGCAAACGCTGTATTTACAAGAAAAGGTGTTGTCCCCGGTCCGAGGCTTCCCAATGTGTATCGTTTGTCAGCAGCAACGGTGGGCTGGACCATCCCAGTGGCCAGAAGTATTCCGCAGGACGCTAATGTCAAAGTCGTTTTTAAAATTGTTCTGGGTCGCATGACGTTCTCCCTAACAGGTTATGTTGTACGCTCTGCAATTATTTTTCTAAATTTGAACACAAAATGCATTGCCAGTCATCTCGAAAAAGCCAGTGGCCTACTAGCCTCCGACTGCTGACGATTTGTTGCGATGTCTATGATAGAGAAGGAGACCAAGGCCTATAACAAAGCCGGCGATCTGAACCGGAAGCATTTGTGTGCCGGCGATCAAAGCCAGTATTCCGCAGATCCC
>CAZOHS010000008.1:28747-41807 GCA_964579285.1 uncultured Rhodospirillaceae bacterium | reverse complement strand
TAAGAGATAATGACGTTGATCAGGCTTTGCGCGCACTTAAGAAAAAGATGCAGCGTGAAGGTATCTTTCGCGAGATGAAAATGCGCCGATCATATGAAAAACCGTCAGAACGCCGCGCTCGCGAAAAAGCGGAAGCTATTCGCCGAGCGCGGAAGCTAGAGAGAAAACGACTCGAGCGTGAGGGGTTTTAGGATATAATTCAAAATAAAATACAGGCCGCTATAAGCGGCCTTTTTTATGGGTTTTTATTATTGAGAGCGCCACCCATATTACAAAATATAAAGATTAGATGAACCTCCCAAACACAAATCAAATTGAATTCTGGAATAGCCATTTTGGCATCGCATGGTCAAACAACGCAGATGCTATCGATTTTGTATTTTCGAATATAACCCTCGCGATAGTACAAGCCGCTTCAATCGTCCCAGGAGACCGAGTGATGGACCTTGGCTGTGGGAGCGGTGGAACTAGTATAGCCATAGCTGATCAAGTTGGTCCCACTGGGTTTGTCTTAGCGATAGATGTATCGGAGCCGATGATTAGTCGAGTAAAAGTTCGCAACGCGAAATTTAAATTAGAAAATTTATCAATATTAAATGGTGATGCCGCTATTTTTCCGTTTAAAAGTGATGATTATGACGTACTTTTGTCGCGTTTCGGCTGCATGTTCTTTGACGAACCGAAAAACGCTTTCCGTAACATTGGCACTGCTTTAAGGCAAGGCTGTCGGCTCGCGTTAGCTGTGTGGCGCACCCCTAGAGATAATCCATGGGCTATGGAGCCGATATCCGTAGCACGACAATTTCTAGACATGCCGCCTCGACCCGGGCCCGAGGAGCCCAGTCCATTTTCTTTTTCAGACCCGGATCGCGTTAGAAATATCCTTGGAGATGTCGGTTGGACAAACATTGAACTTACGCCATTAGATCTACAACTCACTTTGGGCCGGTCAGATGAAGAGGCCTTAGCTTTTTTGACACAAATAGGACCTCTAGCCGCACCGTTGGCTGCAGCATCAAAAAATAATTATGCAAAGGCAATAGGCCGCATAAAGGACCTACTAGTCACGAAGAGAAACAAAGATGGCATTGTGCAGTTGGCTGCGGGTTGTTGGATTATTACAGGGTTCTGGAATTAAACGGCATTATTGTTATTGGGACATTACCAACGAAACGTGAAAGAACGGCTTTTGTCTCATTAACACTAATATTGGTGGGTATGGTCTCGTTAACGACTATTCGATCTACGGCAATGTTTCGTATTTTTAGCGCTTCAAAGGCGGTTAGGGCATGGCTCAAACTACCAAGATAACTCCCAACCACAAGAATGGCAGGAACGCCTAGTCCAGCTATGAGATCTCGTACCGTCCTATTTTTATCTAATGGCACCATCACGCCGCCTATTCCTTCAATTAATAAAATATCTGTTGTCCTTTGCTGAATTTTTATACGGCAATATGAGATCACTTCGTCAACGGGAACAGAGCGTCCTTCCATCGCCGCTGCAATGTCTGGAGACAATGGGGCCGAGAAACGCCATGGAGATATTCGTTCAATACTCTCCTGACACACCTCTTCCCTAATCGCCGATAATAGACGGTATGTGTCGGAGTCGACCAACGTGTTTATTTCAAAGCCACTAACTATAGGCTTCAAAACGTCCACACTTAAACCCTCAAGGAGCCACTCTTTGATCAGTGATTCAGCAACGTGCGTCTTGCCACGTTCAGTGCCGCAGGAAGTGACGAAGTAAGCCGACACATTAAACCTCTGAAGTATTCCTACGCAATATTTTGCCAGAAATTAGTGGGGAAATGGCATCCACGAGACCCTCAATCTGTGCCATCGTATGCTCAGCTGTAAACGTTATGCGTAAACGCGATGTTCCTTGGGGAACTGTTGGTGGCCGGATGGGAGTAACTAAATAACCAGCTTTTTCAAGTTCTAATGATGCATCCATTGTCGCTGTGTCATCACCAAGAATTA
Source organism: uncultured Rhodospirillaceae bacterium (assembly GCA_964579285.1). Taxonomy (GTDB): domain Bacteria; phylum Pseudomonadota; class Alphaproteobacteria; order MPNO01; family UBA830; genus JAYZQT01. Next base: position 39,822 of record CAZOHS010000008.1, on the reverse strand, counting down.
TTGGAACTATAGGGCTCTCCGGCTCACCCAAGCCGAGATTGGCACAAAACCTTTTAGCGAGATTATGGGGCTTAGCTACCCTTTTCTTGTCTGTGCCGATTATATCTACAGCTGCTATGGCACCAGCAAGAATAGCCGGAGGTAGACCAGTCGTATAAATTAGGCTGCGCGCACGATTTTTCATTAGTTCAACTACTGGGGCTGAACTGCACAGAAACGCGCCGTAAACCCCGACGGCCTTGGAAAGGGTGCCCATTTGCAGCGGGATTATAGGAGCCGGTTGAAATTCAAAAGCACTTCCGCGCCCAGCGCCAACAACACCAAAGCCATGGGCATCGTCAACCATAAGCCAGGCATCGTGATCCAAGGCAATAGACGCTATCTCATCAAGTGGTGCACGATCACCGTCCATGCTGAAAATACCCTCGGTGACAACCAAACATTTTCGTAACCGGTGACGCGACGACGCCAAAACCTTGGTAAGATTGTCCGGATCATTGTGTCGAAAGGTCGCAATCTGGGCGTTACTTGCCCTTGCGCCCATATGCATGGAGGCGTGGCCAAGTTCATCAATAACTATTAGGTCACCAGGACCTGCTAACGCTGGCAGTATACCCGTATTAGCTAAATAACCACTGCCGAAAACGCAAGCAGCTTTGGTACCCTTCAACGCTGCTATTTTCTCCTCTAAAATCGCGTATAACTCATGATTCCCGGTGATTAATCGTGAGGCGCCAGCGCCTACGCCAAAACGCTGAATCGCATCTCTTGCAGCTTGCTTTACTGCAGGGTGGTGAGTTAGACCTAGATAATCGTTACAGCAAAATGACACAAAGTCACGACCATTCCGGTGAAGGTGTACGGCGTCGCGCCGGTTGGTATTGATAACGCTGCGCCGCAAACCTTTCTTGGCGAGTTTATTTAGTCTTGTCTTTGCAAACTGATCAAGCGATTCTATGCTCATAAATGTATTATAACGTTGATGTTGATTCTTACCGATAAAATCCGACACGATTGGACTAGTGAAGAGACGCGCATCCTCATTTCGGAGCCGCTCAACGAGCTCGTTTTTGCTGCTCAACAAATCCACCGTCGTCACTTTGACCCAAATCAAGTTCAAATATCAACCTTATTAAGCATTAAAACCGGCGGCTGCCCCGAAGATTGTTCCTATTGTTCCCAAAGCGTCCATCACTCCGCGGATGTTGGTGCCGATAAACTCATGTCATTAGACGCGGTAAGAGCCGCAGCTATAAGAGCAAAAGACACTGGTGCAACACGTTTCTGCATGGGCGCAGCGTGGCGAGGCCCCAAAGAACGAGATCTTAACTCCGTCTGTGAAATGATTAGCGAGGTAAAGTCTTTGGGTCTGGAAACTTGCGTAACTTTAGGCCTGCTAGAAGACAAACAAGCTGCCAAGCTGAAGGATGCAGGTCTTGATTATTACAACCACAATATTGACACTTCCGAATCTTTTTATCCAGAAATCGTCTCAACACGAACCTTCAAAGACCGATTGGATACCCTTTCGCGTGTTCGCGATGCGGGTATAAACGTCTGTTGTGGAGGTATTGTAGGCATGGGCGAAACCCGAAAAGATCGCGCCGATATGCTTCGAGAACTAGCGCGAATGCCTAACCATCCAGAAAGTGTCCCTTTAAACGTGTTAGTCACAGTACCTGGAACCCCTCTCGCGGACTTGGAGCCATTAGATCCCCTGGAATTGGTGCGTGCAATTGCCACGGCGCGTATAATGATGCCTAAATCTACCGTACGTTTGTCAGCAGGACGGCTGGAACTAGACGATTCAACGCAAACGCTATGTTTTCTCGCCGGGGCAAACTCTATTTTTTACGGAGACACACTTTTGACTGCGGGCAACCCAGCGCAACAGACCGATAGGGCCTTGTTAGAAAAACTTGGCATTAGCCCGATGCAAGCTGACATAACTTCAAGTATTGAGTGAACCTATGCCGGGGCTTTCGATCCCCCATATTTGGCTTCCTTACAGCCAAATGCTTACTACACCCCGGCCCTTGCGTGCCGCAAAAACCACAGGAAATCGAATTATACTAGACGATGGCCGGGAGCTAATAGACGCGGTTTCATCATGGTGGACTGCGTGCCACGGATATAACCATCCCCACATAATCATGGCGATGGAAAAACAACTGAAGGACATGCCACACATAATGTTTGGTGGCCTTATACACAAACAAGCGGAACAGCTTGCAGAACGGTTAACTGCCATGCTGTCCGGTCCATATACACGTGTGTTTTTTGCAGATTCCGGCTCTGTCGCAGTGGAAGTGGCGCTGAAGATGGCTGCGCAATATTGGCTTAATAATGGCAATCAAGATAGGACACGGTTTCTCAGCTTTGAGAACGGATATCACGGCGACACGCTCGGTGCGATGTCTGTGACCGATCCAGAGGAAGGCATGCATTCGCTTTTCGGTAGCTACCTCCCCCAACAAATATTTTCGCCCTTACCACACGATAATATTACACGCGCGAAATTTGAACACATTTTAGAATCCCATAAACACCAAATAGCGGCAGTAATTATTGAACCCCTTGTACAGTGCGCAGGTGGGATGAAAATGCATGATCCTAATGTCTTACAATTAGCCGCAGAGACGGCACAAAAGATTGGCACCTTGTTTATTTGTGATGAAATCGCGGTTAATTTTGGCCGCACTGGCAATATGTTTGCCCACAATGAGGCAAAAATAACGCCAGACATTATATGCCTCGGCAAAGCGCTAACCGGAGGAACAATTAATTTAGCCGCTACGGTCACGACATCCGACGTATTCGATGCATTTCTATCAAGTGATCCCGACAAGGCACTGATGCATGGACCAACCTATATGGCAAGTCCTTTAGCGTGTGCTGCGGCCAACGCTTCCCTCGATTTATTTGAGCTGGAACCCCGATTGCAGCAAGTCTCAGTGCTTGAAACATATTTAAAGCAGGGCCTATCACCGCTTTTAGATTTACCTGGTGTGCGCGACGTCAGGGTAAAGGGCGCAATCGGCGCCGTCGAGGTGAAGGAACTGCACAACATTGATTGGCTTAAGGCGCAATTTATAGAAGCCGGGGTCTGGCTGCGTCCATTCGGTAACGTCGTTTATGTAATGCCACCCTTTACGACAACTCCTGAGGAAATTTCTACAATTACTGCTGCGATTTGTGAGATACTGCCGCGATGGGTGGAGATGGCCCCTTAGCCGCATCCGATTACAGTAACCTTGAAAGAGGATGCGGGGATGCACGCCATCGATTGAACCTATCCCGCAATACAGTGCTAGATCCGGAGTGAATTTCGATTCTTAAAGCTGGTTGGTAAAGATCTTTACCCCATAAGTGTGTTCAATATAACGCCCAAAACGAAACTTAAGTTCAGGCCCATCCATGGGAGGCACCTCCGTTGCTGCATCCTTTGGCGTCAAAGGATCCACCTCAAGAACTACGAAACTATGTCCCTCTCGATTACCCCTAAACGCCACATCAAATCCTTCCTCTAATTCTTGTGCGCTTGTAAAAGACCAACACTGCTCTAGACCCATCGATTTTGCCATGGCTATATAATCATTTGCAGGCTTGTTGGGGAGATCAATATCGAAGGTTGCCCCGTAAACCCTATTGGAAACTAAAATATGGGTTAGATTTGGCAAATCTAAATCGCGTTCAACCATCAACATAGCCGGATTCATTGCAAATGCGCCATCACCCATGAACGCCCACACATTCGCCTGTGGCAATCCGTAAGCAATTCCGGACGCAAAAAGAGTGGATAGCGACATAGAGGCGTCGAGATAAAAGGCACTGTCAAGGTCGTGGGTAATATCCCACCACATTTGAGATGAATTCCCAGCTGAGGTCACTACCAGCTCATCTTCTTTTTTTGCCGCTAGAAATTGGAAGGCATCTCGGAATGGAATTGCCATAACTTAGACTTCCCCTCGAAGTACATCACGCGTCATAATCGCAACCGTCGGGCGGCTTACCGTCCGAGAATGATCGTAGGCGCGTTTAATAAGCGGAATTTTCTCTCGCTCATCAATAATCAGATAGGTCAAATTTATAGCGTCGAGGGACTTCAAAAAATAAAGGCCGTTCGAAATATGGTGCTTATGTCCATCGCCCGGTGCACCCCGCAATGTTGCGAGGATCATAATGGGTATCTCGTAGGTGTAGTTGATTTTGGTGATGGCATAGATCAGCGTTAAAAGTCCTGATGCGCCCATCAAAGCCATTGAACCGGTTCCCGAAAAAAAGGCTCCCGAACATAAGCCAACTGCCGATTCTTCGCGATTTACGGGCACATGTCGGAAGCGGTCATCTTCGTCGAATTCCCTTATGACGGCAGATATCCAATTGTCTGGTAAACTCGCTACTAGTTTCACATTGCATTCTGCAGCTTGCTCAACGACTAATTTTGCTACACCTTCGTGTTTGTTCAAGGCATACCCCCCTAATTTAAACCTAGTTTAACGTGAACCCATCGTAATCATTATCAGCCACCGCTTTGCACTTTTTTACGTAAGGCGGCCAACCACCAATGTAGGGGGCAAACACTCGTGCTTTCCCTTTGACATTTGATCCTACGTACCAAGAGTCGCATTTCGACCGAAGCGAGTTTTCTCCGGCTTGATTAACTTCGGCACTCCACTGACTTTCTGCTTCTTCAGTTGCTTCTATCCGCGAATAGCCGCGTGTCCGCATATATTCAAGACAATCGGCAACCCAATCACCATGTTGTTCCGCGCCTGTCACCATTGTAGCCAACACTGAGGGGCTCCCCGCACTCACAAGATTAAACATATTAGGAAAACCCGAAACAGTAAGTCCAAGATAGGTAAGAGGGCCGGCTTCCCACTTTTCTTGAATGCTTTGGCCACCCATTCCAGTGATGTTTATGCGCGTTACGCTGCCCGTCATCGCATCAAAACCTGTGGCGTAAATTATCATATCCAATGCATATTCGCTGCTCTTGGTCTCTAAACCCGCCGACGTCAACCCTTTTATGCTAGACTTACTGACATCAACAAGGGTGACATTTTCCCGATTGAATGTCTCATAATAATCTGTCCCGGCGCAAAGACGCTTACATCCAAAATACTCGTTGGGGGTCAAAAGGTCCGCAACTTTAGGATCATGAACAATTTGCCCGATACGTTCACGCCAATAATTTGTAACTTCCTTGTTTGCATCTTCATCAAGTAGCAGATCATTAAATGCACCAAGAAACGGCAGCCCACCAATTTCCCATTGCTCATCGAATCTTTTTTTACGTTCCGTCGGAGACAAATCAAATACCGATTGATTGTGGCGAGGAAAAAGAAAAGCTGTCAGCCCAGCGTAAGCTTCAGCACGGAAGCTTTTGTAATCAGACTTTATAGAATCGACTTCCTCGTCTGAGAGTTCTCGGTTTTGGGCTGGTACAACAAAATTTGGTGTCCGCTGAAATACATAAAGATGGTCCACTTCTTGAGCCATAAGCGGCACTGATTGTACCGCTGACGAACCCGCGCCAATTATTCCAACACGTTTTCCTTGGAAATCAACCTCATGTTCTGGCCAAACGCTAGTCTGATAAACCTCACCTTTAAACAAATTAGCGCCGTCAAACTCTGGCCGAATAGGAGCCGATAAACATCCAACACCCATTATGAAGTACCTTGCCCTTACCCACTCATCTCGGTCCGTTTTGATGACCCAGTTCGAAGCCGTTTCATCAAATTCTGCCGACTCAACCTTAGTCTCAAACGTAATATTCTTTTTTAAATCGAAACGGTCGGCCACATGTTCAATATATTTGAGTATTTCTGGTTGTGACGCGTAACGCTCCTTCCATCGCCATTCTTGTTGGAGGTCTTCGGAGAACTGATATGAGTACTGCATACTCTCTATATCGCAACGGGCCCCGGGATAACGGTTCCAGTACCATGTGCCGCCAACGTTTGGCGCACTCTCAAATATACGCGCGGAAAACCCTAGCTTCTGCAGTCGATACAACATGTAGAGCCCAGTAAAACCGGCGCCCACTACCACCGCATCCAAATCTGTGGGGCCAGTGGTCTTAACTTTCTGTTTCATATCCCGCTTCAATCCGCACAGTATAACTTTAAAAACAATATGGTAGAGAATTCACTTTGTTTGCCGGATAAGTCAAAATAGAGGTCAAATAATCAGAGTTTTACTATTAATTTAAAGGTTATAGGCAAATAGTCGAAGCAATAGAAACCCAAAATAAATTTTAATTGGACGAACGTTCGCTACCCTCAGCATCAATTAAAACAGCCGCAAACCGGCAAGGTTCAGAACCCCGATTGATCCAGTTATGCCGCGTACCGCGTTGGACTAACACGTCGCCAGCTGAGAGTTTTACAGACTCCACATCGAGATCCATTTCCATTGTTCCAGACATTACGATTATATAATCAACGGTTTCAGTAAAATGTGAATCGGCCGTCACACCTGGTTGAATTTCAATAATCCTGATTAAGGTTCCAGTTTCTGGCGGAGGCCTGCCGATTTCCCGTGCACCCTCATCACTCACCCCATCATAGGATGCAGGAGCCGTGTCAGTGACCCAAATTAAACGCGACTCGTGGCCCGGCCGCCGCGACGTAATATTAGAAGCTATATCGTCAATAATTACGCAAGATCTTCCCTCAGAGTTATGGCCGGTTACAACCCTTCGAACATCCATACTTTCCTCCCAATTGACAGAGTATAAAACTATTAGGCCGTATTACATTGATCAACTAGATACTGGTATATTTGGTCATATCGGTACTAAACCAAAGTCTTTCCATTACCAGAGGATTGATATTACACCACATATAAAAACCCACAGACCTGAAAATTGTTATATGAAATAACGTTGTGTAAAAAGTTAAAGTTGGAGTACAGATTGATAACCCCCGTCGTAAAATATTTGATTGCTATAGCGAAAAATAACCCCCCATAGGCGAAGGTTATTAAGTAATATGCTCCCAACGCACACTTCCTCCGATCAAATAAACCAATATTTGACCTCGGGTCACTGGTCCCGTGAGACCATGGTTCGCCGCTACCGGGTATATGCAAAAGAAAACCCGGCTGGAACAGCGTGCAGTGACGGCATAGAGTCTTTTACCTGGGCAGAGTTGGAAAATTTAACAAATGTATTTGCAGCAAACCTTCTCTCCTTGGGCCTAGACAAAGATTCCACCGCCCTGGTCCAAATACCTTCCTCGTGCAAAGAAATAATACTGCGACTTGCGCTAAAAAAAGCAGGCATCATTGCCGCCTTCGTTCCATTTCAATGGAAAACTAACGAACTTCACTATGTCTCCGAAAAAATTAGTCCACGCTTGATCGTATTAGAAAATCCGCCAAGACAACCAAAAGACACACCCTGGCTTTGGAACTTACTCAATCAACCCGATAAACAGCCACACTGTATAACTGTCGCAAACACTTCAACTTCGGGTTGGATAAACTGGGCAAAGATGCTTAACAAAGCACAGGAAACAATTAACCTGGAAGCGCTTAAGGCTCGTGAGTTTAGCTTCAATGAAGTTTCCCTGATCACCGCTTCCAGTGGAACCAGCGGCTACGCAAAACTATGTGAGTGGGTTGAGGCCGCCCAAGTTTGTACTGCTCATGCGCAAAATGAAAAACTCCAACTGACAGAAGACGACAGAGTGGGGGTGTTTGCCCCAATGTCTGGAGCCGCCGGATTGATTGTTTGGACCATTTCAGCCGCCATACCCTGTTCATATTTTTTTCCAGCGTCCTTTAGAACAGAGGAACTCTTGCGTATTATAGAACGGCAGCGAATAACTTTTGCAACCACTGTTCCGGTCTTACTATCGCGACTAGCACGAGAGGATCTATCAAAATACAACCTGCGCTCTTTGCGGGCCCTTCGCGTGGGAACTGCAGCGACCGACATTTCTGCAGCCCAATCTTTTGAGCAAAAAACAGGGTGCAAGGTAGTAATTGCGGGCGGCAGTATGGAAGTTCCAGGCTTTGCACATGCTCATATTAACGAACCACAATCTACGCGTCTTGATGGTTCCGTGGGCTTACCCTTGCGAGGTGGCAAACTCCGAATAGAAAACGATGTGGGTGAGCTAGTAAAACCGGGTACGGAGGGCGAATTAAAAATAGCCGCGCCTTATGCGTCATCAGGTTATTGGAATGATCCCAAAGAAACTAAAATTTCATGGTCGGGTCAATGGTACTCCACAGGTGATATGGGTCTTATCACTAAAGAGGGTCGCCTAACATTATTGGGTCGAAAGAAAGAAATCATTAACCGAAGCGGATTGAAAATTTTACCAGGAGAGCTAGAAGGTGAAATTTGTGAACACCCGAGCGTGTTTGATTGTGCTGTCATTGCAGCCTCACATAGGGAATATGGCGAGGTTCCTTGGGCTTTCATTCAATTAAGCAAAGGGTTCAGTCTGGATGCCAACTCTATTACCGAGACGCTTATTGAAAAGGGCCTACCCACATACAAAATACCTGAACGATTTATTCAAATTTTAGAACTACCAAGAATTAACGATAATAAAGTGGACAAACCTGCACTTCAAAAGATTATGCGGGGCCAAACGAAGATCAATCAGGAAAACTAATTCCAGCTTTTTTCAATGCGTTTTCTTGACGCTTTTGTAAAGTGTCAATGTCGAAATCCCCGATCAGCTCTTGAAATAATCTATGCCAGTTGATTTCTGCTCTAAGATGTAGAAAGACGGAGCCAAGGCCAACAGCCGCCCTGTCCATTAATAAAAACTCTCGGGGTGGTGTAACACCTCCCAGGCTCCGCAATTTATTATGGACCTGGTTTGCGATTTTAGCTCCGTAAACCGTACCGTCTGTCTCTTGGATTTTACGCACGCGGTCTTGGAGTAGTGGACCATATACGAATTCTGCCCACAAATTGAGCGTCTCTATTAACTCAACAGATAACTCTGTGAAGCCCCAGGTTTCGTACGCGTACACAGCTTTAGCTTTGTCGTTGTCTTGAAGAGCTTGATATAAATCGATAACACCCTTTACGAATTTTGGCCTGAAAATTCTGATACACCCAAAGTCCATGAGATTAATAGAGGCGTTTTCACGTACGGAGTAGTTGCCAAGGTGCGGATCACCGTGGATTGTGCCATAAAAATAAAATGGCACATACCACGCCCGGAACATGTTGGCGGCAATCTTGTTACGGGTTCCGGCCGGAGAACCGATCTTGTCGAGTAATGGAGCCCCTTCAAGCCACGCCATTGTCAACAGTCGATCCGTAGACAGTTCTGGTACCGGTTCGGGTACGTGCACCTCAGTCTCATTTTGCAAGATTTCACGATATAAGAGTAGGTGCCCACGCTCTAATTCATAGTCTAGTTCTTCGCGTAAGCGATCTGAAATCTCCTTATGTAACTCGTGGGGATTGAGTGCCTTGTCATAGCGATGGTAAAGGGAAAAGATCACACGCAGTTGTTTCAGGTCCGCCTCAACAGCAGATTTCATGTCGGGATATTGCAGCTTGCAGGCAAGTTCACGCCCTTCAAGGCTTGTGGCCTTGTGAACCTGACCAAGAGACGCGGCGGCGGAAGCTGTCTTCTCAAATGCTTGAAAACGTTGTTGCCAGTGTGGCCCAAGCTCACTGGACATACGCCGACGCACAAACAACCAACCCATGGCCGGTGCATTGGACTGAAGCTGGGCGAGTTCCTTGATATATTCCTCAGGCAGCATATCGGGAACCGTAGACATGATCTGGGCAACCTTCATTAGGGGGCCCTTCAGCCCCCCTAATGCAAGTTTCAAATCTTCAGCATGTCTCTCTTTATCAAGGCCAATACCCAAATATCTTTGACCGGCTATTCTGGCAACCAATCCACCAACGGCCCGGCTGACCCGAGCATATCGAGCCGCACGTCCACCAAACGTGTCATCATCGCGCAATTCCGTCACTCCATAGCATCCAATTCGTCGATTAATCCCTTTACAATTCCAAGGCCTTTTTGCCAAAACGCGGGATCCGACGCATCCAATCCAAACGGCGCGAGCATTTCAGCGTGACGCTTTGACCCCCCTGCTCGCAGCAAGTCCAGATATTTATTTTCAAATCCGTTCGGCGACTGCTCGTAAACCGAATAAAGCGAGTTTACTAAACAATCGCCAAATGCGTACGCATATACGTAAAAGGGGGAATGTATAAAATGGGGAATATAGGTCCAATACCAGCGGTAATTGTCATCAAGGCGGACAGCGGGTCCCAGACTTTCGCTTTGTACCTCAATCCACAGATCGCAAATTGCATCCGCCGTCAGTTCAGCATCTCGGCGGGCTTGATGCACTCGCAGTTCAAAGTTGAAAAAGGCAATTTGGCGCACCACAGTGTTAATCATATCCTCCACCTTACCGGCCACCATAACTTTCTTTTGCAACGGATCACTTTCTATATTCAACAGTTTTCGAAATGTCAGCATTTCTCCAAAAACAGAAGCTGTCTCAGCGAGCGTAAGCGGCGTATCAGCCAAAAGTGCTCCTTGTGGGCCGGCAAGAACCTGGTGGCAACCGTGACCCAGTTCGTGAGCAAGGGTCATCACGTCCCTCGTCTTACCCTGATAGTTTAGAAGTAGGTACGGATGCACGGACGGCACCGTTGGATGTGCAAAAGCACCGGACGACTTGCCGGGGCGAACAGCGGCATCAATCCAGGGCTTGTCAAAAAAGTTCGCTGCGACGCTCGCAAGCTCGGGGGAAAAATCCTTATAGGCTGCAAGTACTACCTCGGTTGCCTGCTCCCACGGAATAATTTTGTTATCCGCATTTGGTAAGGGTGCGTTGCGATCCCAGTGGTCAAGTTGCTCCTTCCCAAACCATTTCGCTTTTAATTTGTAATAGCGATGCGAAATATCACGATACGACTGGGTGACAGCCTCAGAAAGGGCATCTACGACACGATCCTCTACTTGATTTGAAAGGTTGCGAGATGATTGAGGCGTTTCGAGGGATCGCCATCGGTCTTCAATTTCCTTATCTTTCGCAAGCGTGTTGGTTATCAGAGAAAA
>CAZOHS010000008.1:26856-28647 GCA_964579285.1 uncultured Rhodospirillaceae bacterium | reverse complement strand
AAAGAATAGGAGATGCGCCGTAATTTCGTTAATTTTCTCCTGCATCGTCTGGTAGAAACGTCCGATCTCTGGATCGGAAACGTCGCCGGCATATACCAACTGTGCGTATGATAATACGCGACCCAAAACTTCCTCAATGTCCTCATATTCGGCGATTGCGGTACCAAATTTTTTGCCTGTGAGATCCTTCAATTTCCCCCTAAATGCCTTTGAAAAGTCCTTTGCCATACGTTCAACTTGGATGAGGTCGTCTTTAAGTTCTGCGCATTCCGTATCAGGATAAAGATCCGTAAGGTCCCATTGGGGTAGATTGCCCAGGAAAGATTGAGGCGGCTTGCTAGCGGAAATTTTTGTCATCTATGGCTCCCTGCTGGTACCCACGATATAAGTTATAAAAAGCAATACGCAAATAGGAGAGCCAATGGATTACGATACATGCTCTAGTCTTGCAGCCATGTTCTTCGACAATACAACGGAGATAGGTAACCGCCCGTTCCTGTGGTCCAAAGAAAACGGTGAATGGATAAGCGTAAGCGGTATAGAGGCACGAAGCGAAGCAAGTGCGTTGTCATCAGGGTTGAAATCGCTGGGTCTCAGAAGCGGTGACCGGGTTGCCCTCGCTTCTGAAAGCCGACCCGAATGGTTGATCTCAGATATAGCTATCATGGCAGCTGGCGGTATATCCGTCCCCCTATACACCACTAATCAGTATAGCGACCATCTCCATGTGTTGAAAGACAGCGGGGCAATTGGTGCAATCATTTCGGGGTCCACCTTAGCCAAAAACCTGCTCCCAGCAGCAGTAGACGCCGGCCTAAACTTCGTTATTACCATGGAGGCCATTGAGCATTCTGGATCTGTAGATATTGTCCGTTGGGAAAAACTAATCGCGGACAATAAGGCGGCGACCCCAAATGTTGATGGTCTTTCACGTGCGCAAACAGCGTGCCTGATTTACACATCGGGAACAGGCGGAGCTCCAAAAGGTGTCATGTTAAGCCACGGGTCAATTATTTCGAATTGCAAAGGCGCATACCAGTTACTGCTTACATTGGGTTTAGATCAAGAAATTTTCCTCTCATTTTTACCACTTTCCCATTCCTACGAGCATACCGCGGGTTTGATGTTTCCCCTCTCCATCAAGGCACAAATTTACTACGCGGAAGGTGCAGACAAGCTCGCGGCGAATATGGTGGAGGTGCGGCCAACAATAATGACGGCGGTACCCCGGTTATACGAAACCATGCACAGTCGGATCCTCCGTGGAATTCAACAAAAGGGGGGGTTATCGGAAAAGCTATTTATGAAAACTGTCTCTATCGGCCGCAAGAAATATCAAGGGCATTCGACAACTCTGGTAGAGGCCGTCCTGGACCCACTTCTAACAAAGCTGGTACGCAGAAAAGTAGCAGCGCGATTCGGTGGCAGGCTGAAAGCTATGGTTTCTGGAGGGGCACCACTCAATTTCGAAATTGGTACCTTTTTTAAGGCATTGGACGTTGAACTTTTGCAGGGATATGGGCAAACAGAGGCCGCACCGATCATAAGCTGCAACCTCCCAGCTAAAAACAAAATAAACTCTGTTGGCCCGCCGCTGGTCGGCGTTGACGTTAAAATTGCCGAAGATGGTGAAATCTTGGTCAAAGGTGAATTGGTAATGCAGGGCTACTGGAACCTCCAAGAGCAGACCGATAGTGCGGTACAAGATGGGTGGCTGCACACAGGCGATATTGGCCAATTAGACGAAGATGGATTTTTGATCATTACGGATCGGAAAAAAGACATAATTGT
>CAZOHS010000008.1:23621-26756 GCA_964579285.1 uncultured Rhodospirillaceae bacterium | reverse complement strand
AATTTCGCCATAGTTATGGAGGAATTTACCATCGATAATACTCTGATGACGCCTTCTTTAAAGATTCGTCGCCATAAAATAATTGAACTATATGGAGCAGAACTTGAAGCATTATATTTGCGTTAAATTACTTATCGACACTGAATACTGCGAAACAAATAGCGCTTGTTCATAGCCATTCAATTACGGTAGTTCAATAAAAGCACCACCCTTATAGAAAACCCACGAACTAAACTCATGGCAAGGAATTCAAAGTGGATAAAATAATACACACCCTAAAGCTGATTGCTGGCGCTCTTATAATTTTCGGAGTGTCCGCATGCTCGCAACCTACGGGATTGGTGAACGTGGCGATGTCACCAACTGAAGATCGATCATTTAAAACCCTACGGAGCGATGCAGAAATAAGTCTGAGAATAAATGAGGCATTGCTTAGTCCAAAATATCAGGATTTGTACGGAGATGTGTCCTCCGACGTTTATGAGGGCGTTGTATTAATCACTGGAACGCTCAAGTATTCAGCGAATAAGGAACGTGTAACAAAATTAATGCGGGCTATTAAAGGCGTTAAAAAGATTATTAACGAATTGCAAATAACAGATGACCACAGGGTATCAGCGATGGCCAATGATCTTTGGTTGGAAACAAACCTCAAGGTGCAACTATTGGGTACCAAAGGTATACGGTCGATGAACTATCGGTGGAGATCAGTAAAGGGCGCAGTCTACCTTATTGGTACGGCGCGTTCTCAACTCGAATTAAATACCGTCCTGAACGTTATACGCACGACGAAGGGCGTGATTAGAGTAATAAATCATGCTTGGATACGCCAACCAAAGACTTAAAAACACCTAAGAATCGTATAACTCATGTTTTGTTTTGGAATGGTTTAACGCAGGTGTAGCAGAAAGACGAATTAATACCGACAACGGCAAAGGAAAGATAAAATGTCAAAAAACGAGATTGCTTTGATCGTGGGAGCAGGGCGGGGATTAAGCGCATCACTAACCCGACTGTTTGCTTCTGAGAATATGGAAGTTGCGATAGCAGCCCGAAATGTTGATAAACTTTCTTCTCTTTGCCAAGAAACGGGCGCCAAATCATATACCTGCGACGCAACTCAAATTTCTCAAGTAGATGATTTATTTTCATCAGTTACGTCAGACATTGGTGAACCAGACATTGTTGTCTACAACGCGTCAAACCGTGCTCGTGGCCCAGTCCAAGAACTTGACCCGGAAGCCGTACGGCAGGCAATAGAAATAAGCTGTTTTGGTGGTTTTCTTGTTGCTCAAGCGGCGGCAAAACAAATGATACCGCGGGGCCAGGGGACTATCTTGCTGACCGGCGCGTCGGCGAGTGTAAAAGGTTATCCAAACTCTTCCTCGTTTGCTATGGGAAAATTTGGGTTACGCGGACTGGCGCAGGCGCTCGCTCGGGAGCTTCAGCCCAAAAACATACATGTTGCCCATTTTGTAATTGATGGTGGCATACTTCAAGGACCAGAAGACAAACGTGCCTCCGAGCGCGGAGAAGATGCGATGCTGCGGCCGGAGGAAATTGCAAAAGATTACCTGCACGTGCATCGCCAACATCGTTCATCTTGGACTTGGGAAATAGAACTAAGGCCATGGGTTGAGAAGTTCTAGTAAGACGTAGCACCGATAACAGCGACCGGCTAATAAAGCGTCCTACCAGTAACATTAATGCGTCGTGTTTTTGACCTTTAGCCGTCTAAATTGGCTCCGCCGGCTGTGGGAGCATTCCCAGTGCGGATAGATACGTATCGAGAAGAAATTCTTCTTCTTGCCGATCGCTGTCTTCCATCTTTCGCAGTCTAACAACCTTTCGCATCGTCTTCGGATCAAAACCGGCGCTGCGGGCTTCCGCGTAGACTTCCTTAATATCGGCCGCAAGGACCGATTTTTCATCCTCAAGCCGCTCCACTCGTTCTATAAACGACCGCAACCGGTCCTGGGCAATTTGACCACTCCCATCGGCCATCACGCGCACTCCCTTTGTCCATCCGTATTTTCGAGACTTTAGAATTGCACACTCGAATCGGAAAGAAGACTTGCCAAAATTTAAAGTCTATTTTTCAATTAAATGAACTTAATGGCCGAGCCTGATCATCCCGAATTTCAATGACCTTGGTTGGCTTCTTTAAATTTTGCCTGCTGCTCAGGTGTAGCCTCCAATTGATACTTATCTCGCCACTCAGAAAAAGGCATCCCATAAACAATCTCGCGAGCAGAATTTTTGTCTAGTTCAATACCCTTGTCATTTGCTGCCTCCTGATACCATCGACTGAGGCAGTTTCGGCAAAAACCGGAAAGGGTCATAAGATCAATATTCTGAACGTCTGTCCGCACCTGTAGGTGTTCCACTAAGCTGCGAAACGCCGCTGCTTCAAGTTCAATACGTGTTTGGTCATCCATTAATTTGTCCTCTAGACTGGTTTTTCCAGATGATATAGTGCCAATCGGGCCAATTGGTAAATTTGGGCAAATATATCATCTGGGGCGTGAGACGTCTCTTAATTTTTAGGCCACGAAATGAGAAGTAGGTAATGCAAATTGCGGATCCTGTTAAATTTTTGCGCGATTTGTTTGACGCAGCAGTAGCTGCGGCTGACCCAAGGACTACTTTGGCTCCGCATCTTCCACGATCCCCGGCGGGCAAAACACTTTTACTCGGAGCAGGAAAAGCCGCCGCCTCAATGGCGGCTACGGTTGAAGACTGCTGGACGGGTGGACTGGCAGGCGTTGCTGTAACAAGATACGGACACGCCGCTTTGTGCACGAAGATAGAAGTAATTGAAGCAGGGCACCCACTACCTGACGAGGTTGGACAATCAGCGGCAAAACGTTTCTTAGATCTGGCGACCGATCTTACAGAATCTGACCTTCTCCTATTTTTGGTTTCGGGCGGCGCCTCGGCATTATTAGTAGAACCCATGCCCGGGCTAACGCTAGGGGAAAAGCGACAAATCAACGACACTCTTTTAAAGTCTGGTGCGCCTATTGGGGAGATTAATTGTCTCCGAAAGCACCTGTCCGCTATAAAGGGTGGGCGCCTGGCTGCAGCCGCTTTTCCTGCTCGGGTTGTCACACTGGCTATTTCCGACGTCCCGGG
>CAZOHS010000008.1:9931-23521 GCA_964579285.1 uncultured Rhodospirillaceae bacterium | reverse complement strand
GCTCTGAGAGGCAACCCGCGGGTTTACGCTCTTGCGTGTGATACAGACGGTATTGATGGAACAGAGGATGCTGCCGGGGCTGTTATAACACCAGATACCATCAAAAGAGCAGAACTCCAGGGGTTAAACGCGTCTCAAATGCTCCAAAACAACAACAGCTATGAATTTTTCAAGGTTCTTGGAGACCTTATCCACACCGGACCAACTCTCACAAATGTGAATGATTTTCGAGCAATATTGATATCCGGTGGTGATACGGGCCCGACTGTTCTATAACCCCCCTATGAAACGAAACCGGCGCGCAAAAATTGTCGCGACTTTGGGGCCTTCGGCAAACGATAACGGTTCAATTTCGAAGCTGTTCGAGGCCGGTGCAGATGTTTTTCGATTAAATTTTAGCCATGGCACACATGCTGAACATAAATCTCGATTAGCCATCATCCGCGGGTTAGAAAGTAAATTTAATCGTCCAATCGCTGTTCTTGTCGATCTACAGGGTCCCAAGCTACGAATAGGTGTAATGGAAAATGGCAGAACAAATATTATATCAGGCCAAGCCTTTCGATTAGACCTCGATGAAGAACCAGGAGATGCCTCACGCGTGGCGCTTCCCCATCCGGAGATATTCGATGTCCTAAAGAGCGGTAACGAAATTCTCTTGGATGACGGCAAAATAAGGCTACTCGTAACCGATATCGGCGAAAATTATATTGATACACGTGTTACGACGGGAGGCATACTCACGGACCGGAAGGGCGTGAATATTCCTGAAGCTTTACTACCATTAAAATCCATGACCAAAAAAGACCAGGCGGACCTCCGGTTTGCGTTGGACATGGGTGTCGACTGGGTAGCACTATCATTTGTTCAACGGCCAGACGATATAGCCGAAGCCCGACAAATAGTCGAAGACCGCGCGGCAATCATGTCCAAATTGGAAAAACCCTCTGCGATCGACCAATTAGACGACATAATACACCTGTCAGATGCAATTATGGTTGCACGTGGTGATCTGGGTGTTGAACTTCCACCCGAAGATGTTCCGGTGCTCCAGAAAAGAATAATACGAAAATGTAGGGAAGCAGGAAAACCAGTGGTGGTCGCGACGCAGATGTTAGAATCGATGATTTCCGCTCCTGCACCAACGCGAGCAGAGGCCTCGGACGTGGCCACAGCTGTTTTTGACGGTGCTGACGCAGTCATGCTCTCAGGAGAAACTGCCGCTGGTGAGTATCCCGCTGAAGCCGTTGATATAATGGACAGGATTATAGCCCGCACTGAACGTGACCCAGCCTATCGTGCAATTCTTGAAACAGCACACCCAGATCCCGAGCATACCTCGCCAGACGCGATTACTGCGGCCGCGCGGCAAGTAGCTGAAACAATAGATGCCGTCGCCATTGTAACATACACAACGTCTGGCTCGACGACTTTAAGAGCTTCGCGCGAAAGACCATTAGTTCCAATATTGTGCCTTACGGAGCGTGAAAAAACAGCGCGTCGCCTGGTATTGGCGTGGGGTGTCCACAGTGTCATCACTCAGGACGTGCGAAACTTCGCGGATATGATTGAAAAAGCGTGCCGCATTGCCCAGCAGGAAGAACTAGCTCAACTCAACGAAAGACTGGTCGTGACCGCGGGCGTTCCGTTTGGCACCCCTGGGGCGACAAATATCCTGAGGATCACGCGGGTTTAGGGTTTATATTTTCAGGCACAAAATGACCTTCGCCAGAAACAAATTAGTAAAAAACTAGAAGACTGCTAGACGAGCGGAGACCGGGATAAAATAAAAGTATTGGTGGCATTAATAGTTTTTCCCGAGAAACAGGATGTATACCTAAGCACCGCTCCCATATAGCTTATCCCGCAGTTCCTGAATATGAGTATCCGCGCCGGAGAGGTAGGGGTGGATCCCCAGTGCCGCTTCAAACACCTTCAATGCTTCGTGTTCACGCCCCAGAGCCAAATTAATTAAGCCCAACCCAGAAAGGGCACCAAAATGTCTTGGTTCGAGGGATAAAGTTTTATGAATATCGATAACGGACGCATCAAAGCGTCCAAGCATGTAATTAGCTGTGGCCCTTTTATTCCAGGCCTCGGCAAAATCAGGTTGTAACTCTACAACTTGGTCAAATGAGGAAATTGCAGCCTCATTATCGCCTATGCCCAATGCTTGTAGGCCACGAAGCATATGCGCGTCTACAGTACCATTTCCTGACAATAGCCAAATTTGCCAGATAGCCCGCTCCAATAAACCAGCTTCCTCGGCCGTTCTGGCTTCTTTAAGTTGTTCAAATAGTTGAGGTAGCCGAGGGTCGTTTTGGCTCGCTTGGATAGGAACAGAAAAACTTAAAGTGGCTGCAGTTGCCAACCAACTCAGAAATTTTCTCACTTTTTTCCCAGTGCTTTTGGGGTTGGACCGCCGGAAACCCAGTCAAGTAATTCAACCGTATGAACGATAGGAACGTCGAGGGCGGCCTGTAATTGAATGAGACAACCTACATTTCCGGTAGCAACCAGGTCTGGAGACGTTCTAACTATATTTTCCACCTTCCGTCGACGTAGCTGATCCGAAATTTCTGGCTGAGTAATATTGTATGTGCCGGCAGACCCACAACACAAATGAGCTTCAGTCGGCTCAGCAACAGTAAACCCCCCCGACGTCAATAGTTTAACGGGTGCTGTTTTTACCTTTTGGCCATGCTGCAATGAACAAGCGCTTTGGTATGTTACTTTTAAGTGTTGAGGGTAATCGGGAGTAAACCCGCCAAGCTCGTCTATGTACTCTGAAACATCTCGGGCTAAACCGCTTATTTTCATCGCTACGTCTGCTCGTGTGGAATCTGTACGAAGCATAAAGCCGTAGTCCTTAAGCGCGGTTCCACAACCAGAGGCGTTTATGATGATTGCGTCGACCCTGGCCCCATTTATCTCTTTGTCCAACGCGTCAACATTAGCGCGCACATAATTCAATGCCTGCGTTTGGTGTCCAAGATGATTGGCCAGCGCGCCACAGCAACGCGATCCTTTAGCAATCACTACTTCGCAACCGAGGCGCGTCAACATGCGCACGGTGGCCGCATTTATTTGAGGGGCCAAAACCTGTTGCACACACCCGGGAAGCAGTACAACCCGTTTTTGTTTTTTACCTTCTGCCGGCCATACCATGCCAGTACCGTCGATAGGCGCCGAAAAATCCTGATTGGGAAGAAGCGATAGCATCCTACCAAGTTTCCTAGGCAAAACCTTGGAAAATATTCGAGCGACGCCGACCAGTTTTAGCAAAGCGCGAAAGGTTTTAGGTTTTGGTAAAATATGAACCAAAAAACTTCGAATTAACCTGTCTAATACCGGCCGCTTATAGGTTTTTTCAACATGCAACCTGGCATGATCTACTAAATGCATATAGTTAACCCCGGAGGGACAGGTGCTCATGCAAGAAAGACAGCTAAGGCAGCGATCAAGGTGCTTCACCACGTGGGGGGACGCGGGCCGATCATTTTCCAGCATGTCTTTTATCAAATAAATTCGACCGCGTGGGCTATCTAGTTCGTCACCAAGAAGCATGTAGGTGGGGCAATGAGAAATACAAAAACCACAGTGGACGCAAGAACGCAGAATCTTCTCTGATACAGCAAGATTTGGGTCAGCCAGCTGGGCAAGTGTGAACCGGGTTTCCATGCTCAAATCCCCTCAAACATGCGCCCTGGGTTAAGAATAGACAATGGATCGAAAGCTGTTTTTAATTTACGAGTTAATTTCTGAATTGGGTCAGATTGCGGTTGAAATACGGGATGTAGATTTCTAGTTTTGTCTGAGCCACTTATAAGCGTAGCATGTCCGCTGATGCTACCTACCAATGTTCTTATGACACTACTACCTGCGTCGGGAGAACCTTTAACGTATAACCAAATAAGTCCTCCGCCCCAATCTAGAAGAGCTTCTAGTTCCATTTCTGCACGTAATTTTTCTACCAGAACTGCTGAAGCTGAAGGAGCAACGGAGATCCGCCAAACTGCGTCACGGGATTCGATAGGTGGAAAAAGGCGAACATTTTGGACCTCCTCCCAGAAAACGGCTGAGTTGTGGGTATGCAATTCTTCCGTCTGCCCGAACTCCGCAACCAACTTATTGAGCGCATCGCACCTCGCGCCTGTAGAACTGCGAAAACCCTCTATTCGAATGGCTGCAATTCCGGCACCTATGTCTGAGACATAGTTAACAGAGGACCGCGCTGCCGCTGTTTTGGGCACCCAAGCGGCCCCGGATATATCATGTGGGCTGGCAAGTGCGTTTGTGAGCACCAAAACAGCCTCCGGCGAATTATCACACGCAACCAGGATAGTTCTGGTACTTTCTGGTGCGGGCAAAACCTTTAGGGTTATCTCCGTCATAATGCCGAGCGTGCCCCAGGATCCAGCAAGCAATTTACATAGATCGTAACCAGTGACATTTTTTACGACACGGCCCCCTGACTTAAAGATCTCGCCTCGGCCCGATACGGCCTCGACACCAAGAAAGTGGTCTCTTGCCGCGCCCGCTTTAATACGCCGAGGCCCAGAAAAATTTCCCGCAATTATGCCACCAATCGTGCCTTGTTCAGGTTCTGCGCCCAAAAGTGGACCTAAGTCCGGAGGCTCAAATGCAAGCATCTGAGAATTTTGATCTAGGTGGGCTTTTAAATTTGCGATGGTCATACCGGGGCCAACACGAACCACTAGTTCCTCCGGTTCATACAGTAAAAGCCCAGATAAAGCCGAGGTCGTGAGACAATATTTAGTTTCCATTAGGCGCCCAATGCCTCGCCGGGTCCCGTTTCCCGCAACCTCAAGCGGAATACGGGCCGATCCCGCTTCGGCAACTATGCCGCAAATTTCGTCAGCTGAACTGGGCGAAAAGGTTTTAGTCATATTATCGCTAGAAGCGTGGTATGTTTGGAAAACGGGTTTGGCCCTCGTGGATATGGACCCGACCTAGTTCAGCACATCGGCGCAACGTCGGAAAAACTTTCCCTGGATTTAATTTTTGGGTCGGGTCAAAGGCACATTTTACCCGTTGTTGCTGATCTAGATCTGTTTCAGTAAAGACCTCAACCATCAGATCACGCTTTTCTACCCCAACGCCGTGTTCGCCCGTTAACGCACCCCCAACTTCAACACAAAGTTTCAGTATGGCGGCGCCAAATGATTCCGCTTTTTCCAATTCTCCCGGTTTATTCGCGTCATATAAAATTAACGGATGTAGATTCCCATCTCCGGCATGAAATACGTTAGCAACTCGTAATCCAAATTTAGCCGATAACTCTGTCATCTTTACCAAAACCTCTGAAAGACGATTGCGGGGTATCGTGCCGTCCATGCAATAATAGTCTGGAGATATCCGACCGACAGCAGGGAATGCGGCCTTGCGCCCGGCCCAGAAAGAATTTCGTTCGGCTTCTGAATGACTGATGCGAACGGATTTAGCATAATTCTCACGAGCTATCTCCGCGACGCGAGATGTTAACTCCCTAACCTCAACTTCTGGTCCATCCAATTCGACTATTAGTAGCGCCTCGGCATCCATGGGGTATCCTACCTCCACGAACGCTTCAGCAGCATGTATTGCGGGAAGGTCCATCATTTCCATACCACTAGGGATAATACCGTCACCTATAACGGCGGCAACACAGTCACACGCGGCCTCGCTAGACGGAAAGCCTATTAATAGGGCTTGCGCATTAGAGGGTGCCCGCAGAATACGCACCGTAACTTCGGTAATAATGCCTAACAATCCCTCGGAACCCGTCACTATTCCTAATAGATCATAGCCTGCCGCGTCGAGGTGCTTACCACCCAACCTCACTATTTCACCACCCATTAGGACCATTTCTATGCCCAACAAATTGGTACCAGTAAGGCCATATTTTAGACAATGTACGCCGCCTGAGTTCTCCGCCACATTACCGCCGATCGTACACGCTATCTGGCTGGAGGGATCGGGTGCGTAATAAAAACCTTTGCTCTCTACAGCTTCAGTAATAGCAAGGTTGGTAACACCGGGTTGAGCAACCACAGCACGATTAGGATAATCAACATCGAGAATACGGTTAAATTTACCAAGCCCAAGCGTAATCCCATCTTCAAGGGGTAACGCGCCACCGGACAAGGAAGTTCCAGCCCCACGCGGGACAATTTTAATTCCTTGAGAGCTGCAGTATTTTAAAATCTGGGAAATTTGTTCTGTTGTTTCTGGTAATACGACGAGCATTGGTAACTGGCGGTATGCCGTCAGCCCATCACATTCGTACGCTCGGAGTTCTTCTTCCTCTGCAATTACGTTATCTGCGGGAACAATATCTCGGAGAGCCGCCGCAATTATAGATCGTCTAGATAATACTTCCTTATCTGGATCAGGCATTAGCATCCCGAGATCTCCGGAAATTCTCTAGGATTAAGTGTAAGCCATAGACGACAAAAACAAAAACCACACCTGCAGGTGTGGCTGTTTACCCGATTGTCCGTAACGTGTTCAGCCTTGTCGAGCTTTGAACCGAGGGTTCCTCTTATTTATTACATAGGTGCGCCCACGGCGACGAACAACTCGGCAAAACCGGTCTCGCTTTTTTGCCGATTTTAGTGAATTAAGGACTTTCATTATACTAACCCTTTAACCCGGCAACCATAAGTTCAGTGACAGGCCGCGGACAATAATGGGACCAAAACGCAGTGTCAACGCTAGCGCGGTTCGTTTTTTAATGGGCAAAGAGCTCTGAAAACCATCCGTGTCTCACTGATATGCCCCCCAAAGGGGTGGGTACCAATCAAAACGATACCGGCTATTACTCACTCTCCAAGATAGTGGAAAGAAAATGCGGCTCCGCTTTCTTTTATGTAACCAGCGGTGGGGTTCGGAAAATGAGACGGCAATATCGTTATATTTGTGTCGGTATAATGAGAAAGAAAGTTATGCCGCGTCGCGGAGGCCGCCTCCCTGTCCGCACACGCAATAGTACTCCACGCGGGTATATGACACTGAATAATATGGTGCATGAGATCACCACACAAAACTGCTTCCTGGTCACCTGACTTTATATTT
The DNA here is from genome assembly GCA_964579285.1 of uncultured Rhodospirillaceae bacterium. Taxonomy (GTDB): domain Bacteria; phylum Pseudomonadota; class Alphaproteobacteria; order MPNO01; family UBA830; genus JAYZQT01. Next base: position 16,444 of record CAZOHS010000008.1, on the reverse strand, counting down.
AGACCAATCATACCCGGGGTGTGTCCGGGCAAAGGCAGAAGGGTTAAGCCTTCATCAATTTGATAGTCCAAATCAACCACTATTTCCTGTTTAGCCTCTAAAATCGGAAGTACACTGTCGGCGACATAGTCTCCCGTGCGTGTCATTTGATCATCTTCCGATTGCCCCAACCAGTATTCAAGTTCCCGTCGTGCAAAAATATACTTTGCGTTTGGAAAGGTAGGCACCCAGTTTCCATCCTCTAATTTTGTATTCCAACCGACATGGTCAACGTGCATATGCGTGCAAAGTACAAAGTCGATATCTTCGGGCACAAGGCCGGTCCCCCGAAACCTATCCATCCAAGGGAAAACTCGGTCGTCGAACATTTTACGATTACGCTGTTTGTGGTTCCCCACGCACGTGTCCACGAGAATGTTGTATCGCGGTGTACGTATGAGGAAGGCCTGAATACTGATTATTAGATTTCCAGATGCCGGATCAAAATGTCGAGGAACCAGCAACTCACTATGTGGCCGCACAAGTTCGTCCTCCCAATCTGGGAAAAATTCCGTCGCCTTAAGCATCGGCATTTCCATTTCAACCACGCGGGTAACCGATATATTTCCAAAATTAAAATTCAACATTCCGACCAATTTTTCAATTTAAATTAGGTTTTATTATACCCTGGGTTTATATGTATTTTACACTTAACCGGTAATTCGGAAATACAAACGACGTATAAGATAAAGTTCTACGCGAATTGGATTTCCTTTACCTCCTGTGCATAATTTAGAAGATGGAATAAGGATTGGAAATATGGAGTTTGGCTTAAACTTCTTTCCAAGCTGCTCGCCGGACGAAAAGTCCGCAACCAGCTATTGGGCAAATGCCTTGGATCTCTGCAGCTTGATGGATGAACTTTCATATACCCATGTAAGAACAGTTGAACATTATTTTCACCCTTACGGGGGGTATAGCCCTAATCCTATAGTATTTCTTGCTGCAGCAGCTCAGCGTTCGGCAAAAGCCAAAATGATAACGGGCGCCGTCCTGCCGGTTTTCAATAATCCCTTAAAGGTCGCAGGCGAACTGGGCATGCTTGACGCAATCTCGAATGGCAGACTCGAAATTGGCTTTGCCCGGGCTTTTCTTCCTAGCGAGTTTGATACCTTCGGTATTGATATAGAGGAAAGCCGTGCACGTTATGAGGAAGGCGTAGAACAAATTAGACTGCTTTTGGAAGAGACAGACGTATCACACGAAGGTAATTTTCGGAGCTTCAAAAATGTGACGTCACTGCCGCGGCCAACACAAAAACCGCGGCCGCCTTTTTGGGTGGCTGCTATGAGTAGTAAGGAATCATTCGAATTCGCGGCTAGAAATGGTCACTATATAATGGGCATACCGATGGGTGGCGGCACAATGGCAGAGCTTATTGGCGTATACCGCGAGGAATGGAAAAAAGCGGGGCACCCGGGTAACGGTAAAATTATGCTCTCATTCTCAATGCACGTCGGAAACGATGGAGCAACGGCTCGAGATGTATTCCGTGGCCCTTTGAACGCCTACCTCGCGCGCCTCAGTGATGCAGCATCTGGATGGCTTAACGGGGCAAGCACTAAAGATTATAAGGGCTATGACAAGATGGTCGCCTCCCTTAAAGAGGATAACTTTGATGAACAACTGGCGAGAGGTATATGCTGGGCGGGCTCCCCTGACGAAGTAACCGAAATGGTGGCGGAGTATGACCGCCAAGTCGGGGGCTTCGATATCGCATCTCTGCATGTCATGCCGCATATTACCCCAATGGACGTGGCCGAACGATCGATGCGCCTTTTCTCGGAAAAGGTCATGCCCAAATTCCAAAACTAGAGTTTATTAGCAGCAAAATACGTAATAGAGATCACGTGCTGTACAGTCATCTTACGGAGGCAGGAATGGACCGCCGCGCCTAAAGTTATCAGGCGCAGCGGCAACAGGTTTCTGCAAATCGTTTACGTTTCGTTTCTGATCGAGTTAGAGAGCACCCCTATATTTTCTATTTCTATCTCGCATTTATCACCTTTTTTGAGGTAAATAGGCGGCTTCCGTACAAACCCCACACCAGCCGGTGTTCCTGTTAAAATGATGTCACCAGGGTGCAGTGTGATAGCCTTAGCAATTTCATATACTAAGGTTTTGGTGTCGAAAATCATTTCTCTCGTATTTGAGTCTTGTAAAACTTGACCGTTCACTCTGCACTGAATTTGCAATCCTTTTCCCCCGGCAGGGAGTTCATCTGCAGTAACAAAGTCTGGCCCAATAGATCCCGTCTGATCAAAATTCTTGCCAATAGTCCATTGAGAAGCCTTCATCTGAAAGTCACGAATTGAGCCTTCGTTCGCAACGGAATAGCCGGCAACGTAATCCAACGCGGCAGATTTTTTGATATTTCTGGCCCGTTTTCCTATGACGGCAACCAGTTCTGCCTCATAGTCATAATGCCTGGATGCTTTTGGGCGCATAAGAGCCTGATTATGTGCAACAAACGATGTTGAAAAACGGGTGAAAACAACCGGATAGTTTGGGATTTTAAGACCAGCTTCCGCAGCGTGATCCTTATAGTTAAGCCCAATACAGAAAATTTTTCCCGGATTTTGGATAGGCTCTAGATAGTTGATCCTGCCCTTCACAATAGCGCGGGGTGGGGCATTCTTGGCGGCGCGCGCAGCCCGTTGCATAGCACCCTTACCCTGGCCAATTAATTCTTTGAGATCCGTTGCAATTTTCTTATCGACAACCGACAAGTCAACCACACCAGCATCGGTTCGTACACCGAGTTTGCTTTTACCGTCTTTTTTGAATGACACAAAACGCATATTTTTCTCCCTAATTTCCGTTTTTTCCGTATTTTTTAATAAGCTTACAAATAAAGAGTTGAATTATTTTATTGGTTCCAAACTACCGCATCGAATGCGACATTCAAGAATTTTGCTATTGCAAGGCGTATCCTTTTTCATAGTGAAGAAAGATACCATCAAAATAAAACCAACGCATGCGGGCGCTTTCTCGCGCATAGTGAATGGCCGCGTCTTTCATTTCCGGTGTAGTGCAATGGCGATCAAGAACCTCAAACCCGCGGTCACTATGCTCAATATCGACTTCCGAATGTAACCAAAAATGTTTTATGTCTTCCTCGGTATAATCATAGTTCTCTCTTAATGAAGGCAAAACTCGGCTGTATAGCTTCGGCGATTGGGACTCCGTCCCTATGCGGAGCGCAGCGATTCCGCAATACCAAGGAGCACTTCTCGCCACATTGTTTAGCCACGCTGCCCAAGACCGGGTCGTAGGAAGTCCCTCGCCCGCTTTTACCGCGTCTAAGTCTGCACCATTAGCCTTGGCAAATTGGAGAACTATTTCCATGTGTGGTTCGTCAGGGTCTTCTTCTTCGTGAAAATTCGCTAATTCTAATTCGATGACATCGGGTGGGGCTTTTGAACAGATTTGAAAAGTCGCTTCAGCTAACATGTTTGATATCCAATGATAATGCTCCACCGCCCAACCCATGCGGGCAGCACGGCCTAACTTTCCAGTGGCAAGCTGGTCCCACATTGGATGATCAGCGCAATGACGCTCGTCAACCGCCGCCTCAAGCGCTATACGTAAGTCTGACTTGCTCATGTCTGTTGTCTCCTGCTTTCTTTTTCAAAGTTTGTTAAATTTAGGAAGCACCTCGCGCCCGAATAGCTCCATTGAGGAACGCGCTTTTTCAACACTCATCATTTTTGTGTTTACCTGCAGAGAAGCGATATCAAAGCCACCAACTTGTTTATGATAATCAGAAATCATATCGCAACATTCCTCAGGGTCGCCGATGAAAGCCGCACTTTTCTCCCGCTGCGTATGCACATCTTCCCGCGCTAAGACGTCGACTAATTTATCGTAACCAGGGTAATCCTTCGTGCTTGCGCCCTCGTTCCATCCTGACGCAGCATCAGCCAATGTTTCAAAGTACGCTTTGACGTCCGGACCTGCCTCCTCAATAGCCTGCTCGGTAGTGGGTGCGCAATACATCATGAACGCCAGCATTGATAGGCCGCGTCCGGGATTTCCTGCAGATTTCCATGCCTCATGGTAGATGCCAAGTAACTCGTGAAGTGCCGCGCCACCGATTGGATTTGCCATACACATGTAACCATTACGTCCGGCGAATTCGAAAGTTTGAGCGTTAGTCGTCGCGGCGACCCAAATTGGTGGACGTGGCTGTTGTGCGGGGCGCGGTAGGGAAGTAACACCGGAAAACCTATAAAACTGACCGGACTTGGTTACGTTCTCCTCGGTTAATAATGCTTCAAGCTGATCTATACCTTCCTCGTAGCGTGCACGACTAGTATCGAGACTTATTCCAAATCGCTCAAACTCATGTGGCAAAAACGCCCGAGCCACCCCGAGATCAAGGCGCCCGCCGGAGATAGAATCAAGCATCGCTGCCTCGCCAGCGAGTTTCAGTGGGTTATTAAATGCTGGCAGCACAGCACCCGTCACTAACCGCGCTTTCCTCGTACGCTGAGACGCAGCCGATAAAAAAACCATCGGGTTTGGACTATATCCACCGTAGGGGTGAAAATAATGCTCTACCGTACGGACATGGGAAAACTTTAATGGATCACACAAATCCACAAGGCTTAGTGCTTCATTCCAGTAGTCACGACCCGATTTCTCACTTGGTCCTACGTTCGGAAAAAAGCTAATTCCGAATTTCATATCAACCCTCCAACATTTCGGGGTATTGTTACTATATACCTTAATACTAAAGAGCGCGATTTTGCATAGGTTGCGGGTAGTCATTAATTTTAAAACAGCAACCGGTAGAAGGCATACCAATGGAAATTACAACCCAAGGCGACCGAATTCTCACTACACATGTGGGTAGTCTACCCAGACCCACTTCCCTTTCCACACTGCTTATTTCTCAACTAACAGGCGCCCAATCGGACGCGGAAAAATCAGCGGAGCTCATAAGGGATTCGGTGATCAAAATTGTGGAAACTCAGGCTGACGTTGGTATCGACATCGTAAGCGACGGGGAGATGGGCAAACCTTCCTACACCTTCTATGTCAAAAACCGGCTTGCTGGGATCCAAGATCGGGGTGACCGGATGAGTGAGATAGCTGGGAGCCCGATAAATCGCGATGAAAGTGAACACCCGGACGCGTTATCACGACGGCAACAACCGGGTAATATTTTTAACACCGGAGCTGCCCTACCCGCTTGTCTTGGTCCAGTTTCATATGAAAACACGAGCGACCTCAACCAGGATTTAGAGAATTTCCGCGCGGCACTCTCTGCTGTACCTGTTAGCAATGGTTTTCTAAATTCAGCGTCCCCCGGTGTTCTGACAAAATTCGTTCCCGATCTTTATTACAAGAATGAAGACATCTATATGGAGGCGCTGGGCGAGGCAATGCGGGTTGAATATAACGCAATTTATGAAGCAGGTTTTCAACTACAGATTGACTGTCCCGACCTAGCATCTGCAAGGCATAACCAATACCAGGAACTCTCAGATAAAGAATTTGTTAGAATAGCAGAGAGAAATATCGAGATTCTTAATCACGCTACTGCCGACATTCCTCCAGAGGCAATGCGAATGCATATCTGCTGGGGGAATTACGAGGGACCACATACGCACGATGTACCACTCGCGACTATATTCAGTACATGTATGCGCGCACGACCGGCTGGGTTTCTATTTGAAGGTGCTAACCCTAGGCATGCTCATGAATGGGAAGATATAATTGATAGTCATATTCCTGACGAAAAGATTTTAATCCCTGGCGTTATTGACTCCACTACGAATTTTGTTGAGCACCCAACCCTCGTCGCTCAACGCATATGCCAGTATGCAAATATAGTGGGTCGCGAACGCGTTATCGCGAGCACCGACTGTGGTTTTGCAACCTTCGTACAGCGCGAGAATAGGGTGGTGACCTCTGTCGTTTGGGAAAAATTAAGGTCGCTGGTTCAAGGCGCTGCTATGGCAACAGACAGGCTATGGCAACAGTGAATGAAGGTTTGCGATCTAAGAAAAATTACTCTGCGGCCACCTTGGGCGTGTTCTGTTCAATCTTTTCCATATTATTTCTCTGAGTTCCAAATTTTTCTGGATCTTCGTAAATATCCTCGGGTATAGCAAAATAGCCTTCCTTGTAGTTCTCTTCCGTGGTGGGCCCCATTGAAATAGAGTCAAACGGACAAACATCTAGACACAACTCACACCCGATACACTTGTCAGCATGTACATCAATCTTACCTGCAGGGTTCTGCGATAATGCCTCATAGAAACACATCTGGATGCAAACATTACAGGTAGGGTTTTGGCAGGTCTGATCGTTTACTTTTGCATGTATCCGCGACCGCGCAAATTGATCGGAATAGTCAGTTGCCGCTCTGTCACTAGCAATTCCATGCATTGAGGCGATATCGCCATACCCATGTTCATCCATAAACCGCTCAAGGCCCCGTATAATGTTTGGAAGCCATTTCAT
>CAZOHS010000008.1:1908-9831 GCA_964579285.1 uncultured Rhodospirillaceae bacterium | reverse complement strand
GTCACCTCAAAGGCGACTTCGGGCACCTGACCTATCATTGAACCACCGTGGACACCGGGCATAAGCGCAGGATGCGGGCAACCAAAATTCAATTCGACCATTGGAAGGCCACAATCCTCTATTGTCCGGCATATGTCCTTCCAACCATCAACGTCCTTGGCACCAGCGCTTCCAATAAGGTGGGCATCATTTTCTTGCGCGTAAGTACCCAGATCTTTGAGGTAGGGAATCCAGTCTTTATAAAATGTGCTCGAATAACCTGAACGGCTATAAAATTTAAAATCGCGAGGGACCTTGCCCTTAATAATATCCCCTCTGTCGTTCATTATACTGTACTTCGAATTCATAGTCAGAACCGCCATGTCTTCGATATCCGTCAGTGTCTTTATAATTGCCCCAGAAGCACCGTAATCGAATGCCTGCTTGATTAGGTCTGGGCTATTTGTCGTCTCAAGAGACGCAATGACCACTGGGTTTTTGAATGGAACTCCACAAAATTCAACGTTCATATTGGCCATGGCATATTCTCCTGGACTCTGGATACGTATTGTTATCTTTTCGAACCCGCATTTTGGATTGATTATTCTATCAGTTCTAGTTGTTTTGTGCAGTTAATTAGACATGCACCTCTATCACATGGACCTGCGCTGAGTGTGTGTTGCTTGCAGATCAACCGTCCTTTTATCTTCCGCAGGAATGACACCGTAAATTTTCCTCATCGAATTTTCCGATATGATACCGTCCCGCCAGTCTCTTAACACCAATTCAGGATCGCGATCGAGCGGGGAACCATAGCCGCCACCTCCAGGTGACTGCGTAACGAAATGCACTTCCTCTGTCTGCCGAAGTCCAAATTTAGGTGCTGCCTCAGTTTTACCATTGCGATAACGCAGGTGCATCTTTCCGGCGGCGCCCGCAGAGCCACCATTGAGCCCGTAGCCCGTTTCATAATTGAGCCCTTCGCCGCGAAACGAGTGCACCGCAGGAGTAAGAATATCCACCTCATAGTCACAGCCCGAACCACCTCGATATTTTCCGGGCCCTGCCGCATCGGTTCGAAATTCTTGGCGATAAAATCTGACGGGATAAAGTTGTTCGTAAACTTCGACATTCGGCATCGTGAGGCCACCTAACGTGCAGACATGCCCAATTTGATTAAACCCGTCTCTTCCATCAACCGCGCCCGCACCCGCAGCCGCAGCCCCATGGTAGAATACATAGGGATTTCCGTTTTCCTCTTTACCGACAGAGATGCCAAACACGTTTTTTGCCCAACCCGCACATCCTCTATCCGGGTCGGCTAACGCTAAGGCTTTCCAAACCGCATGTATTATTTCATGTGCAAAAAAGACCGTACACATGGTAGTCGAAGCGCCTTCGAGGGCATTAACAACGGTACCTTCAGGGGCAATTACATCCACGCAACGGAAAGCCCCTTCGTTGTGAGGCAGTCCAGGATCCAAAAATGAAGCCAACGCCGTGTATATTGCCGAGTAGGTATTTCCCAACGATGAGTTTTTAAAGCCGCGAATCTGTTCATCAGTGCCAGAAAAATCAACATTCATCTGGTCGCCATCAATAGTTAGCTTAACGCGCACGGTCACGTCGCGAATGTCAAAACAGTCGTTATCCGATCTATCTTCGGCTTCGTAAACACCGTCGGGTAGTCTGTCTATTTCAGCCCGGACTGATCGATCCGCATGGTCTAAGACACCCTTAAAATACTGTAGAGCTTCTTCTATACCAAGCTCTTCAACAAGCGCAGCAACCCGCTCCATCCCTATCCGAGTGGAACCAAGCATAGCCCGCAGATCACCATCTAGAAGATGAGGCGTACGCGTATTAAGTAATAATAACTTCCACAGATCCTCGCGCGTCTTTCCTCGCTCTATCAGCTTTAAGACCGGTAACCTCACGCCCTCTTGCCAGGCTTCCGTGGCGGTAGGGTTGTAGGCACCCGCGGCGCCCCCACCAATATCGGATTGATGGGCTCGGTTACAGGTCAACCCAACCATTTCGTCCTTCACAAAAACTGGCCTCGCGATCACCCAATCTGGAAGATGATTGCCTCCGGCAGCCCACGGATCATTCAGCAAATATACGTCACCCTCAGCGAGTTCATCGCCAAAATCTCTGAGGATAGCGCGCACGCCAAACCCCCCACTCCCAGTATGAATAGGAATTCCGTCCGCTTGGCTGACCACTTCACCACTTGGTCCCGCAATAAAGCACGAAAAATCATGTGCTTGGCTAAAGATCGGGCTCCGAGCAGTCCGAACCATTACCCAACCCATTTGATGGGAAATATGATCCAGACGATTTTGGGTCAGAGCGAGGACGACGGGGTCAAGAATCTGGCTCATTGTCTTAGTCCTCTGCCTCAAACGTGATAATGTAATTATTTAATGCATCCACCGCTACGTTGTCGTTTGGACCCACAACTGCTGTAGTGGTAGCTTCTTCAATAATAGCAGGTCCTCGAAACTGATGGCCATGCTGCAGATCCGCCCCATGATAAACAGGGGTGTCCAAGAAGCCGCCTTCCGATTCCGAATAACCACGCCGTACTTCGACGGGCTCCGCGACAGACGTCACTGCATCAAATTTGGGATCCTGGAGCGGCGGTAACGCCCCGACCCCCACAACACGGAGTTTCGCAACATTAACCCGACTTTCAGGGTTAGTGTGCCCAAACTGGCGATCATATTCGGCTTCAAACCCCTTTCGTATTTCACTAGGCGGCGTATCCGGAGCTAACGCAACTCGGACGTCCCATTGCTGCCCCTCATAGTGTAGATCGAGTTCATAGCCAAATTCAGTACTTTTATGATCAAAACCTTCGTCCTTAAGGGCATCTTGAGCTTGTTTTTGTAACCGATTAAAGCCTTTTGCAAGGACACTGATAATTTCTTCATTAAGTTCCTGCATTATCACTAGCACGAAATCGCGTCGCACATCAGCGTGCTGCATACCTATTGCACAAAATGCGCCCGCCTGCCGGGGTATATATACCGCTCGCGCACCTAAGCTGCGGCCCACGCTAGCGCCGTGCATAGGCCCCGCACCACCGCAGGCTATTAGGGTAAAACGACTGGGGTTGTAACCTCGCTGAATACTAATGCGTTCAACGGCATGTAAGAGATTCTGTTCAACAAGTCTGATTACCCCAGCAGCAGCCTCAGTTCTGGAAATACCCGCAGGCGTTGCAACTGCAACATCTATAGCCTCTTCGGCTGCATCGAGGTCAAGGTTAACCGAACCCCCAGCGTAGGGTCCGGGTCGCATACGACCCAAAACAAGATGGGCGTCAGTGACGGTGGGTCTTTTTCCCCCTAAGCCATACGCCGCGGGCCCTGGGTTTGCCCCAGCCCCCTCCGGGCCGGCAAACATTAATCCGGCACCATCTAAGCCCGCAATCGTGCCGCCGCCCGCGCCGACAGTATGTATATCAACAGAAGGAGTAACGAGATCATAATCATTTACCGAAAGCATATCAGTGATTGCGACCCGCCCATTATGCATTAGCATTACGTCACAGCTCGTCCCTCCAATCTCCATGCTAACGAGGTCCTTCTCATCTATTTCCGCACTAAGATGCTGCATGGCGCCGACACCAGCCGACGGACCCGAGAGTAGAAGGTTCACGGGTTGCCGAAATAGTTGGTCAAGGGACGCTGCCCCGCCATTACTCTGCAGCATAAGGAGTTTTGTCTTGAGGCCCATCCGAACGAGCCGTTCCTGAAGTGCTCCCAAATAGGACGCGACCCGCGGCATTAAATAAGCGTTTACCACTGTCGTGGAGGTTCTCTCGTATTCCCCCATAATTGGTACAATTTCCGATGAAACAGAAATCCATTCACAAACACCTTCCTCGGCAACTGCCGCGGAGACAGCCTGTTCATGTGCAGGATTGATAAAACTGTTAAGCAAACATATCGCTATTGATTCGACACCCTCTTCACGAAATTTTCGGCATGCGTCACGCACATCATCTAATGAAACAGCTTCAACCTCGTCACCATTCGCGTTAATACGCCCCCTTACTGGCAAGCGCAGGTATCTGGGTACCAGGACAGGCGGGTATGGTGTGCGGTGATCCCATGGATCTTTGCGTAATCCGCGTCGAGCCTCAAGGCTGTCCCGAAAGCCTTCGGTGGTCAAAAGACCAACAATGGCCCCCTTACCCTCTAAGAGGGTATTTGTTGCGACAGTTGAGCCGTGTAAAAAAAACTGACAATTACCAAGAAATTTGTCGATTGACTGATCAAGTGCCCCGCAGGCCGCATTAACGGCCGAAATAACTCCCTCACCGGGATCGGTCTGAACAGACGGCACCTTAAAGACCGCGGTGCGTCCATCACTATCGGCGATTACAAGGTCGGTAAACGTGCCCCCAACATCAACTCCAACACGCCACGGTGGTGATCTGAGATTAATTTCCATCTTTTACCGGACTACCCGCGAGTTTGATCAAAAGATTTTTTATCGTCATAAAAAAATAGCTCTCTTCTAGTTTAGTGTCCCAGCCAATTAAGGTTAATATACGATCAAATACGTTGAGCCAATCCAATAGACACATAGCTGCTTTATGTAAGGCAACTTGGCAATCCGTATAGACGTCTAGGGTGGAAGCGCGAGCATAGTTCACGTTAAATAGCATTAGAATGAAGAGAGACCCCTAATGGGATATATGGGACAACCGCTGAAACGCCGCGAAGACAAGAGGTTTCTTGTTGGTAAAGGCCATTATGTCGACGATATTACGCTCCCCGACATGGTCTGGTGTGCGTTTGTGCGGTCCCCACACGCTCACGCCATAATCAAAAATATTGATACACAAGTGGCACAGAGAATGCCCGGTGTTTTGAAAATTTTGATGCATAAGGATTGGGCCGCCGCGGGTCTGGGAGACCTAAAGGTGGTGCACCCTATGCCATTCGGAGATGGCCGGCCCATGAATGAGTGCCCGCGCCCGGCATTTGCCTCCGAAAAAGTTCGACACGTGGGTGATGTTGTCGCAGCAGTTATCGCAACAACCCGGAATCAAGCGGAAGATGCTGGTGAGGCTATAATTGTGGATTATGCCATCTTGCCATCGGTAACCGACGTGGCGAGAGCTCTTGAGAAAGATGCACCGGTTCTGCACGAAGCGTTCGGCAGTAATCTTGTGTTTGAAATAGAGAAAGGCGACGCAGTCGATACGGATAATGCGCTCGCTGCGGCAGATCACATAGTGGAGATGGTTCTGCCGTCAAATCGAGTGGCCGGTAACCCGATGGAACCTCGGTCATATGTATGTGATTTCGACCCGACTACCGATAACTACACATTTTATGCTACCTCCCAGACACCACACTACCTCAAAAGATGGCTCGCGGTTTACACACTCTTCGTACCAGAAAACAAAATCCGTGTTATCGCGCCTGATGTCGGTGGTGGGTTCGGCCTCAAAGTGCATTATTCCGTGGAAGCGCCGACTATTGCTTGGGCCGCAAGCTTACTGAAGAGACCTGTAAAGTGGACCGCTTCACGGTCCGAAAGTCTAATATCAGATACCCAAGCGCGCGATCATTACACAATTGCAAAAATGGGGTTTTCAAATAACGGCGATATTTTGGCCCTTAAGGTGGATACTGTAGCCGCGCTTGGTGGCTATTTATCAAACTTCGCGCCGAGTATTCCCGGCAATTCCTATCCACAAACTCTCACGGGGCTTTATCGAACGCCAGTGGCCCACCTCCGGGTTCGTGGCGCCTATACAAACACATTGCCTGTAGATGCCTATCGGGGATCGGGACGGCCAGAAGCAACATGGGTAAATGAGCGACTTACGGAACAAGGTGCACGAGAAATTGGTATAGACGTGACCGAAATTCGGCGCCGGAATTTAATTACAGAACAAGAATTTCCGTACCCGACACCTGGCGGCCGAACCTATGACAACGGCAACCCACCGCTATTATTCGAAAATCTAATACAACTCGCCGACTATCAATCGCTGCGTGCGGAACAAGAGAAACTTCGTATAAACGGTACATTGATGGGTATTGGTATCTCTTGTTTTTTAGACAAATCGGGTACGGGTAATAGTGCCAATCTTGCCTCCCGTGGCGGAATGCATGGCGGGTATGAAAGTGCCATCGTGAGGGTACACTCCGACGGCAAGGTAACCTTATTGTCTGGGAGCCACAGTCATGGCCAGGGCCACGATATAACTTATTCCCAAATTGCCGCAGACAGACTCGGAATTGATATTGAAAACATCACCCTTATTGAAGGTGACACGCAAATGGTGCCGTTTGGAAATGGAACATGGGGATCGCGTTCGTTAACTGTAGGCGGATCGGCCATAATGATAGCCTCAGATCGAGTGGCAGAACGCGCCCGTAAAATAGCAACTTATATGTTAGAATGTGCGGACGAAGATCTCGATTACGAGCAAGAAACTTGGCGGGTGCGGGGTACAGATAGAGCTGTGACATTCAGTGAAGTGGCGGATAATGCCTATCACGGAGCGCTTCTACCAGCCAACGAAGATGGTACGGTCACCCCGGGCCTTGAGGAGACAGTTTTCTGGGAACCCCAGGACACGAATGATCCCCAAGCTATGCATCTCGCCGTTGTTCTAGTGGACCCGGAGACCGGTAAGGTAACTCTTCGCAATTATTTCACATCGGATGATTGCGGCGTGGTGATAAACCCAATGATTGTGGAAGGCCAGATTCACGGGGGTCTGGGACAAGGGGTTGGACAAGCATTGATGGAGCACGTGATATACGACCACAGTGAGGAAGGGCAGCTCCTATCGGGCACCTTTGTCGATTACTGCATGCCTCGAGCTGACGATTTACCGTCATTCAAACTTACGTTCATCGAAACTCCAGCCCCATCAAACCCACTTGGAGTCAAAGGTGGAAGTGAGAGCGGAACGATTGGAGCGCCCGCCGCAATAGGTAACGCTGTTGTTGACGCATTGTGGCACCTGGGCGTCCGCCACGTACCTCTCCCGCTCACTTCCCAGAATGTCTGGCAAGCCTTGCAACAAAATTTACAAAGAGGACAGTAGAATGAGCAAAAAATCAGTTGGTAAAAATCCCGCGTCAGTAGCAGCCCCGCTCAAACCCCACTATTCGAACAGTATTAGGGTAGAGGGTGGACCACTCCTTTTCATTTCCGGCCAGGTTGCTTTAGACAAACAATCTAAACTCGTCGGAAAGGGTGATATTCGCGCTCAGGCTGCACAGGTGCTCGAAAATATAAAAGCTATTATAGAGGCTAATGGCGGTACGATGGAAAATATCGTCCAAGTCACGGTATACGTCCGCGATATTGATGCTTTCGACTCAATTTCTGATATCCGAGAAAGTTATTTTTCAAGTGATGGGCCTGCATCGGCAATTGTAGAGGTTTCAGCTTTGGCTTGGCCCGAGTTTCTGATCGAAATTGCTGCTGTGGCGACAATTTAATCCTGGGGGAAAGATAGGTAAGCCGGTCTCATCAATATGCCCCGCACTAAATAAACCGCGGACTACTTCGTCAAATTGTGCAACCGCGGACGGACGGCCCCAGCCTTCAAACCAGTTTTGTTCAATGAAAGAATGAATTGCGGGCAACCCCAGCGCTGCTTCATATAGAATACCTAATAACGACGCATAAAGTTCTTCCCGTTCCTTTGTAACATCATCCACGCAACGAACAGCGTTTGCTTTTACCACCCACCCGGTCTCCGGCCCCGCGCCAAGACCAAAATCTGGCAACGTTCGTCGATTTGAAGGGGCGACAAGCCAATGCGCAACTTCATGAATCAAGACCGAGGCTTCGGTTCGAGTACTGACCGCTCGCCCATCCCAGCTGTAGGCGTCAGCCGGCGCCCTATCAATCGTTGGAATGCCCCAACCGCAGTTAAGCGAAACAGCTTTTTGA
>CAZOHS010000008.1:0-1808 GCA_964579285.1 uncultured Rhodospirillaceae bacterium | reverse complement strand
GGGGTTAGTAACTACATAGGAAGGGTTTTAAACAAGGATTTTGATCCTGATGCGTGTTCTAATCATTGAGGACGATACAAACGTCGCGAGCTTTATCAGAAAAGCTCTCAAAGAAGCTGGCCACACGCCTGTATACGTGGACAATGGGACAGATGGGCTGTTTCTGGCCACTACAGAAAAATTCGACGCGCTAATTGTTGATAGAATGTTACCGGGACCGGATGGTTTAACCATCATCCGGACGTTACGAGCATCGGAGAATTACACACCAACCCTAATATTAAGTGCGCTTGGTGAGGTTACCGACAAAGTGAAGGGTCTTAATGCTGGGGCAGACGATTATCTGACAAAACCCTTTGCAGCGGCCGAATTGCTGGCACGAATGGACGCGCTCTGTCGACGCGCTAAAACTGGCAAGGCAATTCCTTTGACTACGCTGACGGTAGGAGACCTAGAAATGGACCTACTCGCTCATTCAGTCCATCACGGACAGACCAGTATTGACCTAAAACCGAGAGAATTCAGACTACTTGAATTTCTTATGCGCAATTCGGGTAGTGTGGTCACACGAACCATGCTGCTTGAAAATGTCTGGGAATATCATTTTGACCCACAAACAAACGTTATAGATGTGCACATAAGCCGATTAAGGCAAAAAATTGATCGAAATTATGGAACCAATCTTATACAGACGGTTCGCGGTGCCGGATACGTAATACGCGCAGATCAGCAATGAAATTAACACCACTTTTCGGTAGTGCTACGTTTCGACTAGCCGTCATATATATGCTTCTTTTTAGTGGTTCAGTTGCCATTTTGCTGGGTTTTATATACTGGGCAACCGTCGGAGTGCTCTCAGATCAGGTCGACGAGACAATTCGGGCAGATATTAAGGGTCTTGCAGAACGCTATGAACGTGAAGGTAGTGCGGGAGTGGCTGCGATCATAGCCGAACGTGTTCGTCGAGATCCGGGCGGACGCACAGTATATCTTCTAACAGATCCCCTGCGACGACCACTTGTGGGCAATATAAGTGCGTGGCCAAGGGTTGCACCGGATCAAGACGGATGGGTTGTGTTTGATCTTAAAGAACGTGACACAACCGACGGCAGCACACACCTTGCACGTGCTCGCAGTTTTCTCTTAAGTGGCGGCCTAAATCTTTTGGTGGGCCGGGAGGTCCGAGAGCTAGTAAAAACACGTGTAACAGTAGTTAATTCTATGGTCTGGGGCATTGCTATAACCCTGGCTCTTGCTTTAGCTGGGGGCATCGCCATGAGCCGGAGTACGGCGCGCAAGGTCGAGACAATAAATCAAACAAGCAAAAATATAATGGAAGGCGACCTTGCACTCAGAATACCAATTGATGGAACGAATGATGAATTTGACCACCTTGCAAAAAACCTGAACGCCATGCTTGATCAAAACCAACGTTTAATGGAAGGCCTACGACATGTTTCAGATAATGTTGCCCATGATCTGCGCACCCCCTTAACCCGCCTGCGTGGAACACTTGAAGAAATAGCGAACGCAAAATATTCGGAAGAACACAGAAAAGAAAAGTTAGAAAGTGCCATTCAAGAAGCGGATAATTTATTATCCATTTTCAATGCTCTTCTTCGAATAACAAAAATAGAGGCCGAAGGCAGCAAAGAAAATTTTTCACCACTTAAACTAGAAACGGTCGCAAAAGATGTTGCGGAATTATACGAGCCGGTTGCACAAGAACAGGGCATTAAGATTAATGTTATAGTGGGGTCCTCTGCAAACATTGTTGGCGACCGAGATCTGCTCTTTCAAGCGATTGC
>CAZOHS010000007.1:0-42229 GCA_964579285.1 uncultured Rhodospirillaceae bacterium | reverse complement strand
CTTATTCTTGCCTGGGAAGTTTTCGCGGGTGTCGGATCAATTGGTATCCTGTACGGCGATGTAATTCCACACATTTGGGTGATATTAGCGGCTGTGTTTGAAGAAATCATATCGGCGGGTTTTTACCGAGATTTGGGTATCACATTTGCAGAGCACATAGGCGGGTGCAGTGTCGGAGCGGCCGTCGCGGTTCTTCTTGGTATCTGGATGGGAACCAACGAGGTGTTTCGCCGGGCGCTTGAACCCTACTTAAATGCTATCGGGTCTACCCCAAAAATAATTTTTCTTCCGATACTTTTTTTAATGTTTGGTACAGGGATAGAAAGCAAAATGGCGAAGGGGTCTTTATCTGCATTTTTCCCTGTTGTCTTTTCCACCACGCTTGGAATGGTATTGATTAACCCCGTTTTGATCAGAGTCGGAAAGAGTTTCAATCTCAGTCGGGCACAAATGATTACAAAAATATATGTTCCCGCCATGATTAATCCGGTGATTACGGGTTTGCGGCTTGGAATGGCGATTACGGTAATCGGCGTTCTTGTTGCGGAATTAAAATTCGCTGATGGCGGGTTGGGTTATCGCTTGGGTGTATATTATGAGCAGTTTCAAATTGCGCCGATGTACGCGATAATCTTGATTATCTTCGCTCTTGCAGCTGGTGCAAATGTTGGAATGACAAAACTTCAAGATCATGTAAACCGACATATGGCACCGACTGCGACAAAGGGCAAAAAAGGACAATCCAGTGCCTCAGGTGGCCTTGGCGTTGTAGCTACAAATTAAAAAGACCTATGGGGGATACCAAGGAAAATGGCTAAGGAACTTTTTGTTTCAAAATCGAACGATTTACCGGACGGCGAAAGGAAGATCGTTCCGAATGGAAATTATGAGATTGGTGTGTACCGGGTAAATGGTGATCTATTTGCGTATCAAAACGTTTGCCCTCATCAAGGGGGGCCTGCCTGTGAGGGTCTGCTAATGGCAAAAGTGGAAGAGGTTATCGCCGAGGATAAAACGTATCAAGGTATGACCTTTAATCATGACGAGATGCATATCGTTTGTCCGTGGCACGGCTGGGAATTCGACCTCGCAACGGGTGACATGGTGGCAGACCGAAAGTTTCGGCTGAGGAAATATGATGTCGTTGAGAAGGACGACGGAATTTATGTCGTCGTCTGAGGAACTACCTGAAGATGCGAAAAGTTCTCCTTTCCACGGAAAGGCGGTCGAACGCATTGCCGAAGAGACAGGCGATCCATTAGCTAATGTTGAGAATGAAACAGCTATGCTTAAGGTTCTTGCCCGCAAGATTCTAGACCTTCCTGAAGGTGAATCCCCATCACCAGAAATGATCCAGGAGGGTCTCGACGCCTTAACAAAACTGTACACAGTTCGGTTTCAGGCGGGTGAGCGTTGGGATCCATTTATTAATGGTCGCGGAGTGCCAGTGACGTCGGTTATGATAATGACGACTGCAATGTTGCAAGCTGTTAACATAGAATTATTTGAACTGGGTATGTGGCAAGCCTGGTCTAGCGGATAAAACAGGTTTCACAGAAGCCCATAAAGGAAGCGCGAGATGGAAATCCCCACAGATCATATTAACAAAATGTCCGTCGAGGAATTCGACACGTCGAAACTTCTAATCAATGCTGCCCGCCAGCGTGATCAGCGGAAATTGGAAGATATTCTAATTGTTGATGTTGATTGTCATCATTACGAAAACGAATCTATGAAGGATATCATCGAGTTTATCGAAGATCCCGTTCTGCGCCGTACCGGACAGGTATACACAGCTGGCGGAACGGTACCCGTAAACCCCTTCATGGTTGGTAGCCCTGGTTCTCAGGATGTAGCCGGGCGCGTAACCCGTTATCCGTTGCGCAAAATGGAGGAAACGCCCGGGGATGGTACCCACAGAGACATTCACCTTTCATTAAAGTGGATGGATGCAATGGGTGTGGATTACGCGATGCTGTTTCCATCTCCAATGCTTTTATTGGGCCTTCATCCGGTACCGGAATATGAGGTAGCGATGTCACGCGCCTATAATCGTTGGCTCACAGAAAAAATACTGGCTAATGAAAATCGCCTCAAGACGATGCTGTATCTTCCATTTAATGATCCAGAAGCAGCATATAAGACTGTGCAAGACTTCGGTGACGCGCCAGGCGTATGCGGTTTCATGGTGGTCTCCACCCGGTATAAGCCGGTTTATGATAATGCCTACATGAAGACGTATTCTCTTATTGAAGAAATGGGTAAGCCGCTGGCTTTTCATGGTTCCTATAACTGGAACGACAGGCTTCTCGGGAATACAAACCGCTTTCTTGTAACTCATGCGCTGGGCTTCACAATTTATAATGCCGTCCACATGTGCAATTGGATTATCAACGGACTTCCGGAACGTTTTCCCAAGCTAGATGTTGTTTGGATTGAATCGGGTCTTGCCTGGGTTCCGTGGGTGATGCAACGCCTGGACAATGATTATCGTATGCGCTCCTCTGAGGCTCCTTTGTTGAAACGGCTTCCCAGCGAATATATGGCAGAAATGTATTACTCGTCGCAGCCGATGGAGATGCCCCACAATCTTGATATTCTAGAGATGACGTTCAAAATGATAAACGCGGAGACCCAATTATGTTGGTGTTCGGACTATCCGCACTGGGACATGGATGTCCCGAGCGTCATTTATGATTTGCCGTTTCTTGATGAAAGACAGAAGAAGAATATTCTCGGGGAGAATGCTCGGAGGCTCTACAACATGGACGTGTCTGATCGTTTTCCGAATTACCAACCTCCGTCTTGAGGTAGCATTAACTGAACGGAGCTGCTGATGGAAATCCCCACAGATCATCTGCACAAGATGAGTATTGAAGAGTTCGACACGTCGAAACTTCTGATTAATGCAGCCCGCCAGCGTGACCGACGTAGTCTTGAAGAGACGTTAGTGATCGATATCGATTGTCATCATTACGAAAACGAATCTATGAAGGATATCATCGAATTTATCGAAGATCCCGTCCTTCGCCGCACGGGACAGGTATACACAGCTGGCGGAACGGTACCCGTAAACCCCTTCATGGTTGGTAGCCCTGGTTCTCAGGATGTAGCCGGGCGCGTAACCCGTTATCCGTTGCGCAAAATGGAGGAAACGCCCGGGGATGGTACCCACAGAGACATTCACCTTTCATTAAAGTGGATGGATGCAATGGGTGTGGATTACGCGATGCTGTTTCCATCTCCAATGCTTTTATTGGGCCTTCATCCGGTACCGGAATATGAGGTAGCGATGTCACGCGCCTATAATCGTTGGCTCACAGAAAAAATACTGGCTAATGAAAATCGCCTCAAGACGATGCTGTATCTTCCATTTAATGATCCAGAAGCAGCATATAAGACTGTGCAAGACTTCGGTGACGCGCCAGGCGTATGCGGTTTCATGGTGGTCTCCACCCGGTATAAGCCGGTTTATGATAATGCCTACATGAAGACGTATTCTCTTATTGAAGAAATGGGTAAGCCGCTGGCTTTTCATGGTTCCTATAACTGGAACGACAGGCTTCTCGGGAATACAAACCGCTTTCTTGTAACTCATGCGCTGGGCTTCACAATTTATAATGCCGTCCACATGTGCAATTGGATTATCAACGGACTTCCGGAACGTTTTCCCAAGCTAGATGTTGTTTGGATTGAATCGGGTCTTGCCTGGGTTCCGTGGGTGATGCAACGCCTGGACAATGATTATCGTATGCGCTCCTCTGAGGCTCCTTTGTTGAAACGGCTTCCCAGCGAATATATGGCAGAAATGTATTACTCGTCGCAGCCGATGGAGATGCCCCACAATCTTGATATTCTAGAGATGACGTTCAAAATGATAAACGCGGAGACCCAATTATGTTGGTGTTCGGACTATCCGCACTGGGACATGGATGTCCCGAGCGTCATTTATGATTTGCCGTTTCTTGATGAAAGACAGAAGAAGAATATTCTCGGGGAGAACGCCCGAAGATTATTAGGAGTGGATGTTTCTGATAGATATCCGAACTACCAGCCACCCGCATAAATTATAGGAGTTCAAAATGGCACCTGACGGATCAAAATCTGGCGTCGGAACGGTCGTCGATGATGTTGTCGCCATACGTGATCGATGGCACACCAAGCATCACCCCATGTTCCGCGATCTGGCAGATGGAAAACTAGACCTCAAGGTATTGGGCACCTATATGGCCCTACATGGAAAATTCGTTAAATATGCCTATGAAGCTTTTGCGCTCATGATCGTCCGCGCATCGAAAGATGTGCAAGCCATGATGATTGAAAACCTCGCTGAAGAGCAAGGTCTTTTGGCGGGGCCAGACGGTGAAGCTCACAACCATTCTGAAATGATTTTCGACTTTTGTGCGGCTGCAGGTATGAGTGAGGAAGAGGTTCTGAACGTAGAACCGTCGCCGGCCTGGTGGGCAAGGCAATTGCATTATCGTCATGTTTGTGAAACCGAGCCGGTCGGAGTAGCTCTCGCTATGCTATCGACCCAGGAGGGACAACAACCAGAATTGAATGCGGAGGTGACCATACCAGCGTTCGCAAAGCATTATGGTTATGAGAGGAACGCAAAAGAAATTAAATTTTTCGTGGAACACGAGAGTGCAGATCTTGAGCACTCTAGACGACAACTCGATCTTTGTGCGGCTCATCTCCAAGATCCTGCATTACATGATCGGGCGCGAGA
Source organism: uncultured Rhodospirillaceae bacterium (assembly GCA_964579285.1). Taxonomy (GTDB): domain Bacteria; phylum Pseudomonadota; class Alphaproteobacteria; order MPNO01; family UBA830; genus JAYZQT01. The sequence continues at coordinate 37,497 of CAZOHS010000007.1, read as the reverse complement.
AGTGTCGGAACAGGCTTGCATGCTCCGTTGGGCCTCCACTAATGATACATATCGATACGTGGCCCTTGGTGAAAAGGATCCGCTGCCTCCTGAGATGAATTAGGATTTTACGGCAAATTTTTCAATTATTGGATTTACCAAACCCGGGTGGGTAACAGGTGCCATATGGCCTCCGCAGGGTACATCTTCGAAGTACCAGTCTTCGCAGGTTTGCTGCATTAACTCATAAAGCTCTCGGGTTGGTCTGGGGGTGTTCTGAGCCGTAACCACAAGTGTGCGCCTCGGCAAGCACGCATACCATTCCGCGAGAGTAGTTTCTTCATTCATAACGGCGTCCCATTCAAAATAATTGGGGGGTATCGAAGAAATGAAGTTTGCTCGTCTTTTTTCGGACATCGTTTCCCAGGTCCCAGGGCTACCCCAATAATCCGCAAATCGTTTCCCAGCTGACGCCCAATCTCCATTATCTCCACACTCTTTTACGTAGTTTCGTAGGGCGAGAATCTCGTTAAAAGCAGCGGTCCGACCACGCTCTTTTAAAAGCGGAAAAGGATTGGGGTCCAGTAAGATAAGGCGATCGACCCGATCAGGGAGTTGCGCCGCAGTCTTCATCGCGACAGAGCCCCCAAAGGAATGACCGACTATACATATATTTTTGTTTTGTTTGGGAATTATACTCTCTACTAAGTCCGCATGATTTTTTAGTGTTTGGTGATTTGGGCCTGACCACGGCGGGGTCGTTCCATAACCGAATAGGTTGATAGCAATTAAATGATACCGACCGTTTAGATCGTCCATGAGTTGGCGCCATTGCCGGGCATTGGACGCGCTGGAGTGGACTAAAACAATTAAAGGACCGGTTCCAGTTTCCGTGTAGTCGACGTTGGCGGGATTGATTGTCATTTTATTTCTCTACCGACCATTTTATCAGTACATCGCCGTCTGTTTCAAATGGCTATAATTTAGAGGCGATGGGTTCTTTATGCATCGCACTCTTGCATATAATATTATCAATGCAGCCAATGAGGAAAAAATGAATACCAACGCGATAGATGTTCAGGAAAGCGAAGGTGATGGAACCCTTACCGCAGGCCTGATTTCGTTGATCCGTAATAAACCTATGGAGAAGGCAGACCTAAAAGTGATGTCACTGCTAACCCTGGATGGCATTTCAAATATGCTTGCTGGTCGGCGAACTTCTCCTGGGAAAAAGCTGTTATCCTATCTCCAGGGCCGGGAGGTAGATCCTGGACGGCGGGCGTTTGTAATGGGTGGTTTGACTCACATTTTGGAGGTCGACGATCTGCACAAAGCTTCTGTTCTTCACCCCGGCTGTGTGACAATTCCCGTGGCGTTAGCGTTGGCAAACGAAAATGGCGCCTCCGGAACAGAATTTTTGAGAGCTGTGCTCTATGGGTTCGAAGCGTGCACGCGAGTTGGGATGTCGGTTGGAGAGACCCACTACAAAGTCTGGCATAATACAGCCACCTGCGGCACCTTCGGTGGCGCTATGACAGCGGCAACTTTATTAGGCCTCGACGACACACAAACACTAAACGCTCTGGGGAATGCCGGTACTCAGTCAGCTGGTCTTTGGGAATTTTTGAATACGGGGGCAATGAGCAAGCATCTTCATGCTGGTCGGGCGGCTGAGGCAGGCATTTTAGCCGCCGACCTCGCGCAACTGGGCTTTACAGGGCCGCCAGCAATTCTGGAGGGACCCCAAGGTCTTTACGCAGGCGCCTGTCCTGATGCGGACCCCGGCGCAGTAATACGTAATCCTGAGGATCCATGGCAGATACACCAAACATCGATCAAGCCGTGGCCTTCCTGCCGCCACACTCACCCCGTCATAGATGCTGCGCTAGAACTTTCTAATACGATCAGCCCTGAAAATATACTGTCGGTCGATGTGAGTATCTACCAGGCGTCAATTGATGTTTGTGATCGACCAGATCCTCAAAGTGAGTACGAGGCAAAGTTTTCGTTGCAACACTGCGTGGCCATAAGTTTGCTAGATGGAAAATGTGTGTTTGGCTCGTTTGACCCAGCAAGCCGTGAGAGAGTTTCAGATTTGCGAAGCCGAGTATCCGTAAGGGCCAGTGATGCCTATAGTTCGGCTTATCCAGCGGATTGGGGTGGGGAAGTAACAATATCGCTCGAGGGTGGTGGTAAGGTTACCGCTGCTCGTAATAGCTGCAGAGGTGACCCGGAATTACCACTAAATGAGAATGAGATGATATCCAAAGCCAGAGATTTATTGGCGTTTGCTGAGGTTAACGACATTGAGGCAGTGATCAATTCCGTCCTCAGTATGGCAGACGGGGGTAATTTGTTTGACTATAATGTCTTCGATTAAAGGCACGGCGGTCGTGTTTTTGTTTTTTTAGGGGTAAGTTCTAGGTTAAGAATTAGAAAAACGGGTAAAATATAAATTTGTACTTGTTAAAAGAGGGAGATCAGAGATGAGAACAAAGCTTAAGTCCTTAGGTAAAGTTGCCGCAGGCGCAGTAGCTGCAGCAATAATGTTTTCCGCGCCAGCTCAGTCGGCGAATTTTCCGTGCAGCACCGCAAAGCTGATTGTGCCATGGGGTGCCGGAGGCGGGACAGGTGTAATTTTTCGCCTGGTTATAGAAACGATAAATAAAACTGGCATCAAACCTCAACTTCAGATGGTTAATATCTCCGGGCAGGGTGGCAATAAGGGAGCCAAGGTTGCACGCAAATCTAAGGCTGACGGTTGTACTTTGTTTGCAATTCATCAGAGCGCGTTGAGCAGTTATCTCACGGGTAGGGTGAATTTTACATGGGATGCGTTTGAGCCGGTTTCGATGCTCACTAGGACCTCACCAATCATTGGTGCAAATAAAAACGTTCCTTGGAAAAACGCAAAGGAACTGGTTGCAGCGGCTAAGTCTAAGCCGGGCAGCATACCAACTGGGGGTACCTTAGGCTCTACCAGCCATTTCTGGTTTCTACTTTTGGAGGATGCGGCGGGGATCAAGCTAAAGCATATTTCCTATGATGGAACGCGTCAGAGGATGACTGCACTATTGGCAAATAATATTGCGCTGGGTGAAATAAATCTCGCGGCTGCCGTTAAATATATTCAGGCAGGAGAACTGAAAGCACTCGGTATTTATACAGAAAAACGCCACCCCCTTATTCCCAATGTGCCGACGATGCGCGAACAGGGGATTAATCTAGTCGCGGGGACCGACCGGGGTGTTTCGGCACCCAAGGGCACGCCTAAGGCTCTTGTTGATTTTTGGGGTAAGGCATTCGAAAAAGCAGCAAATGACCCCGCGCTGGTGGCAGCACTCGCGAAGAAGGGTACATCAGTTCATTTTAAAGGACCCGCTGCAGCAACAGCATATTGGAAAACGACATTCCAAAAGTGGAAGGGCATAGCGAAAAAAGTCGGCATGTATAAAGGTAACTGATTTTCAAAAAAATCTCAGATGGGCGGTCGGTATATACCTTCCGTCCGTTTGAGTTTACTTAGTGTGAGCGATAGAGACACCCCATGCTGCGTATTAACCGGGATGTGATAGCTGCGCTCTTTTTAGTTGTTTTTACCTGCGTTTTTTTTGCGGCCTCTTTCACCATTCGAGTCACCAGCTATGGCACGGTGGCCTCGCATGTATGGCCAAGGGCGATCCTCGTGGGTTTGGGCGCGCTTTGCGTGCTGTATTTAGTAAATTCCTTACGTGGCGTTTATGACACCCAGCCAAACGTTGGACCCGGGGGTTTTTTGAATTGGTTTTCCAAGTATCGAAACGCCCTGTGCTGCTTCATTATGTATGGGTTGTTTCTCATTGGCCTTCCATATGTAGGTATATTAGTTGCAGGAATACTATTTGTTTTCATCGTTTTGAATCTAATGGGTGGTTGGCGCCCACTTCAATTGGTGGTTCATGGGATTATTGCTGTGGGCACGATGGGCTCTATGTGGGCAATATTTACTTTCGCATTACAGGTCATCTTGCCGGAAGGCGAGTTGTTTAGGATCTGGTAGGCGGCAACGATAATGTTATTCGAAAACATATTGGCCGCCGCTGAAGCGCTGATCACAATCCAGACTATGGCCTTGATGGTTCTTGGTGTTGCTGCCGGCCTAATAGCGGGCGCCATTCCCGGCTTCACTATAACGATGGCTGTTGTACTAACGCTTCCCTTTACCTTTGGTATGTCGCCCATACAGGGGCTGGCGACGATGATAGGCGTGTTTGTTGGCGGACTTTCTGGAGGGCTGATGGCGGGCATTCTGACAGGGATACCTGGCACCCCGTCCTCTGTCGCGACCACATTTGACGGTTTTCCCATGGCGCGGAATGGAAGACCCGGTTTAGCGTTAGGCATCGGTGTATGGGCGTCGTTTTTTGGCGGGATAATCAGCGCGATTTTGCTTATTACGGTGGCACCGCAACTTGCACGTATAGGGCTAGAATTTGGTCCGTGGGACTTCTTTGCATTGGTAATGTTCGCACTTACCATCACAGCAAGCTTGTCTGGGGAAAATCTTGTCAAGGGTTTGGTTGCGGGCGCACTCGGTTTGTTGGTCGCGACGGTGGGTTCCGACGAAATAAACGGAGTTGAGCGTTTTAGTTTTGGTTTCGAACCGCTCGAACAGGGGTTTTCATTCCTACCTGTTCTGGTGGGTCTCTTTGCCTTTAGTCAGTTACTCAGTGACGTTCAAGACAGAACAAAGGCGCGCGAACCATTAATGCCACGCGGTACAGCAGCCGTGCGCATCGAACATCGTCGGGCACTCGGGGCGGTTCTGAGCCGCTGGGGTAATTTGATCCGGTCTTCGTTAATAGGCGTGTTTACCGGGATTTTGCCAGCTGCCGGGGGTTCGATATCCAATATTCTGGCGTACGATCAGGCAAAGAAAGCTTCGAAAAACCCCCAGGAATTTGGCAAAGGCTCTCCGGAGGGCATCGTTGCGCCTGAGTCGGCTAATAATGCAACCGCTGGTGGAGCGTTAATAACGATGATGGCTCTAGGAATACCGGGTGACATTGTCACAGCAATTATGCTTGGCGCGTTATTAATTCACGATGTTATTCCAAGTCCTACGTTCATCACGGACGAGCCAAAGTTAGCATACGGTATTTTTATGGCGTTTTTCATCGCTAATTTTATCATGGTTGCTATGCAGGCGATTTGTCTCCGAGGCTTCGTGTTGGTCACGCGGCTTCGTATGTATGTCTTGGCAGGGGTGATTTTAGCCTATTGCGGCATTGGTATTTTTGCGCTCAATAATATCGTTTTTGACATGTGGACCCTTCTAATTTTTGGTGTCGTTGGCCTCGTAATGAAGGTTATGGGCTTTCCACTCGCTCCGATGATCCTTGGAGTTGTATTGGGTCACATAGCCGAGCTCAACTTAAACCGAGCGTTGTCCACGAGCGACGATTTGATGTTGTTCGTGAACCGGCCGTGGTCCTTATTTTTTATTTTACTGGGAATATTTTCGGTTATCTTCCCTTGGTATCAGAAGCTTCGCGGTTTTGCGCGTTGGACCTTATTCTATCCGTCAGCCATGCTTATTTGTTTAGCTTTACCGATGTCTATGATGCAGGGCTCAGTTCGTCCCATTTTAGCGGTTTTTATGGTCGTTTTGGCGGTATGGTTTATCTGGCGGCACTGGCGAGCCGGTTGGGCTCTTCATCCACCAGCAGAACGAGGACTAGAAAACTAATACCGTAAACCTGTAATTCACCACCCGCCCAAACGAGTTATTAACGTTCTTTATCGTTTAGCGCTTTAGCCCTAATACCTGAAAGGGTGTTTGTGGGGAGTACTGCGTCCGGGTCTATCACCAGTTCGATCAATGCAGGTCCTTCAACCGAACGGCAGCGCTCAAAAGCACTGTGGAATTCGTCAGTTGCAGTTACTGTTTCTCCGTGGGCGCCATACGAACGAGCCAATGCCGCAAAATCCGGATTAACAAGGTCTGTTCCGGATTTCCTATTCGGGTAATACGTTTCTTGATGCATCCGTATCGTTCCATACATTCCGTTGTTTATAACGATAAATATAACATTCACGTTCTGCTGCACCGCCGTACCGATTTCCTGTCCGTTCATTTGGAAGCATCCGTCACCGTTGAACGATACCACAATACGGTCCCGATGGCAGATACCAGCGGAAACGCCTGACGGCACCCCGTATCCCATAGCGCCTGACTGCGGAGCTAACTGAGTTCCATAACCCTTGTAGCGAAAGAAACGATGTATCCACACCGTATAATTACCCGCGCCATTTGTGATAATTGCGTCCTCAGGTAAGTTATCGCTCAGCCAGCCCACAATTTTTGAGTAATTCACTTTCCCGGGCATTTTCCCCGGCGTTGAATAATCCAAATATTCTTTGTGAGCATTTGTTTTATGTTCTTGCCATTTGATGGGTACGGGATCCATCTCTATAGCGGCTGAACAAAACTCAGCCATCCCAGAATTGATACCGAGGTCTGCTTGATAAACTTTACTCAATTCCTCCGCGCCGGCACTGATGTGGATTAAAGTCTGCCTCGGTTTCGGAAATGTTAAGTATGTATATCCCCCAGTTATGATCTCCCCAAGCTGAGCGCCGAGAACTATTAATAGGTCTGCATCGTCAAGGCGCTGTTTGAGTTTCGGGTTGACCCCAAGGCCAATGACCCCCGCATAGTTGGGATGTCGATTATCAACAATATCTTGTCTTCGGTATGTTCCCGCCAAGGGCAGATCATTTTTTTCCGAAAATAATAACAGGTCACGGCAGGCATCCTGCGACCATCCTCCCCCACCTACGAGCAGGAGAGGTTTGTTTGCCCTGGCTAGAAGTTCGCGAACTTGCTCCATATCCTTCGGACTTGGATAGGCTTGGCTCGCGTTATATTTATGGCCGTCTTCGATAGCCGTACGTTCTGTCTGCATATCTTCTGGGAGCGCTAGTACAACAGGGCCTGGTCTGCCGGAGCACGCTACGTGAAACGCGCGGCTCACCATTTCTGGAATACGAGCAGGATTATCTATTTGAGCCACCCATTTTGTCATTTCTCCAAACATCCGGCGGTAGTCAACTTCCTGGAACGCTTCGCGTTCCGCCATATCCCGTGCGACCTGGCCTACAAATAGGATAAGCGGAGTGGAATCTTGTTTTGCTGTATGTATCCCCACGGACGCGTTGGTTGCGCCAGGGCCCCTTGTGACGAAGCCAATACCCGGATTTCCAGTCATCTTACCCCATGCTTCAGCCATATTGCTAACGCCGCCTTCCTGGCGGCAAACGACCAGGTTGATTTGTTCCTGGACGTCGTGAAAGGCGTCTAAGGTAGCAAGGTAACTTTCGCCCGGCACACAAAACACGGTATCCACTCCATGGAGGCGGAGACAGTCTACGAGTATTTGACCGCCGGTACGAAGGTTTGAAGGATTTGAACTTTGCATGGGCTATATCTCGATGAAGTGATCTATAAAAATAGTATATTTTTGCCGCTTGGGTTTATCATTATCTTCCTCATTAATATAGGAAATTGAAGACTTTCCCTTTAGAGAGCGCGGGAGGACCATCACCCTATAAAAGCAGGCTACATCATCATCGGGCGCCCACGCTTTGACTGGTTCTGGACCTGCCTCAAACCATGCGTCCCCCGTAGCAATCTCATGAGTGACCCCGCCAGTCTCAACCGAAAACGCACCATCGATTAGACATCTGATACCTGGGCCCTGGTGCACATGTGGATACGCTATGCCGGAAGTTGGAATGTCGACGCGGTCACCGCGCAAAAGATAGTGGTCACCGGGCACAAGTGCTATGTCTGCTGTGATTTTTTGCGTGGATGTTACGTTATTGTCAGTTTTGATATCCTCAATATCTTTGTTTTTGGTGGATACCAACTCGAACCGCAGTATCTGGGCGCCTTCCTTTCCAGCTAAAATACTAACCGGACTATTTGAGAACCAAGCGGAATTTTGACTGAGCGTTGTCGTTACTGTGTCGGTGGTGATGGATGCAATACCATTCAGGATATAAAAACACCTCGTTGTAGAAGTGTTGTCAGCAATGATGGTAGTATTTTCCGCAAGTACATCGGTATAGAGCCGCAAGATATAATCTGCCATTGCTCAAAAACCTCCAGGTTTCCATTCGGCGTATCACAATGCCGCTAGAGCGGCAAGTTGACGGACGGGCTTCGTTGACGTGGACGGGGGCGTGGGTATGATGGCGCGCCAAATAAATTGCCACTTCGGAGCTATTAAGTTGTGAAAAATCATCATGTTAAGGTCTATCCTTCAAAACAAGCGTTAAAACGTGAAGATCAGCTTGCGTGGAAAATCGCCGCAATTGCCAGCGACCCTGTGGCTGTGGAGGACGATGTGGTCGATATGATTATCAATCGGATCATTGATAATGCATCGGTGGCTATAGCTTCGGTTAATCGCGCGCCGGTGGCTAATGCGCGTGCAATGGCAATCTGTCACCCGCGCAATGATGGCGCTACAATATTTGGTTTGTCGCAGAACAAACAATTTTCCCCAGAATGGGCGGCTTGGGCGAACGGTACTGCCGTTCGAGAGCTTGATTTCCATGACACGTTTCTTGCGGCCGATTACTCCCATCCGGGGGACAATATCCCGCCTACATTGGCTGTAGCCCAACAGAAGTCGTGCAGCGGGCTTGACCTTATTCGCGGTATTGCTACCGGCTACGAAATTCAGGTCGACTTGGTTAAAGGGATATGTTTACACGAACATAAAATTGATCACATAGCGCATATTGGGCCGTCGGCGGCGGCGGCGATTGGGACATTGCTACACTTGGATACGGAGATTATTTATCAAGCAATACAACAGGCCCTCCACGTTACATGTACTACGCGACAATCTCGAAAAGGGGAAATTTCAAGCTGGAAAGCATATGCCCCCGCACACGCGGGTAAGTTATCTATAGAGGCAGTTGATCGATGCATGCGTGGTGAGGGTGCTCCGTCGCCGATTTACGAGGGAGAAGACGGCGTAATAGCGTGGATGCTTGACGGTCCTGATGCACATTATACGGTTCCACTGCCGGAACCTGGAGAGGTCAAACGTGCAATTCTTGAAACGTATACCAAAGAACATTCAGCGGAATATCAAAGCCAAGCACTTATTGATTTAGCCCGAAGAATGGGAGTGCTTATTTCTGATTTCACCGCGATTGAAGAGGTCGTTATACACACAAGCCATCACACTCATTTTGTCATTGGCACCGGCGCTGGTGACCCTCAGAAAATGGATCCGAATGCAAGCCGTGAAACACTTGATCATTCTATTATGTATATCTTTGCGGTCGCTTTGCAGGACCAAGCGTGGCACCACGTTAATTCGTATGCGCCCGAACGCGCGCGCCGGCCAGATACCGTGGAATTATGGCGGAAAATATCCACGGTTGAGGATGCGGAGTGGACAGAACGATACCACGACCCCGATCCACAGAAACGCGCGTTTGGAGGTAGGGTTGTTATTACAATGAAAGATGGTTCTAAATTAGAAGATAAGCTTGCGGTCGCAGACGCGCATCCGGCCGGTTCGCGACCCTTTGCGCGGGCAAATTACATTAATAAGTTTAATATGTTGGTTGAAGGGCTTGTTAGTGATGTGGAACGGGACCGTTTTCTCAATACGGTACAGAAGTTGCCAAACCTGTCTGCTGACGAGTTGTCAGGGCTTAATGTGGAGGTCGATAGTGCAACTTTAGATAGTTCCGTTCGCGACAATAGGGGTATTTTTTAATGTTGTTTGCTGAGAAAACTGCGGCCGAAAAGCGCGCCGCTTTTCGTCGAGATCTAGATACAGGGCGGTTACTGCAATTTCCAGGGGCTCACGCACCAATTGTATCGTTGTTAATACAGGACCAGGGTTTTGACGGGGTGTATATATCGGGCGCGGCACTTTCGGCAGAGTTGGGCCTTCCGGATATTGGGCTCACGACACTGACAGAGGTGACGGAGCGTGGCCGACAGATAGCGCGGGTTACAGATCTTCCAGCCCTAATCGATATCGATACCGGTTTTGGTGAGCCAATGAGTGCCGCCCGGACCGTTAGAGAACTAGAGGAGTTTGGTCTTGCAGGCTGTCATCTTGAAGACCAAGTAAATCCGAAACGATGTGGGCACCTTGATAATAAAACAATCGTATCTACCAATGAAATGGTAATGAAAATTAGAGCTGCTGCTGATGCAAAGAAAGACCCCAATTTTTTATTGATGGCTCGAACGGATGCGCGTGCCTCTGAGGGTGTAGATGCCACACTAGATCGCGCTAAAGCATACGTCGACGCCGGAGCAGACGCGATCTTTCCTGAGGCGCTACAGAATTTATCGGAATACGAAATGGTACGTAATGAAATACAAGTGCCCTTACTTGCGAATTTAACTGAGTTCGGCAAGACGCCCTTGTTGACGAAAAAAGAATTGGAAGATCTTGGATATAATATAGCAATTTATCCAGTAACGTCCTTGCGTCTTGCAATGAAGGCGGTAGAGGATGGCTTATCTTGGTTGCAAGAACATGGGACACAAAAAGGCATTATCGATCGTATGCAGACACGCTCGCGGTTGTACGATGTAATTCGGTATGAGGATTACAATCGATTTGATCAGGATATATTTAACTTCTCACTTGACGGGCAGGGAGGTGACTGATGGCGGCAAAGGGCGCAAAGGCAAAAAAGAAAGACAAATCAAAAAAACAGAAAGTCGTAACGCCAATTTATAAGGGTCTCGCCGGTGTGACCGTGGATACGACGTCAGTATCAAAGGTAATGCCAGAGACAAATTCTCTGACTTACCGAGGGTATGCTGTTCAGGATCTCGCCGCTAATTGTAAGTTCGAGGAAGTAGCTTACCTTCTGTGGAACGGAGAGTTGCCTAATAAGAAACAACTACGCAATTTTGCAAATGATGAGCGTCGGCGACGCAATATTTCTCGAGCACATGTGGATGTTATTCGCCAGTACCCGAAACGAGCCCATCCGATGGACACCCTTCGCACCTCTGTAAGCTATTTAGGAACAACAGAGACCGCTTGGGGGGGTGAACACGCGGACAAAGATCTCGATCGTGCAATGAATATGCTCGCAAAAATCCCGACGATGATTGCCACAGATTACCGTTTTCGTAGGGGACTTAGGCGAAAAGCACCGCGGAAAGACTTGTCTATATCTGAAAACTTTTTCTACATGTGTTTTGGGAAGGTTCCGGCGAAAGAAGTAATCCGAGCCTTCGATATTTCGATGATTCTGTACGCCGAACACAGTTTCAATGCCTCAACTTTTACTGCTCGAGTTATCACTTCGTCTCGGTCTGATATCTATAGTGCTGTAACCGGGGGTATTGGTTCTTTGAAGGGGCCTCTGCACGGCGGTGCTAACGAGGCAGTTATGCACAATCTAATTGAGATTGGTTTGCCGGCCCGGGCAGAAAAGTGGTTGCGCGATAAACAAGCAGCGAAACAGCTGGTTATGGGGTTCGGGCACCGCGTCTATAAGCAAGGGGATTCTCGTGTCCCAACTATGCGAGCCGCCCTTGAGGATCTTGCAAAGTGGAAAGGCGATAAAAAGTGGCTCGAGATATCAGATATTTTGCAAGAAATTATGGTTAATGAGAAGGGTATTTATCCCAATCTCGACTTTCCGGCTGGGCCCGCATACTACTTAATGGGTTTTGAAATTGACATGTACACCCCAATTTTTGTGATGAGCCGAATTACGGGTTGGGCCGCACACGTACTTGAGCAAAATGCCAGCAATAGTCTCATTCGCCCGCTCAGCGCCTACGGTGGACCTAAGCAGAGGAAATTTAAGATAATTTCAAAACGTTGAGAAAGCCCAAACGAGTTGTCTTATTTGAGTAATTGTTGCTCGTAGTGTCCGCGTCTAAGGAGATATATAGCGGCGGCAATGATCGTTAGTGTGCCCGCTATCGACCAAGGGTCGGGGAGTTCTGAAAAGACTATATATCCGAGTAAAGCGGCGACGGGTAAGCGCATGAAATCGAAAGGCGCAACAATGCTTACTTCTCCAGCGTCGTAGGCCCGGGCAAGAAAGTCTTGGCCCGCAGCGCCGAGAACGCCCGCGACTAGGAGCCACATTGTTTGGAAGAGGGTGGGTGTTTCCCAAGCGATGGCAGCCGGTGGCACTAAAATGAGCGTCCCAAATAGCATGAAATAAAATACAATCCGCGTCGGTGGCTCGCTTGAGGATAACGACTTCATGGATATCATTGCGGTGGAAGTTAAGAGGGCACTAAGCAACGCTAAAAGCATAGCTGGCTCTATCCCAATGTGCGGCTTAATAATCATAACCACGCCGCCAAAACCAACGATTGTGGCAATTATTCGACGCCCTCTAATAATTTCCTTCAACACAATTGCGCCAATTAGAATTGACCAGAAGGGAGAGGTAAAAGCCAAGACCATCGCGTCTGCGAGGATTAGATGTTCAAGTGCGAAAACGACACAGACAAATGCTGCGATGCCACAAAATGACCTCAAGAAATGGAGGCGTAAACGGTTACTGCGGACGCCAGGCAATCCAACCTTGCAAAGCCATGGAAAAAGCATACATAACGCAAAAAATGTTCTCGCGATCGCAACAACGAACACGGGCAACTCAGTCGCCATTTCCTTAATAATAACAAACATCGTTGTTAGCGTTGTTACTGCAAGGAGCATCCATAGGATGCCACGAACATTATTAAGGGTAGGGCGGTAAGTTTGGCCCTCTTTGCTATTCATTATAAAGCTTTCGCGGAGGAAATAGGCAGACTGCCTTAGTAGGAGTTCCCTAACAGAGAGTGCGTATTGTTTCAACTTTCCCTCTTCCGGTATCTATATTGACGATAAATCGTTATTTTCGTGGGCGGATAGGAAGGAAGATAAACGTTGAGGATACTATTCATCACGTCAACGCGGATTGGGGATGCGGTTTTGTCGTCGGGCGCTATTTCGTATCTGATGGATCAATTTCCGAATGCACGGCTTACCATCGTATGTGGCGCACCGGCTGCCCCGATTTTTGAATCTATACCGGAGCTAGATCGTTTAATTATTGTGAGGAAAAAGCCTTTCCACCTTCACTGGGTTTCGATTTGGTTAGCATGTTTTTGCACTCGGTGGGATCAGGTTTACGATCTCCGTGGTTCATTACTTTGCAAATTTCTTTTCGCCAACCGGAGGATTGTCGGAAAGTATCGGGATGATTCGTTGCACCGCGTGGATGAGCTCGCAAAGTTACTTAATGTTTTTCCTGCGCCGGAGCCGCGACTTTGGTTGTCCGACCGAGTTGAGGCTCAGGCGGAAAAACTGATGCCAGAAAAGATACCCGTGTTGGCTATCGGACCGACGGCTAACTGGGGTGCAAAGCAATGGCCCGCGAACCGGTTTGCAGAATTAGTAAAGAGGGTTATAGAGCCAACAGGATTACTACCTGGTGCCCATGTAGCGGTTCTCGGAGCGGAAAATGAAAGGCAAATGGCTGCGCAACTCTTAGAGGAAATTCCGATTGACCGAAGGATTGATTTGATTGGTAAACCGCTTCAGGTGGCGGCCGCGTGCATTCGTCGTTCGGCGCTGTATGTCGGCAACGATTCCGGACTGATGCATATTGCTGCCGCTTCTCAGACACCTACATTAGGATTGTTTGGGCCGTCCTCTGAGGTTAGATATGGCCCGCGAGGAAAATCGGTTGCGGCGGTACGAACGTTGGAAAGTTTCGAAGATCTGGTGCTGTCACCGGATTTTAATCATCTTAGTGCCGATACTTTAATGTCTGGATTGAGCGTGGATGCTGTTTATCAGGCACTTGCTAAACTTTACACAAGTGTAAAAAATGGCTCCGAAAGGAGCGTTAGTTGATAAAAACAGACATTGCTGCCGACGCTCGTCGTGAAACTCGGCGTGAAGAAATTTTGAGAGCCGCGCAAGATCTATTTCATCAACGCGGCTACGCGAATACCTCGCTCGATGATATCGCGCGCGCCGTCGGTATAAAACGCGAGGGCCTTTACTACTATTTTCCTAATCGGACACAAATACTTATAGAAATTATTAAACCTCTTGGCCTGCAACTCCGTGATAGGGTTAAAGAAATATTAAATAGTGCCGGGAGCCCGCAGGAGAAGATACGACAGACTGTAGAAAATCATTTGATGCGCTTTGAAAACCGCTTTGCGGAATCGAAGATTACGCTTCGCGACGACTATTTTAGCGAAAATGAATTAGTACTTGCAGAGATGGGACCAATTTGGGACGAGTATGAGCGTCTTTGGATAGCCATTATCGTTGAAGGTCAAGAACAAGGTGTTTTCGATGGGTCCCTTGATCCACGCCTCGCACATCTGGGCATTTTGGGGCTCTGTAATTGGGTTGCGCGTTGGTATGTACCGAAACAATCGCTACCTGTGCCGGAATTAATAAACATGTATAACAAGATAATTTTACGCGGACTGGGTGCAAACTAAGCGGCCAAGGCTTCGGCTGCTGGTACAAAAACATGTTCCTGTGCTTTCGCTACTGCCTCGTACGTGACCTTGCCGGAGTGAACGTTCAAGCCAGCCATCAAATGTCCATCAGAAAGCATTGCGTCAATAATCCCCATATTTGCAATCCGAAGGACAAAGGGCAAAGTCGCGTTGTTAAGGGCTATAGTGGATGTCCGAGCTACTGCTCCAGGCATGTTAGCAACACAATAATGGACTACCTCGTCTACCACGTATGTCGGCGCGTCATGTGTTGTGGGTCGGCTCGTTTCGAAACAGCCGCCTTGATCAATTGCGACGTCCACTATTACAGCCCCACGCTTCATATTCCTTACCATTTTCTCAGTTACTAGTTTTGGTGCTTCCGCACCAGGGACGAGCACGGCACCGATGACCAAATCGGCATTAATAATTTCCTCCTCAATATTTGTTTGGTTTGAGAAACGGGTCGTAATGAGGCTTTTATATTGCGCGTCAATTTCTGCGAGACGATGGATGTCGCGGTCAATTACAGTGACGTCACCACCCATTCCAGTCGCCACGAAAATAGCATTGCTGCCAACGACGCCGCCGCCGATGACGGCCACTTTCGCCGGCGTGACCCCTGGCACACCACCGAGTAAAACGCCGCGCCCCTGGTGGGCTATTTCTAAACAAGTAGCACCCGCCTGCACGGCCATGCGCCCCGCCACTTGGCTCATGGGCGCAAGTAACGGCAGACCGCCCCTGTCGTCGGTTACCGTTTCGTATGCGATGCACGAGGAGCCGCTATCCATTAGTCCCCTCGTTTGCTTTGGATCGGGTGCAAGATGGAGGTAAGTAAATAAGATTTGCTTATCTCTCAACAACATAATTTCTGATGGTTGCGGTTCCTTGACTTTGACGATCATGTCGGTGCCGCTGAAAACCTCAGCTGCGGTGGATACGATCTTAGCCCCCGCCGCCTCGTATTCGGCGTCGTCAAAACCGATAGTATGTCCCGCATTGTGTTCTACGGTGACTTGGTGACCCTGAGAGACGGTTTCTCTTACGCTTCCAGGCGTCATGCCAACCCTGTTTTCGTAAATCTTAACCTCTCGGGGTATTCCGATATGCATTTGTGTTACTCCAGTTAGATACAGAAATTGAATTTAGGGAAAAAACCGTGATAGGCAATTACTAAAACCTATAACCGAAGAAAATATATATTATTGCGGTATGCTAGTTGGTAGTTAAGTTGTCGAAACAAGATTTATTCCATCCTTCAAAGGAAATGCCATGCGTGCCATCGTTGCTCGGACACTTGGTCCACCCGAAAACTTAGTCGTAGAGGAAGTCGAACCATTAATGCCCGGCGTTGGTGAGGTCGTTGTTGATAACAAGGCGGCAGCAATTAATTTTCCAGACCTTTTGGTGATGGAAGGTAAGTACCAATTTAAACCGCCGCTTCCATTTTCACCTGGTAAAGAAGGTGCCGGTGTCATTAAATCCGTGGGTCCTGGTGTGACCCGTCTAAAAGTTGGCGACCGCGTTATGGTTCAGGTGGAGTATGGGTCCTACGCTCAAGAGGTGCTCGCGCTTGAGGACGCATGTTACATTGTTCCAGATAATCTTTCGTTTGAGGAGGCGGCCGCGATTGGGATTGCCTACCAGACTGCTCATTTTGGCCTGGTAGCCCGGGCAAATGTACAAAAGAGTGACAGTGTACTTATTGCTGGAGCTTCCGGCAGTGTTGGCATAGCGGCGCTGCAACTTTCGAGAGCTTGGGGTTGCAACGTTATCGCTGGGTTGACGACGATGGAGAAGGAAGACCTAGCGCGCGAAAATGGTGCTAATCACATTTTGGACCTGTCACGCGAAAATCTCCGGGATGACATCAGGGAGCAGGTCAAGGCGATCACTGGGGCAGGCGTTGATATTGTTTTAGATATGGTCGGTGGTGGAGTTTTCGATGGTTCTATAAGAGCGTTAAATTTTGGCGGTCGTATGGTTGTTGTTGGTTTCACAAGTGGAGTGATCCCCACGTTTAAGGTTAACTACGCTTTGCTTAAAAATATCGCTGTAACCGGGGTTAATTGGGCTGAATATAGAGAACGGGACCCTGAATGGGTGCGACGGGTACAGTCAGAACTGTTCGACATGGTTGTTGAGGAAAAATTAAATATACCGGTCCAGGCCGTCTATCCGATGGAGAAAGTTGCAGAGGCCTGTAAAATTCTCACGGATCGAAAGGTGCGCGGTAAAGTCGTTATAACTATGAACGACTGATCCCTTATTCACCTACCGCTGGTAGGAATCCATTCGGAGACAATCTCTTCATATTCGGGCCGTGCTCGGTCTTTTAACTCTCCAATCGCTGTACCAAGGTATACGAATCCTGAAATTTCATCGCCGGGTTCCGCACCGACTATTTTTTTCACGTTTTCGTCATACGCATACCATTCGGTTAGCCATTGTGCGGCGTAACCCATTGATTGGGCGGCGATTAGCATGGTTTGGCAAGCTGCACCGGAGGATAGAACTTGTTCCCACGCGGGTATTTTGTGATCCCTTTGAACTTTAGAGATAACCGCAATAACAACCGGGGCCCTCGTGAGGCGTTCCCGCTCGATTTCGATCTGTTCTTCAATCGCATCGGGGTTATTTCTTTTATAGGCATCCGCTATTACGCTCCCGATGGTCTCTCGGCCCTCACCACGTATTACTATGAACCGCCACGGTGTTAGGCGCCCGTGGTCCGGTACGCGCATCCCGGCTTCCATAATTTGACGTAATTCTGTGTCGGTTGGGGCAGGTTCTCCCATCATGCGTGCCACCGTTGAGCGGCGGGTCGTCAGAAAACCAATGGTATCATTCTCAAGGTTATTTAGTTCTGACATATTTTTATTTCCGTAAAAATTTTTCTAGTTCACTGTATGATTGTTTGCGCGGTCGCGCTCTAGCTGACGCAAGGCTCCGCGTTGGATCTTACCGGTTGCTGTCAATGGTAATTCTTCAACAAATTCTATTTCCCGTGGGTATTTGAACGCAGATATTTGTGATTTTACAAAATCTTGCAACTCTGAGACCACTTTTTTTTCTGCTGCATCGGTCGATGCGGGTATAATGAAAGCTTTCACGATCTGCCCACGGTTTTTATCCGGACTACCAACGACTGCAACCTCCTTAACTTTTGGGTGTTCTAAAAGAACCGCTTCAACTTCTAGTCCAGAAACATTATAGCCACCCGTCAAGATCATGTCGTCTGTGCGGGCTTCATAATATAGATAACCCTCTTCGTCTATTCGACAAAGGTCACCAGATTTGTTCCAGCCCTCGTGTATGTAGCTGATTTGGCGGTCAATTTGATCTAGGTAACGGCAACCGTTAGGTCCTTTTACGATCATCTGGCCAATCTCGCCCGGTTTTACGTCTTTCATCTTCTCATCGACCACACGCACTCGAAATCCTGGCACCGCTTTTCCGATTGCACCAGGTTTAATTTGATCACCGCTCGCTGAAATGAATATGTGAAGTAATTCCGAGATACCGAGGCCGTTTATCATATTGACCCCCGTAATCTCTTTCCACTCATTAAATATTGCGGGGAGCAAAGGCTCGCCTCCACCCACACATTCTCGAAGGGAGGAAAGGTCATAATTTCGAGCATTTTCCAGCATTAATTTGTAGCCAGACGGCGTAGAAAAGCAGATTGTCGCTTTATGCTGCTCGATTGCTTGAAGTACAGCGTCGGGTGTGCCCCGTTCCAATAAAACAACGGTGGCTCCGAACCGAAAAGTGTCCGCGATGAAGGCGCACAAGCCGTATAGGAAAGCAATTTGTGGACTTCCGCAAACTATGTCTCCTGGTCTTATCTTAACGACATGCCCAATAAAACAATCCGCGGCGGCGAGGATGTCGCGGTGGAAATGAAGGGTTCCTTTGGGGGTTCCGGTCGAGCCCGATGTAAACCCGATTATTGCGGGATCGTCCGCGGCGGTATCGACGTTGGTAAACGTTGTAGATTGTTGTGCCATAGCGTTTTCTAAAGAGTCGCTACGGTCAGTGCCAAAGTACAGTATATGTTCAAGTTCCGGTGAAGAATTTTGAGCGCCACTAATGTCTTCTGACAGGTTGTCATGACTTATGGCTAGCCTGACTTTAGCTTTACCTATCATGTAAATGAGTTCCCGCTCTCGCAACACCGGCATCGTCGTAATCGCGACGCCGCCTGCCTTTAGTACAGCTAGCCACGAGGCTATTAGCATTGGGTGGTTTCCACTTCTTATCAGGACGCGCTCACCCGCCACGAAACTATATTCATCAACTAATACGTTGGCTATTTGGTTTGCCTTGTGCATCAACTCTTGATAGGTCCAACACTCATCCCCGAAAATTACAGCCACCTTTTCTGCAAAACCTTCGTCAACCTGTTTATCAATAAGCTCGGCTGCCGCGTTAAACCGCTTTGGATACTGCTTTAATTCTGGAAGCACCGAATAATCCATTTCGGGCCACAGATCTGGGCTGGGCATGTTATCTCTAATAAAGGTGTCAACGTGGGAGGAGTGTTCAGGCATGGAGGCTCGTCAATCTAAAAGGTTCAGAAGGAGTGATTGTACATTGCGAAATAAAAAGAACCAATAATTTTACGCTAGTGTAAAATACTATTGGATTCAAGTATGCCAGGTGTTACACAGCCTGGCGAGGTGTCTTCGCCTGGCTATTAAGGGTGCATATGCAGAACGTCGTACAGCTTGAATTGATCCGAGAATCTCTCATCGCCGTGGTGAATGAAATGCGAGCGAATATCATCCACTCGTCTTATGCGCCGATTATATACGAGGGCCACGACTTTTCATGTGCCTTAATGTCCGCTGACGGTCGGCAGGTTGCGCAAGGCCTTGCCGATCATCCAATCCATATCTTCGCCGTACCGTATTCAACACGTCAAGTAGTCGATAAATTTAGGGGGGATATTAATGAGGGTGACTTGTTTCTTCATAACGATCCCTACACCGGTGGGACGCACCTAAATGATGTCTTAATGTTGCACCCTGTGTTTTTTGACGGAAAACTTAGCTTGTTTGCGGCAATGCGGTGTCATTGGAATGACGTGGGAGGTATGACGCCTGGGAGTCTATCCGGAAAGGTAAATGAAGTTATTCAAGAGGGACTGCGCATTGAGCCTACAAAGATCTGTGACCGCGGAACATTAAATGAACCATTTATGGATCTTTTGTTTAATAACATGCGTTCCAGGTCAGAGAGAATGGGTGATTTTAATGCGATGGTCGGTACGGGAAGGAAAGCTGACGAGCACCTGCAGCGATTAAGCAAACGGTTTCGAGGAGGTTTGCTTGACGGGGTTGAAGAGCTTATTGCTCGTGCCGAGCGGCAGCTACGTGCAAAAATTTCTGAACGACAGGATGGCGACTATTACGCGGAAGGTTACATCGAGAGCGACGGAACCAATCCCGATCCCCTCGTAGTCAAATTAAAACTGACTGTGAGGGCTGACGAGGTGATCGCAGATTTTTCTGGCACATCGGCACAAACAAACGGCCCTACTAATTGTGGCCCCGCAATGGCACTTAACGCGGTTGGTACCATCGTCAAATGTTTTCTGGATCCATACACTCCTATTAACCAGGGGTCGTTTAATCCCATAACTGTTATTTCGGAGGAGGGAACTTTTATAAACGCGCGGGGTGACGCTCCCTGCGGTGGAATGGCAGAGTGTAAATTTCTGATCGATTCCGTAGTCGCATCCGCTATGTGCAAAGTGGCGCCCGAGATGACTGTAGGGGACCTTAAGGGGGGCGCAAATCATATAATAATATCTGGATCCGATTCTGAGGGTAAGAATTACATCCATTATGAATGGCCCGCAGGGGGGACGGGCGCGTCAATGGGAACGGACGGATCGAATGCTGTGCGCAGCTATAATGAGGGTGATTTTAATTCAATCCAATCCGTGGAGACCGTAGAGAGCCAATTTCCCCTGCGCGTTGAGCGGTGTGAAGTCAGAGAAGGTATGTGTGGTGACGGGGAATATCGGGGCGGTTTTGGGCTTCGCCGCGATGTTCATATATTAGACGGGCGTGGATCGCTCTCCGTATTGTCAGAAAAAAATGTGATACCACCCTATGGCGTGGCCTGTGGTTCCAATGGCGCGGCAAATAGTTTTACAGTTATCCGCGAAGGTAAAATAGTACAACCTTCAGATGTGCCGGGTAAGGTTTCCGGATTTTCTCTTAAGGTTGGTGACATCGTTCGAGAAGAAACCGCCGGTGGGGGAGGTTACGGTGATCCGCTTAAGCGTGATCCGCAAAGTGTAAGAACGGATGTTGCAGAGGGGTATATTTCGGAAAGAGAGGCATCGGCGCGTTACGGTGTTATCATTGTGGAAGGCGAATTGGATCTAGACGCGACCATTGAGCAGCGATCCAAAATCTCAGAGGCCCGCAGTTTTGTTTCGTTAACACTCTCTAATGACGAATTATTTGACGGTCCAAGGCGCCAGGTTCTTTTGTCGGAAAAATTGGCAAACACTCTCGGAGTAGCTCCGGGGGGCCTGGTCGAACTTTTAACTAATCAGGGTGCCCCATTGCGCGCTTGGGCGCGGATTGAGGGAGACGGAAATTCGGTATCAGTAAGTGCTACCAGTATTGAAATACTGAGCGCTAACGCGGGCGAACCCGTGCAATTACGTATCACAAACCCCCAACCGCAAAATTCATCTGGCGGCAGAATAATCTGATGTCTGGTCAGAAGTATATTGTTGGTATTGATGTGGGCGGGACCTTTACGGATCTTTTGTGTCTAAACACTGAAAACCAGGCACTAATTTCGGAGAAAGTACCCTCTATTCCGGGTAGGCAGTGGGAGGGTGTAATTAGCGCGCTTTCTAAGCTCGGGATCGTCTACGAAGATATTCGGGCGTTCGTTCATGGAACAACGATAGCCACAAATGCTCTATTAGAACGCAAGGGGGCTAGGACGGGATTAATCACGACCGAGGGGTTCCGGGACACTCTGGAAATAGGTCGAACGCGACGTTTGATAGGGGGTTTGTTCGATATAAAGTTTGAGCGACCCAAGCCACTCGTTGATCGCCACCTTCGTATTGAAGTGCCAGAGCGCGTTGACGCGGACGGCAACATTATTAGAACACTAGATGACACCGACTTCGAACCGATTATGGCCCATTTTCGTGAAAATGGCGTAGAAGCGATCGCCGTTGCATTCATTAATTCGTATCTTAATAGTGAAAATGAAAATGTTACCCTAGAGGTAATGCAATCGCTTGCGGGGGAGATACCCGTTTGTGCTTCGACCAAAATTGTTGCAGAAAAAGGCGAATTTGAACGATTTTCGACCTGCGCTTTAAACGCTTACCTCACCCCCGTGGTCTCACGTTATCTGACAACGCTGACACAAGAATTAGAAGCCGAGGGTATTTCAGCTCCGGTTAGTGTGATGGGGTCAAACGGTGGGGTCATGACATTGGACCAGGCGGCGAATTTCGCGGTGGGGACGTTTTTATCGGGACCGGTAGGTGGGGTTGGTGGAGCCGTACGAATATGCGAGATGGCAGACGTCGAGGACTGCATAACTTTTGACATGGGGGGGACGAGTACAGATGTCGCGCTTGTCCACGAGTTGACGCCCAGAATAAGCCACGCAAACCAGACTGATGCCTACCCTATCCAAGTTCCGCAACTGGATATACACACCATAGGTGCGGGTGGAGGCTCAATAGCTTGGGTGCAACAAGATGGAACTTTAGAAGTAGGACCGCAGAGTGCGGGAGCGGTGCCAGGCCCCGCGTGCTATCAGCGGGGAGGCGAGGAGCCAACAATTTCCGATGCCAATTTATTACTAGGTCGCTTGCCAACGGGACGACCGCTTGCGGGGGGCTTGGAGCTTTCTAAAACGTTGGCAGAAAAAGCTTTTACTAAGTTAGCCAATAAAATTGGTGACGGGGCTGGGTCCCCGGCACGGCTTGCCGACGGGATCATTAGAATTGCTGTTGCAAAAATGGCGGGTGCTGTCCGAGAGGTTTCTGTCCATCGAGGCTTTGACCCGCGCGACTTTGCGCTTCTCGGGTTCGGGGGTGCGGGTCCCATGCATGTATTTTTGGTAGCAGAGGAATTGTCCATACCGCGTGTCATCATACCTCGCTTTCCGGGTCACCTGTCCGCGTTAGGCCAATTACTTGCGGACCTGCGGCGTGATTTTGTTGTTGCGTGGGGTGGGCCATTGGACAGCATTCCGCTAGGTGAATTTACATCTCAAGCGGAGGCGATGCAGGTTGAGGCGGGGGAACTGCTGTCGCAAGACGGTTTTTCTGTTGATCGGCACGAACATAGTTTTACTTTAGACCTGCGTTATGTCGGGCAGTCTTTTACACTTTCCATCCCATGTAATCCTGAGGAAACAAATTGGGATGTTGTACGAGAGGCCTTTCACACTCGGCACAACCAAACATTTGGCCGTGCTGATCGACACAGTGACGTTGAACTTGTTAATATTCGACTGTTCTCGCTTGGGCTTATCGATAAACCGTCTATGGTCTTAAATGACAAACCGTCAGGCGCCCCAATTGTGGAACATCGGCAGGTTTGGTTTGGCGAGGATTGGATTAATTGCCCAGTTCTAGATCGCTCCCAAATGGTTCTTGGAGAAAAATTTAAAGGACCAATGATTATTGAAGAAGCGGGTGGAACATCCGTTGTACCGCCAGAGTGGGTGGTTTACGTGCACGCGTCGGGGTCACTTGACTGCCAACGTGAGTATGATCGTTAGCCTCCTTGTCAGAAAAAGGGACTGAGAGTAGCCTTTGAACACCGAAGATCGGATAGGAAACCTACAATGACATCTGCCGAAATTGCAAACGCCAAAGGGCCTGAAGGTGTTGGCGATATGGACCATGATGCCTACTACGAGATGGCAGCGAACAGCCTGCCTGGAGCGGGTTTGGGCAGTTACTCTTTGCCTGATGAGGTAAGGTTTGTAATCCATAAAGGAGAGGGCTCTCGCCTACAAGATGTTCGTGGTCGGTGGTATATAGATTATGTCGGAGGGGCGGGAGCATTAGTGTTAGGACACGCCTTTCCCACTGTGGTTGATGCCGTCACAGAGCAGGCGACGCGGGGTATTCATTTTTTTGGGACACTTAATGAACAGTGCATAAAATTAGCGGATGAACTCGTTAATGCTATTCCCTGTGCTGAACGAATTGCTTTTACTACGACCGGTTCCGAGGCGACAGCCTACGCGATGCGAACCGCTCGCGCTGCAACCGGCCGAAATAAAATACTCAAGTTTGAGGGTGCCTATCACGGAAACCATGATTACTCAGCATTTAGTGTCACACCCAATGCTTTGTCCAATTATCCTCAGGGAAGACCAGATACGGGCGGACTTCCGGAAAACATGACAGAAAACGTGTTGGTTTCGCCGTTTAACGATCTCGATACAACACGAAGGATTGTCGAAGAAAATCGGGGTGACCTGGCGGCCATTATCGTGGAGCCAGTTCAGCGCGTTATTTTCCCGAAAGCCGAGTTTCTACCCGGTCTTCGAAAAATTTGTGATGAGAATGATGTATTACTCATATTTGATGAGGTTGTGACTGGTTTCAGGCTCGCGATTGGTGGGGCTCAGGAATATTTCGGGGTTCTTCCAGATATTGCTAGTTACGGAAAAATAGTGGGCGGAGGGGGACCCTTGGGTTGCGTCGCCGGTAATGCTGAATACCTAGATTTAATGAACCCCCGTAACAAAGGGCAGTCCAATTACTCGTATGTGAACGGGACACTGCACGGGAACCCCGTGGCCGCCGCCGCGGGGTTGGCTACATTTAATGAACTAAAAACGCCCAACTTTTATAAAAATCTACACGCTCGTGCGGACGAAATATGCAAGGTTTGCCAAGAAGTCTTAGACCGCAACAGAGTGCCAGCCGTTGCCACTGGTGAGGGCTCGCTTTGGCAGATTTTGTTTATGGAAGGGCACCCATCAAACCATGCAGATGTGATGAGTTCTGACCAAGCATCTTCGCGGGCTCTTGATTTGGCGCAGATGCACGAAGGGTTGTATGTATTACCCAACGTAAGGCGCTTTGTTTCCGCGGTGCACACTGATCAAGATGTAGAAGATACGGTTCGCGCTCTTGATGCTGCATGTAAGCGAGTGTGATGGCAGACAAAAAGGGCGGGGGAGTTCTCTTTTCGGAAATGACGCCTCCTGAAGGGGCGGAGGATCACTTTAATGACTGGTACGACAAACATCACATGCCCAGTCATGTTTATGGCGTTCCGGGGTTTTATTCAGGTCAGCGGTATAAGGACGGGAATAAACCAAATTACCTCGCGGTCTACGATTTAGAATCTCCATCTACACTAACGGATGAAGAATACCGGACACGAAAATATACGCCTGACGAGCCAACCAAGAAAATGCTTTCGGCGGTTGTTTCGTTTACGCGATATATTGGTGACGAAATCAGCTATCAAGTGCAAGACGATTTTGACTTATATGAAGCTCTCGATACCTCTGTAATTATCGGCGTCTTTATAGATGTGCCGGACCAGTTCGTCGCGGAATTCACAGAATGGTATGAAAGCGAGCATTCTCCAATGCTTCTTAAAAACAATGAGTGGAGAATGGTGAGGCATATGCGTATTGTCGATGCAGATCCTAAACCCTTCACACATATGTTTTTGCATTACGTTGACAGCGAAAATGTCTTGGAAAGTGAGGAACTTGCCGAGGCGCGCTCCACGAGATGGCGAACAAAACTTGCTCATCATGATTGGTTTAGGCCGCATGTTGTTCATTACCGTCGTTTCGGCAAGCGCTTTCACAAGGGAGAGCCCGAAGCGACAAACTTTACCCTCAATATATAATCTTAAATTCTAGGGAGAATAAAATGTCATTAAACCCCTCCAACCAGGCGCTTTTTGATGCTGGCCTGGCCGTACGTAAGAAAGTTTTGGGCGCCAAGTATGTTGACCCAAATATAGAAAAAGCCGAGGAAGATGATTTTACCGGTAAAATACAGACGATGGTGACAGAATATTGTTGGGGCGGCGCATGGACTAATGACACGCTAGACCACAAGACGCGCAGCCTGATGAATTTGTGTATCCTTACCGCTCTCGGAAAAATGAACGAACTTAAAGCCCACACGCGGGGTGCGCTTGTAAATGGGTGTACGAAGGAGGAGATTGCCGAAGCCCTCGCCCACGCGACAGTGTACTGCGGTATTCCCGCCGGCGTTGATGCATTTCGAAGTGCGCGCGAGGCACTTGATCAAGCTGAGGAAGAGGGGCTCGCCTGATAAATTGATTCAATGATACCGGAGTAGTTTACCCAAGCCATAGATAGGATCCGATATCCCGGCACCCCTTAGGCAGTGCCAGAGTGTTGCGGAGTTGCTCGAAATGACCGGTTTACCCAGGGCCTGTTCTAAGGGTTCGATGGCATCAAACGTGTTAAAGTCTGTGCAACAAATTAGTAGTGCTTCGGCATCTTCTTGATCCGCAGCCCTGGCGTGTTCGAATACCCTGGTTGGAGGAATACGGGATATCTCTTGGATTTTTTCAAGAGATGTATTCAGGCTTAGCCCGACAGAGCCCAGCACCATAATATTATGGTTTTCTAAATATTTCTGCTCGTGATCGTTGGTCTCTGGGGTGTATGGCGAAGCCATGACGATGCGGTTCGCACCCAATGCCCTTAGTGCTTCAATTATTGCTAAGGCGGTAGAATTAGCGGGCAGCCGTCCGTTATCTGACATCGTTTTAAGCAGAAGCTCAGGCGGGCAAGCCATTGAGCCCGCGGTGCAAGCGTAGGTCGCATAATCTACCACGCAAGCATTCAGATCGCTCATAGCCGTTTGGAGGTCTTCAAGCATCTGTTTAAAATCATCAGTTTCGGGCTGTGTGTGAAGCGGGGAACGGGTGAAATGGAAGCTAACGCCATCCGGAGCTACCCTGTTAAATTCAGCTTCGTTTACCGTGTTGCTTGGTGGGACAATTACACCAATCTTCGCACGCCAACCGATAGGTTTTATCTCATCAAGAGGAGGCATTGGGGGTCCTTTTTCTTCGGTGATCACAATGTGCCAATCCGTCACAGTAGGGGCAACTCCGGTTGACCACAACTAACTCAAATGTAACCAATGGGTAAACTTTCGGAGATACCGGACATGTCAGACAATGATTGTGTATTGATTGCGGGGGCGGGGCCAGTAGGGTGTTGCGCTGCCCTATATTTAGCGCAGCGCGGTATTCCCGTGAAACTGTTGGAGGCAGCCAACGAGCTTCCCGAAGATCTTCGAGCGTCTACGTTTCATCCTCCTACACTTGATATGCTCGCCGAACTTGGCGTTGTCGACAAACTAATAGAACAAGGAATAATTTGTCCGATATGGCAATACAGGGATACGCGGGAAGGGGTTGTTGCCGAATGGGACCTCGGTGTGTTGAAAGAAGATACGCGCCATCCCTATCGAATTCAGTGCGAGCAGTTCAAGCTTACGCGTATCGTCGTGGCAGAACTAGAGGCGATGGATAATGTCGAGGTGCATTTTGGGTCGCGCGTTACCGGTGCGTCACAGGACGAGCATCAAGTAACGCTTTCCTATGAGTGTGAGGGTGAAGAAAGGGAATTGAAGGGCCGTTATCTTATGGCGGCCGATGGTGCTTCGAGCGTAATTCGGTCGGGACTTGGGATTGATTTCCCGGGCCTGACCTTCCCGGAACTCTGGCTTTGTACGAGTTCTGAATTTCCTTTCCAAGATCACTTCGAAAATTTGGCGCCGATTGCTTACGTGGCGGATCCAGACTTTTGGTTTGTCTTTGTAAGTGTGCCCGGCCTCTGGCGCCTCCTACTGCCGTCTCGCCCGGGTGAAACAGCAGAAACACTAGTGTCAGATGAAACTGTTCAAGAGCGTATGCAGCAAGTATGTCCCAGGGAGGGCGCATATGACACCTTTCATCGGACAGCCTATGCCGTCCATCAACGGGTGGCTAAGGCCTATCGCCAAGGCCGAGTATTTTTGGCCGGTGACTCTGCACACATAAATAATCCTCTCGGTGGTATGGGTATGAACGGCGGAATCCATGACGCATTGAATCTTTCCGACAAAATCGTGAAAGTTTGGAAAGAGGGTGCGGATGACAGGTTGTTTGATCTTTACGACGCGCAGCGACGCCCTGTTGCGATCGACTACGTGCAGCAGACCACCCTGCGGAATAAAGCAATGTTAGAAGAGACCGATCCAGACGTGCGAGCTAGCAGGCATGATGAATTAAGAAAAACATCGGCAGATCCCGCTTTAGCGCGCGATTACCTATTGAAATCTTCAATGATTACCGCTCTTAAGCAAGCTGAGGAAGTGCAGTTGTAAGAAAAAAGGGCGCCGCCGAAGCGACGCCCTTCGTTAGTTTTTTGTAACGGCGTAATTAACGTACGTCATGGCGTTCTGCTGACGCCTTCAGAATTTTATAAAGTTTCCGGATTTCAGGGTTTTTATGTTTGCCAAAGACCTGGTCGCCCAGAGGCTTCAGGCGTGACATGTGAAGTTTGTGCTCAGCATCAGACAAATACGCTACCTTGGCACCTGACTTCTTCCATTCCTCAATCATTAGACCCACGAAACTGCCGGACCTGGCGGAAGCCCACGCAGAAAGTTCTTCGGCAGTGTCTAGGACAATCGCCCTATTCTTTTTGGACAATTTATCAAGCCAAACCTTACTAAATGCCGAGATACACGGAATATAGTAATCATTTGTGATTGTTAGATGGTTTGTTACGGTGGGGAATTTTGCTTTTGCTGCGACAACCAAGCTCGTTCTTGCTCCGTCAACCACTTTTCTTTGAATCGATGGTACAACGGATGTGAACGGGATAGGAACGCCGGTAGCTCCCAAAGTGGCAACGCCGAGCCTCTCGATTTCAGTCGCGAGTACACGGATTTTTAAGCCTTTAAAGTCGGATAGTTTTCCAATTGGAACGGTGGCCATATAAGAAGCGCCATCGTAAACCCAAAGGTTCCCACTTATTATGCCCTTGTCGGCCCCGAGCATATTAAACGGGTTCTTGAAGGCTGGATCGTTCAGGCTGCGATGAGCGTGAGCGTGATCCGCAAAAAAGCCTGGGACATCAGCGACCTGGAATGCTTTGTTCACCCCCTGTAGGAACCCAGGAGGAGCAAAAAATGCTTCTTGTGTACCTAGCTGAATGCCCTCTACTTGGCGTGGTATTTTACCAAGTTGGCTCGTAGGAAAAACTCTACCCGCAATCTCGCCATTTGTTCTTCTCTTAACTTCTGCGACAAACTTAACGGCGTAATCGTGTTGAGGATCCGCCGTTGTTGGGTAACCGACTTTCATGTCGATTGCCGCAAAAGCACCCGCTGACCCGAAGGTAATAGCGGCGGCGACACCGGTGGCCATCACCAGTGATTTTTTTAATAGTTTTGACAAATTATTTCTCCCAGAGTGTCTGTGGTAATTTAGGCGCCGGATTTAAGCACATTGTGATGCAAAACGCGATATCTGATCAAAAGTCTGTTTGCTTGGGTATAAAACGTTCTCTCTGCCCTGCTTGTTCCATTAATGGCAATACCTTTTCAATCCACTGTTTGCATTCCGTTTTATAATCGACCCAGGAGATCAGCATTCCGTCTACGCCGATATCAATCAATTTATTGATTTCATCTACGATCTGCTCGGCTGTGCCTACAAGGGGATAGCCGCCATGCCCTGCAATGAAATGAAACCTAAACTCTTCCAATACATCGGTGGGAAGGGTTTCGGATTGCATTTCAAAAATCTCGAGTAAGTTGTTTACCGCGGTGTAATCTCCCTTTTCGACAACATAATAATTTAGATAGTCTTGAGCCTCTTTTTCGGTGTCTCGGCAAACGACATATACGTGGATCCAACTTTGAACATCGCGACCCGCTTCTTTTGCCATATTTTTCAGGTGAGATATTTGTGCTTTGCCCCCATCAATATCTCTTTGTTTCAGTATTACGAAGTTCATGTCTGCTTGGGTGGCCGCAAAAATTTGTCCAGCCTTAGACCCGCCAGCGTTCATGACGGGTGGCATAGGCTTTTGAATAGGCTTGGGTTCACTCCATATATTTTTTGAACTGAACCATTGGCCATCGAAATCAAATTCGCCCTCCTCAGTCCAGATACGTCTGACGAACTCCAGCCATTCGGTAGCATACTCATAGCGTACGTCGTGCTCATTCCATTCAGCTCCAAACATCTCAAATTCATTCTTAAACCAGCCACAGACGACGTTGAGAGCGAAACGACCACCAGAGATATGATCAATGGTAGCGCATTGTTTGGCGGCAGCAACAGGATGCGTTAACGGAACGTGAGACGTTGAAAAGATACAGGAATAATCGGTCACGGCTGCCACGCCCGCAGCCCAATTATAGGTTTCAAACGTTCGGTTGTTGAAGTTCGTAGGCCCGCCGTAACCACGCCAACGTGCTACCGGCAGCAAAACTTCAAATCCGGCGCGGTCTGCCATAACCGAAACTTCGCGCGTATCCGGCCAGTTCATTTCCCATGCATTCTCCGCCTGCGTAATTGTTGAGCCGTGCGAACAGTTCATGGCAATGATGCCAATTTTCATTTTATTATCGTTGTAAAGCGGGTTTTCCATTACTTGTCGTTGTTGCATTTTGGCTTCCTCATTCTTGGCTACATTTACAGAAAAAAGATAATGGGACAACGCTTTGCGTGGTGTTCGCAGATCGTTATTGTGACGGGGAATTGTTGAAGGGAGAGTGCAGATGGACATCCGGAGGTTATATACGGTTGTAGAAGAGACCCTCCACGACATGGGGCAGGAGCAACCGGAACCCCTGCGGAAGGTCGCTGTAGTGGCAGTGATAAAAAACCCCCATGCAGGAGAAAAGTACATCGATGATCTGAGTGACCTGATTGATGGAAGCGTCGAACTAGGGGAACGTATTGCCCAGATGGCTTCGAAGCAGATGTCTCCCTATGAGGTGGAGTCGTATGGAAAAGCGGCCTTGATCGGCACCGCAGGTGAACAGGAGCACGGAGTAGCATGCCTCACGACCGTGTATGGGAACGTGTTACGCCAAGAAATAGGTGGTGGAAAAGCCTGGATTTCGTCTATGACAAAACGGGTTAGTCCAGGACAACCCGTCGATATACCGCTGGCTCATAAAGATGCACTCTTTGTTCGATCGCATTATGATGGGATGACAATCATGGTCCCCGATGCGCCTTTGGAAGATGAAATTTGCGTTATTTGCTGCTTCGCGAATAGAGGTCGCCTGAACCATCGTGTTGGCGGACCGGGTAAAGATGACATTGTTGGCGAAGACGGCCTGAGATAAGGAGATAATTTATGAAGAGCGCTATCGTAAACCTTAAAACAATTGTGAGTGGCGATTGGCGGAAGCCGTTTGTCAAAGCAAATTCCATACTCATGAATAATGGAAAGATCACGAAGGTTGGAACGCTTTCCGCCGCTGAGCAGAAGGCGTGTGATTTTGTTTTAGACGCCGGGGGAATGACAGCAATGCCAGGCCTGATTGATTCTCAGGTTCATGTAGCGTTTGCTGACTATACTCCCCGTCAACGTACAATTGGGTTCCTTGAAAGTTACTTGCACGGTGGTGTCACCACATCCATCTCCGCGAGCGAGGTGCATGTCCCAGGTCGTCCAACTGATCCAGACGGTGTTGTGGCACTTGCTGTGGCCGCAAAGAAAAGTTTCGACAATTATTCCCCCGGAGGAATGCATGTTCACGCCGGCGCCATAATTATTGAACCCGGCTTAACCCAAAAACATTTTAATGAGGCGGCACGAAAAGGTGTTTGGATTGCCAAAGCGGGATTTGGGAAATTTAGCTCCCCCTTTGAGTATAAACCCTATGTGGCAATGGCGCAGAAAGCGGGAATGATTGTGAACGTGCATACCGGGGGTGCTTCGATACCGGATTCTTCGCCTATTACCGGCGATCATCTGTTGCATATGCGCCCAGACGTATCGTTCCACATTAATGGTGGCCCCGTCGCCATGCCTGACAGGGATTTTTCGCGGGTGATTAACGAAAGTGAGATAGCCCTTCAGATTTGCCAGGCTGGAAATATTCGGACCGCGTTGATGTGTCTTGATCTTGCTGTCGAAGCAAACGCCTTCGACAGGGTTATATTTGCGACCGACACTCCTACGGGCACCGGCGTGATGCCCTTGGGAATGATTAAGACGGTCGTTGAAATGTCGTGCCTGTCTTCTTTCGCGCCGGAAATGATGGTCTGTGCCGCGACAGGCAATAATGCGAAGGTTTATAAACTCAACACAGGTTTTATAAAACGTGGACGGGACGCGGACGTAATAATAGTGGATGCTCCATTGGGCAGTAGCGGAAAGACCGCGTTGGACGCAATAAAACATGGTGACTACCCAGCAATTCCAGCAGTCTTCACCGACGGTATTCCCCGTTTTATTGGTCGGTCACGAAACACGCCGCCGTCTACACGACAAATGAAGATTAAGCATAATAAAGTACTTAACGATTTTGGCCCGGGGCGCCATACGGTGTAGTAACCCTGGTATCGGTGTTTGACATCGTTCAAACACGTTAGTATTGCGGTTGGGCAGGAGGCAGTATTTATGGACGGCGATATCTATCCTTCAAAATATCGTGACCTTGTGGACGATCGACCCGGCGAAAATATTTTTCGTGTCGACCGAAGTATCTATCTCTCTAAACATATATACGAGTCTGAGTTACGCTCGATTTTTGAGGCGGATTGGGTGTTTTTGTGCCATGAGAGCCAGGTGAAATACGCAGGCGATTATTTTGCGGCTTACCTTGGGCGTCAACCCGTTTTCATTCATCGCCAATTAGATGGAACACTTAAAGGGTTTCTTAACGCGTGTTCTCACAGGGGTGCGTTGTTGACGCCCGTTGGACAAGGGAACGCCAAGACAATTACCTGCCGTTTTCATGGCTGGTCATATAAATGCGATGGAACGTGTATTCGTATTAAGGAGGAAGAGGGCGGCTATGGCCCTGACTTTGACCGGAGCAAGTATAACTTGAAAGAAATCGGCGCGATCGATGTCTATAAAGGTTTTGTCTTTGGTAGCCTCTCGTCAGAGGTACAACCCCTAGAGAGTTTTCTAGGACAAGCAAAGCACTTCATCGATTTTGTTGCTGATCAGTCAGCGTCAGGTCTTGAAGTCCTGCCTGGTTCTCAGAAATACATTGTTGGCGGTAATTGGAAAATGTCTACCGAAAACGCTGTTGACGGTTATCACACGAGTACCGTTCACCGAATTTTTGCCAGTACGGTTAAACAGCGCGAAGCGCGGGAGGGTTATGAAGGAATGATGCGGACGGAAACAGGGCGTCTTGCAAAAAAAACAATTCGGAATGGGTGCTATGACCTCGGACAGGGGCATATGGTAATTTGGGCTGAACGCGACCCAATTTCTAGCTCTCCGTTATCAGAGGCTGAGGAGCGTCTAGAAGAAACTTATTCCACTGGAAAAGTAAATTGGATGCTCCGCCGGGGACGTAACCTGATCATTTTTCCATCCCTCATGATTAACGATTTTGCAGCGACACAAATAAGAACATTCCGACCGATTTCAGCGGATGAAACAGAGATTACGATATACTGCTTAGCGCCATCTGAAGAAAGTGAGGCAGCGCGGTTCGCGAGGCTTCGAAAATTTGAGGATTTTTTTATGGCGAGTGGTATGGCAACCTCCGATGATGTGACCGCCCTGGAGGCTACGCATGAGGGCAGTAAAGCACGCAGTGTGCGTTGGGGGGAATTTCATAGGGGCATGGGTACCATGGTTGATGGAGCTGATGATTTTGCAAAGGAAGGCGGGTTTCGCCCACATACAAGTAATTGTAGTTGGGATCACGAAACCCTGTACTACAGTTTTTATCGAAAGTGGCGCGATAAGGTAGTGAGTATTTAGGGAGGTTGTTATGGATGGTGGTATCATAGAGAACGACCTGTCCGCGCTGGTTGATGACCGTGTCGACGACGGAATGTTCCGAGTAGATCGCGCGGTTTATAACGATGAACAGATTTTTGAACGAGAAGTTTCAGCTATCTTTGAGCGATGCTGGTTTTTTCTCTGTCACGAGAGCCAAATTAGCAATTATGGGGACTATTTCTGGACGGAAATAGGGCGCCAACCCGTATTTGTGCATCGACAGGAAGACGGATCTTTAAAGTGCTTTATCAACGCCTGTTCTCATCGTGCTGCCATTCTTACCCCTTTTAAACAGGGAAATGCTAAAACTTTAACCTGTCGGTTTCATGGCTGGTCTTATCGGTGTGACGGTGCCTGTATCGGAGTAAAAAACGAAGAAGAGGGTACTGATCGTAATAAATTTAATCTTCGCGAAATAGCGAATTTGGCATCCTACAAGGGGTTTGTCTTTGGTAGTTTATCAGAGGATGTTTCTTCCCTAGACGAATGGCTGGGTGCAGCGAGACCCTGGATTGATCTCATGGTTGCACAATCTCCGGATGGATTAGAAGTGGTTGCGGGTAATTCCACGTACAAGACTGACGGTAATTGGAAGTTGCAGGCAGAAAATAGTGTCGATGGTTATCACGTTTCAACTGTACACCGCGTCTTTGCTCATACAATCGCGGCTCGTGAAAGCAAGGGTGAATACACCGGTATAAAAAAGACCGAGGCCGGGAGGATTGGCGGCGGCGTGCCGACGGCGAGCTATGACCTTGGTAATGGGCACATGGCGATTTGGGCTCAACATACAACCCCCGAAGTTCGACCTATCTGGGAGGCAAAAGATCGCCTGGAAAAAGAGCTTTCACCCAAGCAGGTTGAGTGGATATTAACCAAAGGTCGGAACCTTTATCTGTTTCCAAATGTAATGCTGATGGACAATCCGTCTACACAAATACGTGTGATGAAACCAAGGTCCGCGGATCGTGTCGACATCACGGTGTATTGTATAGCGCCCAAGGGCGAGAGCAAACGTGCACGGGCCGGTCGCCTTCGTAAGTTTGAGGATTTTTATCTTACGGCTGGTATGGCGACTTCAGATGATATAGCGGCGTTGGAGGATAGCCACGAGGGGTCTATGGCTCGTGGTGCGCAATGGAGTGAGTTTAATCGTGGAATTGGGAGTATTGTGGAAGGTGCCGATGAAGAGGCTAAAGAGCTTGGTTTTGAGCCCCAGGTTTGCACAAATAACTGGGATCATGAAGTGATATATCATGGGTTTTACCGGCACTGGTTGAAAATGATTAGTGGAGACAAATCTGTATGAGTGACCTGAGGGAAGAAGTTACCGACCTCATTTACAATGAAGCCACCTTGCTGGATCGACGCGAATGGGATGCCTGGATAGCCCTTTACACTGAAGACGCGGTTTATTGGGTGCCGTCCTGGGTGAACGAGGAGGAGACTACAGAAGATCCTGAACTCCAGCTTAATTTAATTTACCTACGAAATAGGGGTGGACTAGAAGACCGGGTGTTCAGGATCGAGTCGCGCGATTCATATGCCTCTGTCCCGCTAGACCGAACGGTGCATGTCATTGGCAATGTTCTCGTTCAAAAAGAGGGTGCTGAGGAAGTGGAAGCTACTGCCAACTGTATTATTCATACCTATGGCAAGAAGGGTGGCCTGACCCGCGCCAGTCTGTACGATTTTGTATTTCGTCGCGTTAACGGAGACTTAAAGATAGCCCGAAAGAAAATAACATTTATAGACGATCGACTTGAAGGGCCGATCGATGTGTATCATTTGTAATGCAGGCGCTTTGCAAGGTTAAGCCCGTAGAGGGCGGAATAGCCGTCCGTGATTGGGAACCGCGGGAGGCCGGTTTTGGGGAGATTAGGTTAAAAGTCGCGGCCGCGGGTATCTGTGGCACGGATATGCAGATTTTTAATTGGGCGCCCCGAATGGCACGCCGAATGAAATTGCCGCGGGTACTCGGACACGAGGTTAGTGGTATCGTCGAACAGGTTGGCGATGCTGTAGATAATGTTTCGGTCGGAGACCACGTTAGTTTAGAGAGCCACATCTACTGCGGAACTTGCAGGCCTTGCCGACTTGGGCGGGCGCATCTGTGCAATAACACTACTTATCCTGGTATTGACATTGACGGTGCGTTTGCTGAATACGTGACTGTTCCCTCTATTATTGCCTGGAAAAATCCTGACAATCTTGCTCATGAAACAGCTGCTATGTTGGAGCCTTTCGGTATCGCTGTGCACGCTTGTTTAGAGGGCGCTGGGGTTTCTGGCATGAGTGTTTTAATAAATGGATGTGGACCAATCGGGCTGATGGCTGTGGCGGTTGCAAGGGTTCTGGGTGCATCGCAGATAATTGCCGCAGATATTAATCCGTTGCGTCTCAAAACAGCCGAAGTAATGGGTGCGGACAGAGTGATAAAGGCTGACGAGGAAGATGTTGTGGCAGTGGTGAAGGATATGACTGGTGAAGACGGGGTCGATGTGGGCATCGAATTTTCCGGTTCAGAAATAGGCTTTGCGGCGGTGTTCGAGAGCCTTTGTAAAGGTGGAGACATGCGGCTCGTTGGAGCGCCTCCGGGACCAATTCCTGTTGATTTTACGTGGTGGCTCTTAAAGTGTCCGCGACTGTTTAATATTCACGGGCGCCGGATATGGGATACGTGGCAACGCTCTACTGAGCTCATTTATTCGGGTTCCGTCGACTTAAAACCCATACAAAGCCACTTAATTCCCCTTTCGAAAGCGACACAGGGTTTTGAACTTATTCGGCGCGGTGAGGCGGTAAAGCCAATCCTAATTCCGGAGGGTTAATTTATGAGTAGTTATCAAGTGACCCTGATCTTTGAGGATGGTCGGGTAGCGAAATTCAATGCTGACGAAGAGGACACCGTCTATTTTTCTGCCCTTAAAAACCGCGTCCGAATTCTAACAGATTGTCTCGAGGGAGCCTGTGCGACCTGCAAGGGGACGTGCACAAGTGGCACGTATACACTTGATGAATTTACTGATGAAGCTTTGACGATGGAAGAATATGAGCGGCGAGAAGTACTAACTTGTCAAATGCGTTTAAAGTCCGATTGCGTCATTGAATTTCCGTATGATTCACGAATTGCCCTAAAATCTCAGCCACAAATACAGAAAAATGAGGTGACGGACATAACAATGATTTCCTCTACGGTCTCGAGGTTGGTGTTGGCGCCGGTTTCAGATGTGGCAGGTATCGAGTTTTTACCCGGCCAATATGTTCACCTCTCGGTCCCCGGTACCGACCAACATCGTTCCTATTCCTTTGCGAACCCGGTTTTTAAGAATGAACAATATATCTTTTATGTTAAGTTGCTCGATGATGGGGTTATGAGCGAATACCTTGCTCAAAGAGCGAAAGTGGGAGACGAGATAGATCTAACCGGTCCATTTGGCCGGTTCTACCTGCGACCCGTTGAGCGTCCAATTATTATGGTTGCAGGAGGCACCGGTTTAGCGCCAATGCTAAGTATGCTTGACACTTTATCGGTCGCAAAAAACAGCGATTACTCTATAAGAGTTTTGTACGGGGCAAATGATCCAGGCGAATTTTTTGCTGTTGATCAGTTGGAAGGATATCGCACATCGGGCCTTGACCTTGCTGTCGAGTATTGTTCAGTGACCGGGAACTCTGGATGGAAGGGCCCCACGGGTCACGTGACTTCATTATTGCGTCCAGAAATTTTAAACGGCGGTGATAGTGAAATATACTTGTGTGGTCCACCTCCAATGATAGAGGCAGCAGAAACCTGGCTTGCGACACAAGGGGTCGACGCCGCATTAATTCATGCGGAGAAGTTCGTTCCAAGTTAAAATCCCAGTATTTTTTTGGATTGTCTTCTTGACAGGGCAACGTGATAGCTTATCTATCCTAATAGTACCGAATTAGTGCGAATTGATCAGAGATCGAAAGCCTATGATTAAATTAAGCCGAATGGCTGATTACGG
>CAZOHS010000006.1:0-43874 GCA_964579285.1 uncultured Rhodospirillaceae bacterium | reverse complement strand
TAGGCAAAAAATATGCTGCCGAAGTCATGATGCGAGGCGAAGGTGTGTCTGGTGAGGATCACAGTTATGGCGACGACCCTTACCAATCGCTGACCCTACATGTGCCTAAAAACCCGAATGGTACGGTCTTCGCATTTATTCATGGTGGTGGCTGGACCAGTGGGTATAAGGAACATATGAATTTCATGGCGCCGCCTCTTATGGCTGCCAATATCATATTCATTTCCATCGGCTATCGTCTGGCCCCGCAGCATATTTTTCCGGTAGGTGTCGACGATGTTGCCGACGCTTTGTCGTCAATTTATCAACGCGTTGATAAATTTAACGGCAATCCGGATCGAATTTTTGTGGGTGGCCATTCAGCTGGTGGGCATTATTCTTCGCTGCTGGCAGTTCGTAATGATTGGCAGGCTAAAAGAGATATTCCGGATTCCATCATTCGGGGTTGTTTGCCAGTATCGGGGGTTTACGATTTTACCGAAGGAAACGGCATGGCGATGCGGCCGAAGTTCTTGGGTGACGGTGAGACTGAATTTGCCGCAAGCCCCATCCACAACATCGCTCAAACACCTCCTTTTTTTATGGCCCACGGCAGTGAAGATTTCCCCCATCTCATTACCCAGGCGGAGGCAATGGAAGAAGCGTTATGTAAAGTAGGCGGTGACGCCACCCGAATAATAATGACAGGTCGAGATCACTTTTCCGCTTCCTATGCGACTGGCGAAGAGGATGGTCCTTGGGTGTCAAGAGCTCTCAAATGGATGGAGGCTCATTAGCCGTACTACGAAAGCAACTGGATAATAGAAATGCCCAAATAGCGGATAAACGAAGTGTTATCCCGATCGCTAGGTTGAGTGTCCGATAAGCTGATAACGTCAACCGAAAGCCAGCCCGCCATTTGTGTTAATTGTTTCCCCAGTAACAAACGCTGAACTATCAGAAAGCAACCATATCGCCGCATCAGCCTGTTCCTCCGGAGTTGAAATCCGGCTCAGAACTGCCCGCTCTGCCGCAATAGACATTGCTTCTGCGGTATATTCGGCGGTCATTGCCGTTTCAACTACACCCGGGCTAATACTGTTTATCCGTATGCCGTGCGGGCCTAAAGCACGCGCCATGCTTCGTATGAGAACGAGTACGCCACCTTTGGATGATACGTAGGCGGGGCCACCCGTTCCCTGTCCACCGGAACTTCCTATCAGGGTGCTACCCGACGCTGTGAGCACTATGGAACCTTTTACGTCGTGAGCTATCATCGCTTTTGCTGCGGCCTTTGCTACCAAAAAGGATCCCGTCAGATTAACCGCAAGCACATGATTAAACTCTTCCTCATCCGTCTCCATCCAGTCAATTTTTGAGTGAATTGCTGCAAAATGGGCAAGGCCGTCGACGCGCCCAAAAGATTCTTGCGCCAGTTCTGCGGCAGCCTCAGCGATTGCTGTTTTCGAAACGTCACCAGCCAGGAATTTGAGGTGATCCGTTTGAGCACCCAATGCCTTCTCGAGATCGGATGCGTTTAAGTCTGATGCGACCACCCGGTTACCATTTTTTAGTAGTTGCACTGCGCAAGCGCGTCCAATTCCACTTGCTGCGCCAGTTACGATTATCGATTTATTCTCAAACATATTTTCCTCTACAGTTTGGCTCTGAATATTATTTTCGAAGCTTATTTTATTTTGATTCTTCAAATACCCTTGTCTGAATTCGGATCCAACTCCATACTCACTATCTTATTTTAACAATCGAAAGGAGGTGATCCAGTGTCTCATTGTCTTTTGCCGCAGCCTCATGTTGCGCAGATCTGGATTGTCGCCTCTGACGAGGTTCGCTTCGCCTGACGTGACATATATATGGTCCGCGTAAAGGACTGTGTTTGACAATGGAAGGGCTGCCTAACGGCGGCCCTTCAGTTTTGGCCGACGTAAAGAGGCGCACTATTTACCCAAATTATTGCGTCGCGGAATAAAGTTCTCAGCATCTTGGGGATCGTTCTTTAAGGGGAAAACAACTTTATTTTACTATCGTGATCACAACCTTCTATGCTGATTATCCTTTGAAAGGGTTTGAATTAATAAATTTGGCTTAAGAGGATCAAGACTATGCCCACACAGTCTGTTCGGGGCTTAAATATTAATTATGAAATAGTTGGAAGTAAGGGCCCTTGGGTGGCGCTGATAACAGGGGGGCGTCGCGGTTATCACGAGTTTATTCCCCTCGCTGATCGGATGGCGGCCGACGGTTTTCGGGTGCTTCTCCATGATAGACGCAATACTGGCGCGTCAGATATTTTATTAGAGGCGCGCGAGGTTGAAGAGGTTACTTGGGCCGACGACCTCCACCAACTACTTGATCAACTCGGTGCCGGCCCCACGTTCATTGGTGGATCGTCCTCTGGTGCCAGGACCGCAATAAATTTCGGTCTGCGGCACCCTGATATAACGCGAGCATTGTTGCTGCTTCGGGTGACCGGCGGGGAACTGCCGGCTCAGAGACTGCCCGAAATGTATTACGGCCAATTTATTGAGGTGGCCAAAAAGGGTGGAATGGCCGCTGTCTGTGAAACGGATGATTGGCGGGAGAGGATAAAAGAAAACCCCGAAAATTATGAGAAGCTTATAACGATGGACGCAGCCGAATTCATCGCGACATTGAGCCGTTGGAAAGAATTATTTGAAAAGGGCGCCCATTATTCGGTTATGGGCATCACCGATGAACAGTTAAAAAGCCTGACGATGCCAACGATTGTCATCCCCGGGAATGACAATACTCATTCCTCGGCGAGCGGCCGCAAGGCTCATGAACTCATTCCTGGAAGCAAACTTCATGACTTGGGGCTAAAGGATGAAGACGTAGATTTAATTCCTTATCCCGATTGGAGCCCCTATGAGGCAGAAATTTCTACTGTACTGACGGAGTTCATGCATCAGCATTAGCTGCTTGGGCGGGCAGTCAACGGCATAACGGATCGCCGGTCGCTCTAACTCATGTTGAAGACAAGTTTTCCGCGGAGATGCCGTCCTTCGCTAATCCGTTGCGCTTCTGCGGCGTCTTTAAGGTCAAATAATTTGATTTCGGGAACGGTAACAGCCCTCTGTTGAAATAGGGTAAGTACCCGCTCCATATAAACCCGATCACGGCCAACCTTTGGGCGCAAAGACTGCACATCATCCCGCGGTGGCGCTGGGGCTGTCGTTCCCGATGCGATAAATGCGGCCCGGCCACCCGGCTTCAACACGTTGAAAGATTTTAATCCGGCCTCACCGCCCACCGTTTCGAATACCGCGTCGCAATCACTAATTACTTCGCTGAAATCAACCGCATTGTAGTCCACGATTTCGTCTGCACCCAGTTCGCGCACATAATCGTGATTGTTTTTGCTCGCAGTCGTAACCACATGCGCTCCAATGTGTTTGGCTAATTGAATTGCAAAACCGGCCACGCCACCGGCACCGCCTTGAATCAATATCTTTTCGCTTGGCTGGAGTTTTAATGTGTCTTGGATGGAAATAACGGCCGTTAAGCCAATAAGGGCCAGGGCATTAATATCAATATGGGAGACATCTTCGGGCTTCTTGGCGAGGACGGATGCTTTGGTGGCCACGCGTTCACAATAGGTACCCTCCTGGCCCGGCGGTAGTACGCCAAACACATCGTCGCCGATAACAAAATCGGTTACGCTTGCACCTACTGAGACAACAGTACCAGAAAAATCCCGACCGCAGATGTATGGGAAATACGCAACGGGCGCGTAGTTACCTTGGCGTACCTTCCAGTCAGCGCCGTTTACACTAGCCGCCTTAATTTCCGCGACAACTTCCCCTTCCGTTGCCTCAGGTTCGGCAAAATCTCCGTATTGCAGCACTTCGGGGCCGCCGTGTTCATTGAAGAAAACTGCTTTCATTATTCCCTACCTGACTATTGTTTCTTATGTTTCAGTTTACCTGGCGCGATTGTAATAGACCATGACCTGTAATCAGTTAAAGGTAGATTGTATCCGTGAGAAGAATGCATCAAAATTGATCCAAGAGAGTTTTTCAAAGGAATAAGCCGATGACAATTGATATGCACGCTCACTGGAGCCCCCCGGAGCTTGTCGATATCTATCGTGCACGGACAGAGCCCCCGATGATTTATGTTAATGATGTTGGCGAGGAAGTCGTTAAGACACGGCGCGGCGAAGAGCCTTTTCAAAATATGTTTGACGATCTCGAAGTGCGGCTTAACGAGATGGATGAACATGGTGTGGCAATGGGGGTGCTTTCGTTATGGGGGCCACATCAATGGATTGAGCGCCTTCCCATAAATGAATCGCTTCCGGCCGTACAAATTTTTAATGATAGTGTATCCGCGATCTGTAAGGCTAATCCTGGCCGTTTTCTTGCGTATGCTTCCCTTCCGTTGGCGGACATTAACGCCGCGGCCACTGAACTGCGGAGAGCCATGGAACTCCCAGGAGTTATCGGGGCAATCGTGCCCGGAAATGCGTTCATGAGCCTAAAGGATACAGAGGCCTATCAACCCCTGCTTGCCGAGGCAAACCACCAAAATGCGGCATTATTTATACATTGGGGTCCCCGTGCCGGCGATGACTGGCCGCGTACGAGCCCCAAAACCGACAACTTCGTTCGTCGTATGGGGACGCTTGATATGCAGGCAAGCTTATCTGCCTGCACGGTAACCTTAACTATGACGGACTTACTCGACCAGTATCCTAACGTTCATTTTCACATCCACAATCTAGGTGGAAATATCGCTTTCGAGGTTGAACGACTGGATCATCGCAGCTTGCTGGACACACCAGACGAACCCCTGCCGTCGACGCGATTTAAAAAACCCAACCTGTGGTATGACTGTAACTCTTTCGGTGCTCGATCGATTGACTTAGCCGCCTCCCTTTACGGTGTGGATCGCCTACTCTATGCGACAGATGGCACCGCATTTGGCTGCGATTGGACCAATAAAGCGCTAGAAGAGACAAATTTGACAGAAGATGAACGAGATAAAATACGGTCCGAAAACGCGATAGCGATGCTTGGGCACCTTGCATCATTTGAAACAATAGCGGAAGCCGCTGAATAGGAACATTGACCATGATCGAAGAGACGGGTGTCATCACGGACGCGTCGATGCACGAAGCGATCCGGGCTCAGGTCATAAAGGTGCTTGAGGATTCCGACATGACGGAAGCCCAAAAGCAACAGATCCTCGTAGCAATGAATTGCCCCTGTTGTGGGGGTAGTGGGATGTCCCTGAGCATTCCCTTGGATAATAGCAAGCCCGTTTTCTAAAAGGGTCGGTCTCCTTCTATTCCGACGCGGCGCAGTAGCCGCCGCTCGTTCGCTGGAAAGTCGGTTCGTGCGTGTTGCGTACAGCGATTATCCCACATTACGAGATCGTTAACTTCCCAAACATGTTCATATATGTGGTCCGAGTTTTCTACATATTTGAACAATTCCTCGAGCATTGCATCACTTTCCTTGGGAGCGATACCTACGAGTTCTTCGGTCA
The DNA here is from genome assembly GCA_964579285.1 of uncultured Rhodospirillaceae bacterium. GTDB lineage: Bacteria > Pseudomonadota > Alphaproteobacteria > MPNO01 > UBA830 > JAYZQT01. The sequence continues at coordinate 38,366 of CAZOHS010000006.1, read as the reverse complement.
TCAGTCGGTTCACATAAAGCGCTTTTCGTCCGGTTTCGGGGTGTGTTCGGACTGCGGGATGGACTGCGTGGGGTGACGTGTTGCGATCAAAACGGACAGATTTAACCAGCGTTTTGTAGTCGAAAATATTTACCGCCTGGAGCCCCGTGAGTTTTGTTCGGAGCGGTTTTGGTAGGACGTCATAGACCTGGTACATATTTGCAAAGAGCGTATGCCCACCCGCAGAAGTCACTTCTTCTGCGTAGAGGATCGTACCTTTTAGGGGTTTTTCTATAAAAGCCGAATCCGAATGAAACATAAGTTCGCCGTCCGGTAGCGCACCAATAGGTTTGCCGTTCTCGCGTATATTGCTTATCAGCATTAGTCTTCGATCGCCGCCGTCTTTGCGCTGCGTCACATGCGCTCCAACTGTTTTACCAAAGTATGCCGCGAAGCGAGCTTGTTCTTTTTCCGTGATGGGCCCGCATCGAAAGACAAGCACAAGATGTTCAAGCCACGCGTTATTAATGTCGACAATCGTATCCGTCTCCAAAGGCCTGGAAAGATCTAGCCCCCGAATTTCTGCTCCAACTTCAGGTGATAACCGCGCCACTGAAAATTTTGTCATATCTTTATGTTACCTTGGTCCCTCTCGTCTGGAGAACCCTCTATGACAATACATCTCACGACAATTTTCTTTGAACAGGCAAGGGCCCGTCTTTAGCCTTTGAAGTGGGGAAAAAGCGCGAGCGCATTGTTCCGCTCTATTCCTTTTAACACATTCGGCTCTAACCCCATCTCTTGAAGTGCCTTTATTGATCCCGTCATTGTGGCTTCCGGTGCGAAGGGATAGTCACTGCCAAAGAGAACGTGTTCTGTTGAAACCAATTCAAACAGGCTCTTGAATGCCAGCCAATTAGTCGATAATGCGGTATCGTAATAAAGGCGCGCCAACTCGGGAATGACGCCATTGGGGACATGTTCTTTAAAGCCCGGACGGCCCTGCAAACGTCCAATTCGTTCCGCAAGAAATGGTATTGTCCCACCGGCATGAGAAAAGATAAATTTAATGTCGTGGCAGCGCGCAAATGTCCCGCTGAAAAGCAAACTGACAACCGCACGAGTTGTATCAAATGGAAAGTCTAAGGTGGCTGCCGGTATTTCCGGTTGGCACTGATTGCACGGGGCGTTCGTGGGGTGAAAGTAAACAGTCGCGTGACGCCGGTTGAGTTCATCAAATACAGGGGCAAATTCGGGATCGCCGGGATATCGATCACCGTAGCTGGTAAGTAAACCAATACCATCTGCCTTTAGCTCGTCTAAGGAGAAGGAGATCTCTTTTAAACTCGCATCTACGTCGGGAAGAGGAAGCCCCGCAAAAATACCGAATCTGTTTGGGTAATCTCTGACGATTTCGGCTGCATATTCATTGCAATGCCGGCAAAGATCGGTGGTTTCTTGACGATTACCAAACCATAAGCCGGGTGCGGAGATCGACGTGATGGCCCTCTCAATTCCGTTGCGGTCCATAGCCTCGATGGACATGGCGGGGGTCCAATCTGGAGTTTTCCCGGCAAGGATTAACGGTCCTATCCGATCGTCGCCTACTATATCTACATAGTTGGGTGGCAGAATATGGTGGTGGACATCGATGCGATGGCAGTCAGTCATAAGTCACGGCCCCTTATTTTTTGGTATAACCATCAATGAAGTCTGACAAGTCTATGTTTTCTACCCCGGGTATGGAGATTTCCTGTGGGTAATTATCCTTTCGGGTTGCATCTATACCCATCTTAGTAACTAAGTGTGAGCCCGCGGCTGGATCGTAAGACGCGGGGTCAAGTGGAGAGCCCTTCGCGTAGGGGACCATAAAAATATCTCGATCCGCCCTCACACGGGTGGCGATCGCGTGCATCACTTCCGTATCGCTTGTTATGTCGACATCGTGATCGACAACAATAGCGAACTTGAGAAAAGGATCCGTAACGAATGCGGCCATTGCCGCGGCCTTTGCTTCCCCTTCGATTTTACGGTCAATGGCAATGTAACAGCTGAAGCGGAAACGACCGGACCGTGGCATGTGGACACCGGTGACGGTACCACACGCCATCTTGACTGTTTCCTCTATCGCGGTCGATCTAATTACCCCTGAAAGCAATAGGTTGTCTGGGTGTCCCACAAAGGCGTTTTGGTAGAGTGGATTTTTGCGGTGCGTAATGGCCTTGATCTCGAGCACTGGGTTCATTCGTTCGGGTCCGTACGTTCCCGGAAATTCACCAAAGGGGGCCTCCGCACGGCGTTCATTTGGACGAATTACGCATTCGATCACTATTTCTGCATCGCCGGGGACGGCAAGCGGGATAGTCTTGCACGGCACCAGAGGCACCGGGCGTTGCAAAATTCCCCCGGCAACGTGTAGTTCGTTGGAGTCAATTGGCGTGTAACTTAGCGAGCCTAAGAAAAACGCGGGGTGGTGGCCAATGACTATTGCGATTGGGCATGCCTCTCCGCGGGCCTCATATTTCTTCCAAATTACGTTACCGTCCGCTGTTTCCGACAACTGGACACCAAGTTCATTGCGGCTATGTACTTGATGGCGATAAATGCCAATATTATCGATACCCGTGTCGGGATCCCGCATTAATCCTAATCCGGCGGTGATAAAGCGGCCGGCGTCGAGTTCGTGGTACGTGCAGATTGGCAGCTCATCCACGTTAATTTTGTCTCCGGTTTTCACAATTTCCTGTACTGGCGCGTCCTCCACCATTACCGGTTCGATCGGATTGGCTTCCAAGGAAGCGTATTCTTTTAGAAAGGCTTTCTCGTCGCCTTCTTCCATCCCAATGGCGTACCGCAGGCGCGCAAAATGGCCATGCATGTTCGCGACTAGGGGTATATTTGATCCCTTCACGTTTTCGAAGATTACGGCTTCGAAATGACCATCTTTTTCTAGCTGATCGAGTATGCCGGTTACCCCGAACTTTGGGTCAACCTCCTTGGATATGCGGATGATTTGATCCGGATGTACTGTGTCTAGATACTCGATGAAACCCCGCAGGTCCGGGGTGTAGGGCTGGTTTGAGCGATTATCCATTATCATTAGTCTCTTATTTTTCGGTCCTTGGGCGGTTCAATCGGTGCGCCGGCCTCGATCCAGGCCGTCATTCCACCCTCTAAGTGGGCAACTGGCGTGAGACCCATATCCTGCGCTGTTTTTGCGGCAAGAGCAGAGCGCCAGGCGCCGGCGCAATAAAAAATAAACTTCTTTTCATCAGCAAAAAATGAACGGTGGTAAGGGGTGTCCGGGTCAATCCACATTTCTAGCATGCCTCTCGGTACATGCCGGGCGCCGACAATACGGCCAGTTTTGGCCACCTCTCGGATATCTCGGATATCGATGAACAGCACGTTTTCTTGCCCGATAAGTAGTCGTGCATCGGTGATACTGATTTCTTCAACTTCCTTATTAGCATCGGCAACCATTTGTTTTACAGAGTGTTTAATGTTCAGTGTCATTTGTGTCAGTGTCCTCTGCAACTACTATGTGGATATCGGTCAGGATATTCCGACCAATACCATTTCGCCATCTCGGAAAACACCTTCATTGCGGCTGGCGGTTTTCTATCATGGTTAAATTCTCTGTAGAGGGAGTTAACATTTATGAAAACCCTTTCGCGGTCTATCCAATTATTATAAAAATCAGTGACGATTTCCTCTGATGCCTCCACCCAATTCAAACCCGCGTCATACCTTTTCCGTGCTTCGTCTCGTATTTCCGACAGATAATTACGCAAAGCACGGACTTCATCTTTGCCACTGATTGGACCGTGTCCCGGGACAACCGTTTCAACGTCCAAACCGAGAATGTAGTCACAGGCCTTAATCCAATTGTCCACTGGACCCGCCCACATCACCGGATGACCACCGACAAAAATGATATCGCCCGTAAAAATGGTCCTGTCTTCCGGTACATACACTAGCACATCTCCTCCAGTGTGTGCCGGCCCTACATTTGTCAGCTCTACTCGTTTTTGTCCTACCGTGAACGAGAGAGATTTTTCAAAGGTGTGTGTTGGTGGGGTATAAATTATGCCGTCGTAGTTAAATTTACGACCCATGAGTTCCCAGATAATAGCGCCCGCATCGCCCAGACTTTCCCAATTCTTTACTCGGTCAACAAATACCTCGGGTGGTCGTCCGTCCATTTCTTGTTTGCATGCAGTAGAGGAAATTATTTTAGCACCCGAAACAAGTTGGTTACCAAACGTATGATCCCCATTGGCGTGGGTGTTGATGAGTGTATTAATTTCCTGAGCGGCCGGTGCAGTGTTGCGCATAGCTGCCAGCATTTCTGCCGTTAACGGAAGGTCAAAAAGCGTATCAACCAATAGAGACTGGTCGGCATCCACAATCAATCCAGCATTACTCCAACCCCAACCGCCGTCCGGAAGCAGCCATGCCCAGCTTCCGTTTCCAAGGTCGTGCAAGCCTTTTGTATAACGCCAATTTGTCATCTGTCCGTTGACCCCCGACACATAAACCTTGTACCTCTTCCGTCACGTGACGGAAAGTGACTCGCAAAACGCAGCGCGGCAGGTGCCTGAATGACTATACGCTTCGATGATATAGGGGATCGATTAAAAGCGTTTCGTTTGGCTACCGGTCTCAGTGCTGATGAGATTGCACGTCGTCTTGGTATTTCCCGGACGGCCTTATATCGGTTTGAAAAGGGGGACGTAGCCAAGATCGAAACGCTTGAGAAGCTGTCGGTTTTGTTAGAGGTGTCGGTTCCTACTTTACTAGGCGTTGGCGTAGAATACATTTCATCAGCCGTCACGTTTTTCGAGCGTTTACGTCAAATCGAAGAAAGTGCTGAACATATTATCGTACTTGCGGGTCCGGTTTCGTTTTTGCTTTCTTCAGACTCCTTCAGTGACATGTTGGAAGAAGTTCTCGCCGAGAGTATTGCAGAGGGTGTGGCGGAACAAAGTGCTGAGCGTGATATTGTCGGAGAACTAATTTCTATTCTGCGTCGACGAAAAGAAACATGGAAATCGCGCAAACCGGGTATACTGAATCTTATTTCAGGGGCGGAGATTGATCGGTTTCTGCGTAATGGATTGGTTGGATCTCTCGATTTACCTGAAAACGTTAAAGCCCAACGGCGTTCTCGGGCACGACTTGAGGCAGAACATCTAATCCAATTGATGGAAGAGGAGCCGATTGGTGTCCAAATTGGAATAGTCCCGGGTTCATTACCTCACAATAGTTTTCAGATCTTTAAACAGGCGGATCGCAAAATTCTATCGTTGAGTCCATTTCGACTTGGCGAACAGCCAAATATCCAAGGGGGTATCGCCATGATCACCTCCGCGCCGGAAGCCGTGGAGCTTCATGAAAAGACTGTCAACAACATGTGGCGCAGGGCTCATAAAGGAAAGAATGCGGCGAAGTTTATGCGCGAACTTATGAAGAAACTATCGAACTAACATGGTTCCAGATCTGGAGTCTCTGCTATCCAAGGCGGCCGCATATCAGGACGCCAAAAAGTTTCATGATGCTGAGGCCACTTACCGCGAAGCACTTCAACTAGAACCAAGTCACTCCGGAGCCCTTCATAATCTGGCGGTTTTATCAGCGCGTCGGGGCGCACTTGAACAAGCGATAGAACTTTTTGACCGTTTAATTTTTTCGCACCCGGAATATTTTTCTGCTCACTTCAATCGGGGCAATGCGTTGAAAGCGCTTGGTCGCGGCAAAGAGGCGGTCGAAGCATTTCAATCGACGGTTAGCCTGGAACCGGAACACTACGACGCACACCTCGCATTAGGATATTTTTGGCTGGAATTCGGTAATCTTGGCCGGTCGCTCGATCATTTTGCACGCACCTATGAGTTGCGCAGAGGTGAAGACCGAACGGGCATTGCGGCGAGATCTCTTAAAACCGCAACATCCATGAAGTTGAAACACGATGCAGATCTGTTTCGAAACCTGCCACGTCGTGCACGTGATGGGGAAAGATTTGAAATTCTTGCCCGGCTATATGAGGGGGTTGCTCAGGAGCTAGCAGACGGCGTGTCGGTATTATTACCGGATCAGCTAGACCGTCTTGGTTGGGATTATAATGGGTCGATACACTCGGTGGATGCACCCGCAGTATCCGGAGGGGCGGTAAATGCGAATCTAAACTATAACAACGTTGGCGATGAGTACGGGTCCCATACGCCGCTCATTTCATATTTTGACGATTTTCTCAGCCCTCAAGCATTAGAAAGGCTGCAGCGTTTTTTACAACAAAGCACAATTTGGCACGACTTTCAGCACATACCAGGTTTTGTGGCTTCCTACCTTGAAGATGGTTTGGCCTGCCCATTAATTCTTCAAATTGCGCACGAATTCCGGACGGCTTTACCGGAGATTTTGAGTGACCATCCTCTTTCTCAAGCATGGGCATTTAAGAGTTTAGTGGGTACACGACCTATTAAGGTGCACGCTGACGACGGAGCTGTAAGCCTTAACTTCTGGATCACGCCTGATGAGGCAAATCAAAACCCGCCTAACGGTGGGCTAACGATCTATCGCGAACTGCCACCACCGGACTGGGAACCTATCGGTTACGAGGAAAATCAATCTGAAATTAACCAATTTTTAAGCCTTAATGGTGCGTCTGCGGTTTCGGTTCCCTACCGGACAAATCGGGCGGTGTTATTTGATTCTCGGCTCTTTCACGAAACGGATAAACCTGATTTTGCCCCCGGATATCAAAATCACCGTATTAACATTACGATGTTGTTTGGCGAGGGTGCTACGTGTAATAAAAATGGAATTTATCTTTAATTTATTACAATATTGTGCTAAGTGTTTTTAACCCTTTAAACGATAAATATAGAAAAATGAATGATCTCCGTCCCAATGAAAACTATACAACTTCAGCGATACGGCCCGGGGAGTTTGATCACTATCCCGAAAAACCGGTCGGGGAATACTTAACGGATGTTGTGTCCAATGAATGGGTAAATGACGAATATAAGCTGCTGTGTCTCAGCGTTCCCGAGAAGGCGTTGTCCGCTTACGCAGGACAATTTTTTCACCTTCTGTGCCCTTCACCCGACGGCGCCGAGGTTTGGATGCGCCGTCCCATGAGCGTCTACCGCGTAAATAGTCCAGCCGGACAAATTGAATTTCTCTATAAATGTGAAGGCCGGGGTACGAGAGGAATGGGTATGTTGGAGTCCGGAGACACGTTCAATATCTCCGGGCCCTTGGGCATCGGATTTGCGCTGGATCCGGCGTGGAAGAATATTGTTGTGCTCGGTCGGGGAGTGGGATTGGCAACTCTCGCACCATTGTCTCAACTTGCAGCGGAAAAAGGTGTGGGTGTCACCGCTATTTTAAGCGCACGTAAGTCGGAGCTATTGATGTCCCAAGACTTGTTTCGTGAGTTGGGCGCCGAGACGTTTTCGGTTGTTGATGAAGACGGCAGTAGTGATGTGGACAACGTCGAAAAAATACTCGAGCGACTGATCTCCTCTGGCAAGGCAGATGCTTTTTTTACCTGTGGATCAAGCCGCTTGCTTAACCTCATGCAAACGCTAGGAAAAAAACACAATGTACCTGGACAGGTGGCAATGGAGCAGATTATGGTTTGCGGTTTTGGCGCTTGCTACGTGTGCATGAGAACGTTCCAGGTAGATGGTGAACGTGTGCTTCGGCGTGTTTGCCGAGAGGGGCCCGTATTTAAGATACAGGAGGCAGTTGGATGGTAGACCTTTCTGTAAAAATCGGCGATCTCATGTTTCAAAACCCAATACAGCCCGCTTCGGGGGCCTTTTCCTGGGAATACAATGAGGTCATAGATCTTAATAGATTGGGCGCTCTGGTGGCTAAGACAATTTGCCGGGAACCCCGTGTAGGTAATCCAACACCGCGAATGGCGGAAACGGAAGCCGGCATTATTCAGTCTATTGGTTTACCGGGTAAGGGGATTAATTATTTTTTAGATAATATTGTCCCAGAATACGCGAAGTTTAAACCCCCACTTGTTGTAAGCGTTTCGTCAGAATCAGCTGAAGATTTTGCGGAGCTCGCACGCGAGCTTAGTGTGCCGGATGTAGACGTTATTGAATGCAACATATCCTGTCCTACGCGAAACACAACGGGAGGCAATTTCGCTTTGCAGGAAGATCACACGAAGATGGTGATGGAGGGTATCCGTGCAGCCACTGATAAGCCGGTTTGGGCAAAACTATCGCCCAATGCCGGTGATATTGTTTCCATCGCAGTCGCTGCGGAAGAGGCGGGTGCCGACGCACTCGTGATTGCGAATACATTTCTTTCCCTCAAAATACGTACAGATAATTTCAGGCCCGCGCTCGGTAATAAGTTTGGTGGAATGGTGTCGCCCGCTTTAAAGCCGATCGTGTTGCGCATGGTCTACCAGGTGGCGAAAGAGGTAAATATCCCTGTAATTGGTGTGGGTGGGGTCACGAAGGCGGAAGATGTCGTGGAATATATGCTTGCCGGTGCGCACGCCGTTGGCATCGGTTATGCCGGCTTTCGAAACCCGACCGCGTTAACAACGATCATTGATGATTTAGAAGCTTGGTGCGATGAGCGCGGCATTGAAAAAGTCACTCAACTTATCGGCGCAGTAAAAGACGATGACATGGAGATGGACACCTTGGTTGCTGCGTCACAAGGCGTTTAATTTTAAATGACCATTGAACCCACGTTGCTACCGACAAGTGCAACGGTGGACGAATATTACGCAGCAGGTTTTTGGAAAAAACACACTCTATACTCTATCGCACACGCTCACGCTGCGAAAACACCGAATAGTGTTGCTGTACGGGATAGTTTGCGAGCTCTATCCTGGAAAGAACTTATAGTCGTAATAGATTTGTTTTCCGCCGATCTATTGCGTAATGGCCTTTTACCAGGCGATACGATTTTTGTTGGCGCGCCAAATCGGATAGAAACAGTAGTTGCACTGCTCGCAGCGTCACGGTGTGGCCTAGTCTGTTGTCCGTCTCCCCATCGTAACCATACGGTCCGCGAAATTGCGGCGCTTTGTGTGCGGGGCGCCTGCGCGGCTTACATCCATGAGCCCGGCCACGGCGCGGATGCCCAGGGCGATGAAATACTCGATATTATTTCCGATCTGCCGCAACTTCGAGTGGTGTATCGTTTAAAGAAGGGTGAGAGTGGTGCGCCATTTGAGGGTTTAATTGAGAGCGATGCAGGAGAATTACCTCTTCCAATTGAAGATCCTGACACGGTCACCTATCTTGCCTTCACCTCTGGGTCTACAGGTGATCCGAAGGGCGTCATGCATAGTGACAACACTCAACTCGTTGCGGCTCGGGGAATTGCAGAAGCCTGGGCTTTTGATAAAAATACAATTACCTGTTCCTTGAGCCCCTTTAGTCATAACTTGGGGTGCGGAACGCTGTGGACGTCGTTCGTGGCTGGCGGCGAATTTGTGATACACGACTGGCCCCGTCGCCAGAGCCTCCTAGAGCGTATAGAAGCCGCCCGGGTAAACTACTTAGTTGGCGTTCCAACTCACGCGATGGACCTTGTTGGTGAACTGTCTTCCCGCGGAATAAATAAATATGAGCGTCTTAAATGCTTTCGTGTTTCCGCCGCAGCATGTCCTGAACACGTGGCTGCAGCGCTGTTCGACAAGGGTATTCCAGTTCAGAAAGGTTATGGCATGACCGAAACAAATGGCCATCAGCATGGTTTACCTGGAGACGAAAGAGAACAGATATTGCGCAGCAGCGGTGTATGCTGTCCCGGTTACAATTTGGCTGTCTTCGATGAAGGTAACGTCGATAAGAGGTTGCAACCCGGCGAATTGGGCGTCGTTGGCGGCAAAGGTGCGTCACTAATGCTCGGGTACTTTGATGATGTAGCGGCGAGCGAGGCGTCCCTAAATAGCGACGGCTGGTTTTTGACGGGGGATCTCGGAATGATTGACGCAAAAGGCTATCTTTGCCTCACGGGAAGGAAAAAAGAGCTAATTGTGCGAGGTGGACATAATATAAACCCCAATTTCATAGAAGATCTTGCTCTTCGACATGCAGCGGTGCGTTTAGCGGCCGCCGTTCCAGTCGCCGACGATCGTTTAGGTGAACGCGTATGCCTTGCGGTGATGTTTGAAGAGGAAACTACGGTCGAACCACATGAAATGTTATCCCATCTCGCCGCCGAAGGTTTGTCGCGCTACGATATGCCGGAGTTTTGGTTGTCCCTTACTTCTATCCCGCTAATGCCTAATGGAAAGATGGAAAAACAAGAAATCATAAAGAGGCTTACGGAGGGCAATTTGGTGCCCGAGTTCCTCGACTAAGGAAGTTTAATGCGTGCTGCGGTTCTATCAGAATATGGTTCTATCGATAATCTTTCGCTAACCGAGTTTGACGATCCGGTCGCTGGTCCAGAGGACCTTATTATAGGGGTCCGTGCTACAGCCGTAAATTACGTCGATCTTGTTATGGTGAGCGGCACCTACCAATTTCGACCTCATTTGCCTTTTGTTCCTGGAAAAGGGCCAACAGGCGTCGTCCAATCTATCGGGGAGAAGGTACGCGGTTTCAACCTTGGCGATCGGGTGGTTGCGATGGCAGAACAAGGCGGTTTTGCCGAATTAACACCTATCCATCGAGATAACTGCTATCACCTTCCTGATACATTATCTTTTGTTGACGGTGCGTCGATGGCCCTCGTCTTCGATACCGCTTGGTTTGCTCTAATTGAACGCGCCCGCTTTCTAAAAGGAGATACGGTTCTTGTGCTTGGTGCAACAGGTGGCGTTGGTCTCGCCTGTATCCAATTAATTAAAGCTCTTGGGGGGACGGCGATCGCCGGTATTTCAAGCCCGGAAAAAGTTAGCCTCGTTCAAGACGCCGGGGCGGATTATTCGGTGGATCTTAGTAGAGATAATATCCGGGATTCACTCCGTGAACAGGTGTTTGCGGTTACCAATGGCCGTGGTGTTGATATCGTAATTGATCCGCTTGGTGGAGATGTATTTGAAGCCGCGCTTCGGGCGGTCGCGTGGCGTGGCCGCGTCGTGGTGATTGGATTTGCAGCGGGGCAGATTCCCTCTTTGAAAACAAATTATTTACTCGTTAAAAATATTGACGTGGGAGGGTTGCAGATCAGTGATTACCGCCGCCGACGTCCGGATCTTACTAAGAAATGCTTTGATCATATTTTTGAGTTATATGAGGCGGGCAAGATAAAACCCTCGCCTACAGAGGTGATGCCCCTTGACCAATGTAAGAATGGTCTACGAAAAGTTGAGTCACGTTTGATACAGGGACGACTTGTGTTGACGCAGACCGGTCCTGTGGGTGTTTAGGAACAATCTTTGCACGCTTAAGTTGGACCCAGTAAGCAGAAAGATAATAGCATGAATAAAGAAACCACCGACGCGGTTAGCCAACGGACGCAAAATGAACCTATTCAAGACCTTCGCCAATGGCTGCAAGAGGTTGAAAACATAGGTGAATTGGTTCGGGTTTCGGAACCCGTTAGTCGCGACCAGGAAATGAGTGCGATAGGGTATCTTTTGGCTAAACAAAACCCATCCCCTACCGTTATGTTTGAGAAAACTGAGGGCTTTGAGGCGGGGGGTATAAATGCTCGACTTCTTTGGAACCTCGCGGGACCAAGCCTCAAGCGTATTGCACTTACGCTGGGCGAAGATGTGGATACACCGACACTTGAACTAATCACGAAAGTTAAAACTAAGCTTATGCAACGTATTCCCCCGCGTGAGGTTGCACCTGAGGAAGCGCCGGTATTCGAAAATACTTTGCTTGGTGACGATATTGACCTTGATGAACTGCCTATACCAATCCACTGGCCGCTTGACGGTGGGCGGTACCCCGGAACCGCAGATTGCGTCATCACTCGGGATCCTGACAGCGGATATCTAAACGTCGGCACCTATCGCATGATGCAACAGGGTAAACGCGCCGCTGGGCTTTATCTCTCTCCAGGCAAAGACGCTCGTCTTCATATCGAAAGATCATGGGAAAGGGGTGAGGCGATCGAGGTAGCAGCCGCCTGGGGCGTGGATCCCATTTTTATGCTGGTTGGCTCACAGGGTTTTCCCAAAAATATTTCTGAGTATGAGTTTATTGGCGGTATCAGGGATCAAGCGGTGTCGGTGGTTAAAGGAAAGACAACCGATTTATTGATACCAGCCAATGCTGAATTGGTTATTGAGGGTGTCTTAAAACCTGGGGCAATGAAGTCCGAAGGGCCATTCGGTGAATTCACAGGGTATTATGGGAGACCCGAGGGAGAGGCGCCGCTCGTAGAAATCACGGCGTTACATCATCGCACTCAACCGATTATGACCAATGCCTTAATGGCTGATTACCCATCGTGTGAACAAAGTGGTTTTTTTGCAATTATTCGTTCTGCCCGAGTGTGGAATGATTTTGATAAACTGGGAATCCCCGGAATCCAAGGGGTCTATTGTCACCCTGCTGCAGCTGGTGGGTGGGGTATGACGGTGGTCAGTGTAGAGCAGCGTTACGCGGGCCATGCCGCGCAAGTGTTGGCGCTTGCGGCTCAAGTTCCAGGCGGAGCCTACTACACTAAATGGGTTATTGCTGTCGATGAAGATATCGATCCCTGTGATATGGACCAGGTATTGTGGGCTATGGCTAGCCGCAGTCACCCCGTCGATGATATTGATATTTTGCGCGACACTTGGAGTACTCAACTTGATCCCAGCCAATACCCGGCTGAAAATCGGCCCTACGGATCTAAGGCCTTAATAAATGCCTGCAAGGATCACAAGAATATCAAGAACTTTTCTAAGAGAACAATGCTGAGTAAAAAAGTTTACGACAAAGTAACGGGTGATTGGGAAAGACTTGGCCTTCCCGGCCAACCACCTGTTGTTAGGCACTTCGAAAAGGATAGTGACTGACGTTTTGTGTAACGTGCGTTCTTTCCAATGACTCAATAATAAAAGTTTGCCCAACATGATATGCCGGACAAGAAAATGGACCAATTTGATTTAAAGCGCCGCCTGCTTGCGGAAGCAATTGGTACGGCTTTCCTGGTCGCAACCGTGGTTGGGTCGGGGATTATGGCCGAGCGCTTGGCCAATGGAAATGATGCAATCGCCTTGCTCGGCAACACCGTCGCGACCGGCGCGATACTCGTTGTATTAATCTCAATATTTGGTCCTGTTTCCGGTGCCCACTTTAATCCCGCGGTAACCGTCGCATTTTGGATGAGACGTATGTTTCCTGCGCGAGAGGTGCCATTGTATCTGGTAGTCCAGGTAGTTGGTGGGATTTCCGGAACGGTAATTGCACACTTCATGTTTGAACTTGACGTGTTTACGTGGTCAACCCACGTACGTACCGGGATTTCCCAATGGGCAGCGGAAGTTATTGCGGCGTTTGGGCTTGTGGCTACGATCCTCGGTTGCATACGTTTTTGTCCCCACACTGTCCCGTATGCAGTGGGCCTTTTCATTTCTGCCGGGTACTGGTTTACGTCCTCCACGTCTTTCGCAAATCCCGCAGTCGCTATAGCCAGGGCCTTTACGGATACATTTTCTGGAATTCGTCCCGTCGATGTTCCAGCTTTTATCATTGCTGAATTTGCCGGCGCGGCTTTAGCGGCTCTTATTTTTGGGTGGTTATTAATACCGCGCCGAAAAGAACCGAGTTGAACCCAACTTTCATAGCTCAAATAAAAAAAACTATAAAATACGTTAATACAGCCTCTTCAGGCGCAGGAGCGGTTAATCCGGTTTGGCGTGGATGAACGGGGATACAGTCGGTATTATCCTGACGGTCTAGCAAGGAAAACATTATGAAGGATGGACGCGGTCATATACGTAATTTACTCGAATATAACGGATGGGCTAATGATCAACTGTACGCCAAAGTTAGTGAGCTGCCGCCCGTTGAGGTCACCAAGGAGCGCAAAACCGTACTCAAATCGATTTTTGTAAGCCTTAATCACCTCCTTTCAGTCGACATGATTTGGCTTGCGCACATGCAGGAACGCAGTCACGGAATTTCTGAACTTCGCGGCACAATTCACACTGAGTTAGGGGACTTGTGGCAATCTCGCCAGAGGATGGACAGTGAAATGTTGGAGTATTTTGAATCTCTTGAGATCGAAGAACTTGAAGAAATAGTAAATTATGAACTTATAGGCGGAAATACGGGATCCTTGTCACGGGCAAACTGTTTCTTTCACTTAGTTACCCATGGCAGCTATCATCGTGGTTGGATTGCCGACATGTTTGGACAAGCGGGAAGTGTGCCGCCTATCATCGATCTTCCTGTTTATGAGAGGTTTATTCGCGAAAATAATTTGACACCTATGTCCTAGGATCCGTTCTCCAAATGTCGCGTAAACCAAAAGTTGTTATAATTGGCGGGGGCCTTGGCGGCGCTGCCGCTGCTCTAGCTCTTCACAGACGTGGTCTCGAAGTTGAAATTTACGAGAAATCTCCAGAACTTGGTGAGATAGGGGCGGGACTTAATTTAAGCCCCAACGCTCTGAAGGCATTCCGCTATCTTGGGGTTGAAGAGAGAGCGGTGGAGGTTGGGTTTCAGGCCCGCGAACAGCTTATTAGAAGTTATAGAAGTGGCCGTATTATAGCGCGCCCGCGCAGATCGGGTGATATTGCCGAACGATATGGAGCGCCATTTTTAACCATGCACCGTGCAGATCTGCTCAACATATTAATAGACGCGTTACCCAGTACTATTTTTCATACCGATGCTGAGTGCATAGGGGTTGAACCGCACGAAGACCGCGCGATCGCGACGTTTGCGGGTGGCCAATCGATTGAAGCAGATATAATTGTTGGTGCTGACGGCATTCACTCTGCTGTGCGCGATAGCCTGTTTGGTAGAATTGACCCTCGATTTACAGGCTGTATTTGTTGGCGGGGGCTCGTGCCCGGAGCAGCGCTACCTGATCCAAGTTTTGCTCGGCAAATGGTCGCTTGGTGGGGCCCGCACGGTCATATTGTTCATTATCCTGTTCGACGTCAGGGAGAGTTAGTAAATTTTGTTGCTCATTATGACAGCGACGGGTGGACCGAAGAGTCCTGGACCTACGAATGTGACAAATTTGAACTAATGGAAACCTATGGTAAGTGGAACCAAAATCTTCTCAATTTAATAGACTCGAGCGAAAAATATTATAAGTGGGCACTCTATGATCGCGATCCTCTCGAGAGGTGGACGGTTGGTCGTATAACTTTGCTGGGGGACTCCGCGCATCCTATGTTGCCTTATTTGGGGCAGGGGGCCTGTATGGCTATAGAAGATGGATGTATCCTTGCCGAGGCCATCGCGCGCACACCCAATGACCCTCAGTTAGCGTTAGAAACATACGAGGAAGTGAGGAAGCCACGCGCGACACGAGCTCAGCTGGGTTCGCGGGTTCGCGCAAAACAAAATCATCTCGTATCACCCTTGGCGCGTTTTAAGCGTGACATCAGAATGGCTTGGAATAGCCGTTTCGGGGCCGATAGTTCCGCCGGTCAGGCGGCGGCATTTTATAACTATGATGTTTCCAAAGCGGATCTATTTAATTCTGACTAGTATCTTTTCCTTGACCCTGAGAAACCCTGATTTCTGGAGTGATCCGCGTGATAAAACGCACTTTCACATACAGACCAAAAAAAACGTAGATACCTTCCCCGCGTCTCTCACTAAGACACTGGAATTTACGTTTGCCTAAAGGCCGAGCACTCGCTCGGCGTTTCCATGAAAGATTTTTTCCATGACTGCAGGCTTGTAACCCAGTTCATCCCATTCTCTAAATATTCTTTCGTAAGGCAGGCTGGGATAATCACTGCCAAACATGATTTTGTCCTGAAGACGGGCTCGCATATCGACCTTAAGTTGAGGGGGAAAATATTTTGGCGCCCAACCGGACATTTCCCAAAAAACATTACCTTTGTGAAGCGCGACGGCGGTCATTTCGTCGACCCAGGGCCAACCGGGGTGAGCCGCTATTATAGTTAAGTCGGGGAAGTCGGCGGCAAGATCATCAATTGCGGAAGGGTGAGCGTGCCTTATCTTGGCACCCATTCCCCCGGGAATGCCGGCTCCCATGCCGGTAGTTCCTACGTCAATCATAACGGGACATTTTAGTCGATTTATCGTTTCAAAAAGCGGATAAAGTTCGGGGTCGTTGACGGCATAATGACCCATAATTGGGTGAAAATGAAAGCCAAGCATTCCATGAACTTCGATCGCTTCGATTGCTTCGTTGATAGCACCTTCTCCCTTAAACGGGTCGACAGCTCCCCATGCTTGAATTATCCGCTCCGGGTGCCGATTTCGCATAGCTGTTACATAACCATTGGAGCAAGGAGGCGTGTTAATGGTTGTTTCCAAGTCTAATGCGACAAGAACCGCGTCCACTCCCGCGGCCGTGAAATCAGCAATAACTTCGGCCTCTTCTTTGGCCTTCCACTCTCGATCCCAGTACTCTGCGAGAGCCTTGACGTAGGGACCCTGACAGTCGATCCAAGGCTGGGTATTTGTATAACAATGTAAGTCAATAATGCGCATTAGGATTGCTCGACGTTAAGGTGATGAGACCCTGTAAAGGGAACACGATCAACAATGTAAAACAAGCTACCATTCTGAGTAAAACTCTGTTGATCAACTCAGTGACCGCAAGTTGGTTATCCTTGGTTTCTAGTTATTGTTAACAGCGTGCAAAACATCTTTTGAGCGAAAGCTTGCGAATTAGTGTTTGCTATAGAACTAGCCGCGCTATTGACAAGAAACTAAAGACGTTGACAAGTTTAGTTTATAGGATTTATCGAGAAAGGGACGGTTTCCCGTTTAAGATACATGACATTAACAGAAAAAAGGGTCGCTCTGGTGACCGGGGCTTCGACCGGGATTGGGCGCGCGGAGGCTATCGCACTCGCAAAAGCGGACTATAACGTCGCTATAAATTATGCGCGAAGTACGCTGGAAGCGGAGAAAACAGCTTCTCTATGCTCGGACGTCGGGGTTGATACTCTCCTGATCCAAGCTGACGTCGCCGAAGAAGCTGAAGTAGTCCGAATGATAGATGAAGTTAAAGCGAGGTTTCAGCGCCTGGACGTCCTATGTAATAACGCCGGAACAACCACGACCGGATTGGCATGGCAGTTTGAACAAATCGCAGTCGAGGATTGGGATCGAGTGTTTAACGTGAATGTGCGCGGGGTATTCTTGGTCACAAAACACGCAGCTCCCCTCTTAAAAGCGTCAGATGACGCGTGCATTGTGAATACTAATAGCATAGTTGGCGCGCGACCGGGTCCTCAGGCTCTGCCATACTCTGTAAGTAAGGGCGCGCTGTGGACGATGACGAAAGCGTTGGCTGGTGCCCTCGGTCGCTCAGGTGTGCGAGTAAACGGAGTGGCTCCGGGTTGGATGGAAGGTGATTGGATGCAGCGAATGCTTGGTGAGAATTATGATAAATTGATGGGTGCCCGCGCTAAACAGACGCCATTACAGCGCGTGGTGAATGCGCAGGACGTCGCGCAGGCCGCGATGAGCTTGATTGATGGTAATAAATCTGTAAGTGGTCAAATTTTGGTTGTGGACGGTGGTTTTTCATCCGTCACCTAACTCCTTGGACTAGGGAAAACTGATGCTCGATGGTGTTGTAAAATATCCTCCTGAATTTGCGCAAAAGTATCGCGAGAAAGGTTATTGGGAAGACCGCAGTATTGCGTCGCATTTCGGAGAATGGTTTTCCGAATATGCTGATAGGACGGCGATTATAGATGGCGAACGTGTCGTCACTTACAAAGAACTCGATGAACGTTCCACAAGGGTAGCGCTTAACCTTCTTGATTTTGGTTTTATGCCGCTTGATCGCGTGGTTGTCTGTTTGCCCAACGTAGTTGAATTTTCGTATCTTTATTTTGCATTGCAGAAGATTGGCGTGATACCAATCATGGCCTTGCCAACTCATCGATATCTAGAGGTGACGCAATTTGTTGAGATCGCCCAGGCCAAGGCCTGCATTGTGCCTGCCAAGGCTCGTGATTACTCCTTTACGGAACTCGTGGAGAGACTGCTTAAGGAGCATGAATGCTTGAAGGTTGGCATCGTTCTTGGTCAGGCTCAAGAGGGCTTTGTGACTTTTTCTGAGCTACTTGAACGTGAGCCAGAAGCAACCCAAGCGGATATAGATGCAATAGAGATCGATCCTGAGGATCCAGCGGTATTTCAGCTATCGGGAGGCACCACGGGTATCCCCAAGCTCATTCCCAGAACTCATAACGACTATATTTGTAATACCAAGTTTGCATGTGCGGCTACCGAAACGGGCCCGAATAAGGTGTTGCTGGACATACTGCCAATTGGCCACAACCTGCCCCTTGCGTGCCCAGGCATGCAGGGTTTTCTCATGAAGGGCGGCACTGTGGTTTTCAGTCAAACCACACGAGGTGAGGCACTATTTCCACTTATTGAAAAGCACCGCGTAACGCATATTCACTGTGTTCCGGCGTTATTAATACGATGGATTCACGATCCAAAAATCGAAGAGTATGACCTTTCTTCGCTCGAATATTTTCAGTCCGGTGGTCAAAGATTACAGCCGGAAGTTCGCCGTCGTACGTACGATTTGGTTCCAAATGTATTTGTACAAGAAAATTTTGGCATGGCGGAAGGTATGCTTTTCTTTGCTGAAAAACATCACGAAGAATCGGTTCGTATGGAGACTGTCGGTTTTCCCGTTTGTGAAGACGACGAAGTGCGGATTGTTGACGAGGAAGACAGGGTCGTTCCTTTCGGGGAGGTCGGCGAAATGTGTTGCCGTGGACCCTATACCCTTCGAGGTTACTTTGGGACGCCAGAACACAACGCCCGAGCATTTACAGTTGATGGCTTCTACCGGACGGGTGACCTGATGCGACAACATCCGTCAGGTGCGTTTCTGGTGGAAGGTCGTAAAAAGGATTTGATAAATCGTGGCGGGGAAAAAATTTCAGCCGAGGAAATAGAAAACCTCGTACTTACGCATTCGGCAGTTAAAAATGTTGCCATCGTGGCTATGCCGGACCCAGTACTGGGTGAAAAGATGTGTGCTTGTATTATTCCAGCAGTTGGGGAAACCTTGGATCTAGAAGAATTAATAAAGCATCTTGAGTCATTTGAACTGGCTCGCTTCAAGTTGCCGGAGCGTCTCGAACTGATGGAAGATTTTCCACTTTCGCCGTTTGGCAAGGTTTCGAAGAAAATTTTGGTTGAGGATATCGCGGCAAAGCTTGACGCGGAAAAGACGCCATAGCGCAGAAGCGTTACCGCGACGCCAATACGTTAGAAAGTAGATTGCTCGAATAGTCCGATGCACCTTGCCGATCCATTTGTGGCGCTGATCGCATGTAGGTTTTAACAGCGTTAAGCGCGACTAAAGAATTCTTCGATAGTTTAGAGATTAATAGATGAACCTCTGTTTCTAGGTCCTTCTCTGGAACGATGCGACTGATTAGTCCAAAAGACAGAGCTGTCGCCGCATCGATTGGATCTCGCGAATAGACCATGTAAGCAATAGCTTTACGCGGCATTCGATCGGCCAACGCCCACATTACGATGGTTGGCGGAAGATCGCGGCCCATTTCTGGTATCTGATATTTTGCGTTTTCCGCAGAGACCGTGATGTCGCTAAGGGCGGCAATTGCGCACCCCATGCCGATAGCTTTACCCTGCACCACGCCGACAATAGTAGCAGGACACGCCTGGAATTTTGCGAAAAGCCTTAACGCGGGTTCCGTATTATTGGCGCGGATATCGGTGGCGACACCCTGTTCTCCATCTGGTTGCATATCGCGTCCGAGACAAAATACGTCACCGGTTCCTCGTAAAACGATTAATTTTGACCCTGTCCTGCCAGCTTCATCGATAGCTTCTCCGAGTGCCGTAGCCATTTCATTGGTTATGCGATTACCTTTGTCCGGGCGATCTATGCTAAGGGTCGTCACACGGTCCTGCGTTTTGGATGTTATCAGCTTGGTCATATGTTCAACATCTTCATACATATCGCGGAAATAATTGTTCCGCATTTCCTCGGTTTATCGCCGTCCGCGTGTCTCCTGATAATCCGTCCCAGGCATCAAAGCCTTGAGTTTCTGTGGTCACCTTTTCAGCCGAAATATAGGGAAAATCTGTCCCGAATAGTATACGGTTGGGATCGGCAATAGATGATAACCCGGCTAATGGCGTGGCATTACCGGACAAAGCTGTATCGAACCAAAACCGCTTGATATATGAGAGTGCGCCCTCCGGATAATTTTCTTTAAACGATGTAGCGTCGTCAAAAATTGATACGCGGTGCGCTAAAAATGGCAGTGTGCCGCCAGAATGAGACAGAATAAATTGTATATCAGGGTATTTCTCCATTACGCCCTTAAATATTAGATTCACCGCGACCCGCGTAGTTTCAAAAGGATAGTCAATGAGCATTCGCGGAATATCCCACCCATCGGCCTCGGTGCCAGGTGGATAACAGGGGTGAACAAATACAATAGCTTTGCGCTGGTTTAGTTCTGCGTAAAGTGGATCGAAAGCTGGATGACCGATGTACTTGTCGTCGATACTCGTAAGAAGTGTGATGCCGTCTAGGTTGAGATCATCAAAGACCCTCGCCGTTTCGTTGAGGGCGGCGTCGATGTCTGGTAGTGGCAAAAAAGCAAAACCACCAAACTGTCCAGGATGGTCTCTAGCCAGGTCAGCGAGGTAATCATTGCATCGAGATGCCAAGGCCTTTGTTTGCTCTATTTCCCCAAACCAAATACCCGGCGAAGTAAAGGACAGTATGGTGGTTGCGATATCTTCGGTCTCCATAACCGATAGACTATGCTGCGGTGTCCAGTCTGGAAATCCGCGATATGCTGTTCCAGTGATCCCAGCCGCCTTCTGCGCTTCGATGTAAAATTCCGGTAGGACGTGGTGGTGAACATCAATACGCCCGGTCTTAGCCATTTTTTTCTCCGCAAAAAATTTTGGCGATAACTCTACCGTTAATATCACTATGCCGTCGAGATATAGGATCTGTTAATATGGGGAAAACAGGAAGAGTATCATGGCGACAGAAACGGGGATCGAAATTATTGCTTTGGAGGAGCACTATTGGGATCCGGTCTTAACAGACACCTATGTTGGTCGGAATGCCTCTAGAAGGGATGGGCTCCTTAAACGCCTTTATGACGTTCATGAATTGCGGTTGCGTGAAATGGATGCGGCAGGCATAGACATCCAGGTGTTAAGCCACGGTGCACCGTCCGCCCAACGCCTCGATCCCCAAATCGGTCCCGAGATTGTGCGTCAAGTAAACGATAATCTGCATGCGACAGTTCAAACACACTCTGACCGTTTCGCTGCGTTCGCAGCCCTCGCGACCGCAGACCCAGTTGCGTCCGCTGATGAACTTGAGCGATGTGTTGGCGAATTAGGTTTTGTTGGCGCTATGATTCACGGACTAACCAATAACGAATTCTGCGATAAGCAAAAGTATTGGCCGATTTACGCGCGGGCGGAAAAATTAGAGGTGCCGGTATATTTGCATCCCGCTTACCCCCACCCGCAGGTCGTCGAAGCATATTATCAGGATTATCTCGAGGATTTTCCGGCTCTTGCCACAGCGGGTTGGGGGTATACTGTTGAAACGGCGACACAAGCTATACGCATGGTGTTGTCTGGGGTGTTTGATGCCTACCCGGGCCTTCAAATGATCCTTGGACACATGGGCGAGACACTTCCGTACTTGTTGTGGCGGGTAAACCAAGCCCTGTCGAGGGTCGAAAATTCTCAGGCGCGCTCATTTAGAGAGATTTTCGAGAGCCATTTTCATATTACGACGAGCGGTAATTTTTCAAATCCAGCGTTACTGTGTGCTGTACAAGAGATGGGGGTAGACCGCATCATGTTTTCTGTTGATTACCCGTTTGTGGAAAATCAGCCCGGCACAGAATGGGCTGAACGCATGACGTTTTGCCGCCATGATCGCGTAAAAATATTGAATGGTAACGCGCGTCGATTATTGAATTTATAAATGGAGAATGCTGGTTTTGAGGTAAAGGCAATGCAGATGCAAGAGCCTAACGTAGAATACGTTATTCGATAGCTTCGCGGACGATATTCTTCGGGCAACGGGATTGTATAAGGGTGTGTATATGACCAACATTAAAAAAAGCTACTCAAGCGGTACATCTGCGGTGCCCCTCATAGGGGTGACAATTGGTCAACAATTCGACTTTGCGGCGGCGCGTTGGGGTTCGCGCGAAGCGTTAGTTGTGTGCGATCAAGGTGTACGCTGGTCGTGGGAGCAACTGAAGGCCAGGGTTGATAACTTTGCGGCGGGATTACTAGAGCTCGGGTTAAAACCGCGCAGCCGAATTGGTATCTGGGCCCCTAACTGCGCGGAATGGGTAATAACGCAGTTTGCCGCCGCTAAGGCAGGGTTAATCCTTGTCACTATTAATCCAGCCTTCCGGCGCGCGGAGCTCGAATATTCGTTAAATAAGGTCGAGTGCGAGGCTTTGGTGACCGCATCTGCATTTAAAAATAGCGATTATATCGGAATGATCCGCGAACTCGCACCAGAGATTGATCGGCCAAATACTGATCCGCTACAATCAGCCCGGCTCCCCCACCTGCGCTACATCATTAAAATTGGAGGCGAAGAAACGCAGGGAACGTTTGCCTTCAAGGAGGTTTTGGAAAGAGGTAGAAGAGCGGGGTATGAAGCTATCGAGGCAATTGCAAAAACGCTTCAATTTGATGATCCTATCAATATCCAGTTTACCAGCGGCACCACCGGCGCCCCCAAAGGTGCAACCCTAACGCATCACAATATTCTTAATAACGGCTATTTTGTTGGCGCAGCACAAGGCCTGAGTGAAGTGGATCGGATATGTATACCTGTTCCCCTTTATCATTGCTTTGGCATGGTTATGGGTAACTTAGCAGCCGTTACTCACGGCGCCGCTGCGATCTATCCTGGAGAAGGCTTCGAGCCGCTGGCTACGTTAGCGGCAGTTGAAGGGGAAAAATGTACGGCCCTATACGGCGTTCCTACTATGTTTATTGCTCAACTCCAGCATCCTGATTTCGCGAACTTTGATCTTTCCACTCTGCGTACCGGGATCATGGCGGGTTCTCCGTGTCCGATGCAGGTGATGCGGGAAGTAATAGAAACAATGAACATGGAGGAGGTCACCATAGCCTATGGAATGACGGAGACGAGCCCAGTATCGACCCAGACCTCTACAGACGATCCCGTCATTAGACGAGTATCTACTGTGGGTCGTGTCCAACCGCACATCGAGGTGAAAATTATTGATGCGGAAGGGTTCATTGTGCCAGCGGGCGTAACTGGTGAATTATGTACGCGGGGTTATTCGGTAATGCGAGGTTACTGGAATGATGAGAAACGCACTTCCGACGCCATTGATATCAGTGGTTGGATGCACACTGGGGATCTCGCGACGATGGATGAAAGTGGATATTTCAATATTGTGGGTCGTATCAAGGATATGGTAATTCGTGGCGGAGAAAACTTATATCCACGCGAAATTGAAGAATTTCTGTTTCAATTCCCTAAGATAGCTGACGTTCAAGTATTCGGAGTACCGGACCAGAAATATGGCGAAGAGTTATGCGCATGGATCAAGCTTAAGGAAGGAGAAACTGCACAAGAGGACGAGATAATTTCTTTCTGCTCCGGTCAAATTGCGCATCAAAAAATCCCCAAATACATACGTTTTGTTGGCGAATACCCGATGACTGTAACAGGAAAAATCCAAAAATTTATGATGCGGGAACAGATGATTAAAGACCTGGGACTAGAGATAACAAAAACTGCCTGAGTACAGACCCGTTTCTGCTATATTAACTTTTCCTACACTGGGACTAAAAAGATCGAGTAACCTGAGACGCAGTACCTTTTGCGTGTGCAATGTCAAAAACCAAACATGCTCCAAATTAATAATCTTAGCTATCGCATCGGATCGCGCCTTTTACTTAGCGATACCACAGCAGCTGTTGCACGTGGTCATCGCGTAGGACTAGTGGGCATTAACGGTAGCGGTAAAACCACACTTCTTCGACTTATAGTGGGTCAATTAGAACCGGATTCAGGTTCGGTGTCAGTACCCGAACGTTGGCGAATAGGTGTCACACAACAGGAAGCGCCGGAAGGGGCGCAAACGGTCCTAAATTGTGTTCTCGCCGCGGATAAAGAGCTACAAAGTCTTCAACGAGAGGTGGACTATTCAACGGATCCAGAGCGCATCGTAAGGGTACACGAGCGACTTGCCGAAAAACAAGCCAGTAGTGCGCCTGCGCGTGCCGCCCGGATCTTGGCTGGCTTGGGTTTTCAGGAAAATGCGCAACAGCGTCAGCTCGACGAGTTTTCCGGGGGCTGGCGGATGCGTGTAATGCTCGCCTCCCTCTTGTTCACTGAACCTGAGCTGTTACTGCTTGACGAGCCAACAAATCATTTAGATTTAGAGGCAGGTATTTGGCTCGAAGATTATCTGCGGAAATATAACGGAACGGTTTTGATTGTAAGTCATGACCGTAGCCTCTTGAACAGAGTGGTCGACGAAATACTGCATCTGGATGATGAAAAGCTTACGTTGTATCGCGGAAACTATGATAAATTTGAATCTACCCGCCGCGCCCACCTGGAACAGAACAAGCGCATGCGAGAAAAACAAGATGCGCAGCGGGCCCATATTCAAAAATTTGTCGATAAGTTCCGATATAAAGCGACGAAGGCTCGGCAAGCGCAGTCACGACTGAAGATGCTAGCGCGGATGGAGCCGATACCGGAGCAAGCCAGTGGCCGTTCGGTTACGTTCGATTTTCCCAATCTTGATCCACCGCTTGCGCCTCCATTGTATAGTATCAGTGAAGGGTCTGCTGGTTATAATGGTTGTGCGGTACTTGAAAAATTAAACCTTCGCATTGACGATGATGATCGTATTGCATTAATCGGCGCTAACGGTAACGGAAAATCAACGCTTTTGAGGTTACTTGCAGGGCGGCTCGAATTACTTACTGGGCGACTCGTAACAGCACCAAAATTGAGGGTTGGGTATTTTGCACAACACCAATCGGAAGAGCTTGATAGCACTGCGACGCCATTAGTTGAGCTTTCACGAAAAAGAGAGGCAGACTCGGAAGAGACATTACGGGCTCATCTTGGCCGTTTCGGCTTTGATAAACAGCGCGCCGATACATTAGTTGGAAACCTTTCGGGTGGAGAAAAGGCCCGTTTGTTATTTGCGTTAATGACGTGTGATAAACCACACATATTATTATTAGATGAGCCCACGAACCACCTCGATTTGGATTCCCGGCAAGCGCTGATCCAAGCAATCAACGGGTTTTCTGGTGCAGTCGTAATAGTGAGCCACGATCCGCTCGTTCTCGATCTTACAACTGACCGGTTTTGGCAGGTGGCCGACGAAAGTGTCTCAATATTTGATGGCGATCTAGAAGATTATCGGATCCAGCTGTTAGAAAGCGGCAAAGTCCGGCCCCGAAATACAGAAAGGTCTAAAAGCCGAAAAAATAATAAGCAAGAGGGGCGCCGGCAGGGAGCGGCCCAGAGACGCCAGGAGGCGCCTTTGAGAAAACAGATTGCACGAATTGAAAAAAACATGAAAAAACTTGAGGAACAAAAGGATGAAATTGAGGCAGAATTAGCAAAACCCGAGTTGTATGAAGGGGATCCCAAACTACTTATTGAATTACAAAAAGATATAGGGTGGGTATCCCAGAAACTATTAGAGTCGGAAGAGGCGTGGCTTTCGATACAGCAACAACTTGAGTCCGCTATCCTAGCAACGACTACCGGTGACGAGGAACCGTAAAACGTGTTAATCACAGTTAGATTTTAATTTTTCAGGTGAGGTCAAATGATCGATTTATATGCAGCGCCCACTTCTAACGGATTACGGGCTAAGATCATGCTTGACGAATGTGGTCTCCCCTATACCCTCCGCTCTGTCGATCTTGCAGTCCAAGCGCAACTCAAGGCCGATTATCTTGAAATTAATCCAATGGGTCTTATACCAACTATAGTCGATCATGAGGGGCCCGACGGGAAGCCGTTAACGTTGAGCCAATCCATCGCTATTTTGACTTATTTGGCTGAAAAATCTGGAAAATTTATGCCTCCCCATCTCGCGAAGGATGCTATTTTCTGGCGCGATATTTATAGTATCGCAACTGATATGACGGGTGTTCTGGCGTCAATGATGGCGATTACCCGTATGAAAGAACCCCACGAGCCAACAATGGATGAATTTGGCAAGAGGTTTAACCGCTATCTCGAGTATTGGGATGGTTTGATGGCAGACCGGAAATTCGCCGCTGGTGGTGAAGTGACGATCGCAGATTTCGCATTTTATCCAGTTGTTTATAGGGCCAAGACGGTTACGCCAGAATATACGCAAGGGTGCGGTAACGTTGATCGCTGGTACGCCGAAATTCACTCTCGGCCCGGCGTGCAAAAAGGTGTCGATTTCGCATGAATTCAACCGATATTAAGGAAACTATAAAATGAAAATTGCTGTTCCTGATCTGATCTCAAATTCTTACTTTCCAGCACCCGCAGCTGTGGAACTTGGGTTTTTCGAGCAGGAAGGACTCGATATGACCTACGAACTAATCTTCCCGGTCGACGATGCCTACAAGGCTCTTCGGGATGGTACCGTCGACTTCGTCGCGGGGTCCGCTCACGCTACGCAAGCGGCTTTCCCGGAATGGGAGGGGGCCCGATTGGTATGTGCCCTGTCTCAGGGAATGTATTGGCTTCTTGTTGCTAATAAAGACTTAAACATCGAGCTTGGCGATACGGAAGCCCTAAAAGGCCTAAATATTGGTGCGGCGCCTTGGGTGGATATCGGGCTAAAGCGGTTGCTAACGGAAGAAGGTATCGATGCTGAAAATGACGTTAATATAGCGCCGATTCCGGGGACTGTTGTGCCCGGCGTATCTTTCGGCGTCACTGCCGCCGCAGCGCTTGAAAACAAAAAGATTGATGCATTTTGGGCCAACGGGATGGGAGCTGAAGTTGCTGTAACCGGTGGCTTCGGGAGCGTCGTTCTTGATCCAAGACGCGGTGTCGGTCCGAGCGCGTCGTTCAATTATACTCAACCAGCGCTTGTGACCACGGAACGGTTGATTAAGGATGATCCCGAAACGGTATCGCAGGCCGTGCGGGCAATTATCAATGTACAAAAGGCAATAAAAAAGGATCTTAGCTTGACGACTGAAGTTGCTCGTAAGAGCTTTCCGGAAGCTGAAACGGCTTTAATTGCTCAGGTTGTTGAACGAGATCTTCCGTTTTACGACCCTTCAATCAGTGAGGAATTTGTTGCCGGCATGAATGTATTCTCTCGCGATATGGGACTTTTATCTGGAGATCCAGCCTTTGATAACGTCGTCGCGACGCAGTTTAAGGATTTGTGGTAGGCTTTAATCGTCAAACTTTCTACTAGGTTTTTTCGGACATATACCAGTCAAGAATTTGTTCTCCAGTCATTACCACGACACCAGGCTTTTCAAGCATATATTCAAGAAGTTCCCTTACGTAGCGGATGCGATGTGGGGAGCCAGAAATATATGGATGTACTGCAAACGACATGATCCTGACGCTACCAGACGCTTCTTCATAAAGTGTGTCGAAATAGTCAATCGCACGCTCCTTGTAAACATGGGATCTTTGATTTTGGATTAATGACACCACGATATCGTGTATCTCAAAGTTGTATGGCAGTGAGATAATTTCGCCATGCTCGGTTTTGAGAGGTACTGGCTGGTCATCAAACGCCCAGTCACCGATGTACTCAAAGCCGGCTTTTTTCAAATAATCTAATGTTTCGAAAGTTTCGGTTAACCCTGGCCCAAACCAGCCTCGTGGCCGGTATCCTGTGAACTCTTCGATTGCGTTTACTGTTTTACGGATATTTTCTTCCTGGTTTTCAACGTTGTGCATGGGTATTTGTTCAAACGCGTGCGCATTGCATTCCCATCCCAATTCTAGACAGGCCTCGACTACCCGTGGGTACTCTGCGCAAACTCGGCCATTCATTGTGACCGTGCCCGTTAGATTTAGTTCTGCGAATAGTTTCCGTAGTCTCCAGAAACCGACGCGCATGCCGTATTCATGCCACGACCAGTTGGGTATGTCGGGAATTAGCGTTTGGTGTTGTGGCGGTGGCAGGATAGTGCGCGCCATCGCGCGATCAATATTCCATACCTCGAGAGACATAAGCGGCCAAATAATTAATCGATCCCCGGAAGGGAGGCGTAGCGGTGGTCGATCGTCTATTGCCGAGAATGGCGTACGTTCATTTGGTTTCATCGCCGCCATGCAATTTTTCCTTTATTTCATAATAGACTTAGGGACTGCGGTTTTTAGTCATTATCATTAGTTTGCACCGTACACAAAACCTTTGAACGTGGCTCTTCAGTCTTAAAATCCTATCCTCCAAGGACTGACGCCTTGTCATATGTGCGCTATAGTGACGTGTGAGGGAGAATATTAAGTGACATTTAAGTTTCGAAATAAGGCGGACGCTAAAACAATACCGATTACACCGGTTGAAAAAGCGGTTTTTGCAGCGTGGTTAAAAAACGAACCCAAAGAAATAAAAAATTGGTTAAAATCTTCGGGTTTTTCGGCCAAACCGGGCGAAATTAGCCTTATCCCTGATGCGTCTGGAACGTTAACGCGTGTTATTTTTGGGGTTAAAAACCATGACGGGCTATGGGATTACGCCGGGTTACCTAAAGCCTTACCAATTGGGTCTTTTAGTATAGACGCACGTATGGCGGGCGAAAAGGCCACAAATATGGCTATTGGTTGGGCGCTCGGGTGTTATCAGTTTGCAAAATATAAATCAGCAAAACCTCAAAAGGTGCCCACTTTAGTGTGGCCGGAAAATGCAGAGAAAGGCCGTGTTAAAGCAATGTATGATGCGGTCACTTTGGTTCGCGATCTCATCAATACGCCCGCAGACGATATGGGGCCTGCCGAATTAGCGGCGGCCACTCGAAGGCTCGGTAAAAAATTTAAAGCTGATGTTCGTGTAATTACAGGAAACAATCTCTTAAAACAAAACTATCCAACTATTCACGCGGTGGGTCGGGCAAGTGACGACCCACCCAGACTAATAGATCTACGCTGGGGTAAAGATCATCACCCAAAAGTGTCGATTGTTGGAAAAGGTGTTTGTTTTGATACAGGAGGTCTTGACCTAAAACCTGCGGCCGGCATGTTGCGGATGAAGAAAGATATGGGGGGTGCTGCCCACGCCTTGGCACTTGCGAGCCTTATTATGGAACTCCGACTTCCGGTGCGTTTACGTGTGTTAGTGCCCGCAGTTGAAAATAATGTTTCGGGGAACGCATACCGTCCGTCGGATGTCATCAAAACGCGAAAGGGGATTACAGTAGAGGTCGGAAATACTGATGCAGAGGGCCGCCTGGTGATGTGTGATGCAATAGCAGCGGCCGATTTCGAAAAACCTGACCTGATAATTGACTTTGCGACACTCACGGGAGCGGCGCGGGTAGCGTTGGGGACCGATCTTCCCGCCATGTTCACTAATACGGACGAACTTGCGGTAGAACTTGAGACTGCTGGGGCGGATGTCGACGATGCGGTTTGGCGTCTACCTCTATGGAACCCATACCGTGGATTGCTGAAAAGTGAGGTGGCTGACATCAATAACGTTTCTGAAGGGGGTTTTGGGGGAGCAATAACCGCCGCCCTTTATCTTCAAGAGTTCGTGTCCGATGGAACACCTTGGGCTCATTTTGATATTATGGCATGGAACACAAGAGCAAGGCCCGGACGTCCTATCGGCGGCGAGGCTCAATCGCTCCGTGCCGTTTTTGAAATGCTAGAGAGGCGTTATACATAAAATTGGGCTGTTATTGTGCGAGCTTATCTTGGAGTTTGGTCAATAGTCCTTTGCCGGCATCTTCTATCATATTAAACACACGCTCAAAACCATCCTGTTGACCATAATAGGGATCTGGAACTTCCGTTATTTTAGTCCCTGTCGCGTAGCTCATAAACATACCAAGGCGTTCGAGCAGGGGTTCAGGACAGCGCTGTTTCAAGTCTTGGAAATGACTATTATCCATCGCAAGTATTAAATCAAAAGCTTCAAAATCAATTAGTTCTATTGCGCGCGCCCTTTGTCCACTGATGTCTACGCCATGCTGTTTCGCGGTTTCAGTGGAGCGTAGATCCGGTGGGTCACCGACGTGCCAAGTACCAATACCCGCAGAGTCTATTTTAATGTGTTCAGTTAAGCCACGTTCATTAGCGAGCTTTCGCAAAACACCTTCGGCAGTCGGTGACCGGCAGATATTGCCTGTACAAACAAATAATACACAGAACATGCATGGCCTCGCTGTTTTTCTCTAGCGTATAGTACTTATAGTTTACCTAGAAGGTGTCATGTCTCAGGCGATCCAGGAACTGTTTAAAGAAGTACGGGATTGTACTTATTGTGATAGCACCTTACCCATGGGTCCACGACCGATTGTCCGGGGAGGAACAGGTGCTCGGATATGTATCATTGGACAAGCACCCGGTATCAAAGTGCATAAGAGTGGAGTGCCTTGGTCTGATCAAAGCGGAAAGCGGTTGCGCAAATGGCTGCAGGTGGACGAAGAAACATTTTATAACGAAAACCTTATAGCGATTATTCCAATGGGCTTTTGTTATCCGGGCACGATGGAAAACGGCGCAGATTACCCGCCTCCAGAGGAATGTGCACCGCTCTGGCACGCCACTATTTTTGATGTATTAAACAAAATTGAATTCACGTTGCTCGTTGGATCATATGCCCAAGCCTATTATCTTAGGGATAAACGGAAAAAATCACTGACAGAAACTGTTCGTGCTTGGCAGGAATATCTTCCAAAATTCTGTCCAATCCCTCATCCAAGTTGGCGCACTAGAAGTTGGCAGAAAAACAACATGTGGTTTGACGAGGAAGTCTTGCCTGACCTTCGAACCCGAGTGCACGATTTATTGCGATGAAGTTAATCTCTGCGTATTTAGCGTTACCGGCCCCATCGCGGGCTATGCTGCTAATGACCATGTCTGCGCTCTCTTATGCTATGACCTTTGCGAGTGTGCGCGAACTGTCCGAGACCTTTTCCGTATATCAGCTTGTGATGTTTCGTGCTGCCATTGGCACTGCCGTTATGATGCCCTGGCTATTTCGGTCAGGGCTTTTCGTATTGCGCACCGGACAATGGAAACTTTATGGCTTGAGAGCCGTTACTGTTTATAGCGGAAACCTGTGCTGGTTTTATGCTTTGGCAAAAATGGCGCTCGCGGATGCTACCGCATTGTCATTTCTTATGCCCTTATTTGCAGCTTTGATACTTGCCTTTTGGATGCGAGAGCAACTGTCTGGACCCCGCTTGCTCGCATTACTATTGGGGATGGCTGGGGCATTTGTTATAATACGCCCAGGTTTCACCGAGGTTGGTTTAGCGACAATATGTATGTTGTATACTGCAGTTGCATACGGTGCAGTGACAGCTATTACTCGCGTGCTTACCTATAGGGACGACCCGACGCTTGTTGTATTTTTTCTTTTTGCTTTGAACTTGCCACTATCGCTTGGACCAGGAATTTACCATTGGAAATCCCCCTCGTTTTCAGAGTGGGCTCTCATTGCTGTCTTCGCTCTGCTTTCTCTCTACTCGCAGATCTTCATGACCCGAGCGCTTGCTCTAGCAGAGGCCATAGTCGTGATGCCTAGTTTCTATTTACAATTGCCCGTCGCCGCTGGGCTGGGGTTTCTATTATTCGACCAAATCCCAGAAATTTGGATACTGCCAGGTGCCGTACTAATAATCAGCGGTAGCTACTATTCGCTGTGGATTGAGACGCGTAAACGGAAAATGCGTGAGAACACCACTCTGGTTGATCAATGAGCAGGCAAAAAATTTCCCCCCAATTCATCGGTCTTTTGTGGATGACCGGAACCGCATTTTGCTATGCAACCAGCTATGTGGTCATGGGCCTCCTTACCCATGATATGAACATATACGTGGTTACGTTCCTGCGGTGTGTAATCGGGTGCGCTTTTCTTGGGCCGTGGATACTTATGACGCGGCCACGTACGATTTTTGTAACACGTTGGAACATTTATTTTGTGCGTTCATTGGCGGCCTACGCTGCGATGCTATTCACAATTTATGGAGTTGCCAATGTGGCCGTAGCAGATATTACAGCGCTCATAATGGCCTCTCCTCTTTTCACTGTACTTTTTGCTGCTGTTTTTTTAAGGGAACGCGTGGGTATCCACCGTTGGGCAGCACTCTTGGTCGCAGGCGCTGGGGCCTTATTGATTATTCGGCCGGGTTACACTGAACTTACACTTGCTAGTTTTGCGGGCCTATTGGCGGCATTTGGTTACGGAATTGCAAATGTGGGTACTAAAGCTTTGACCGACACTGACCATCCTGATGCGGTAGCGTTCTGGCTGTACGCTTTAGTCGTCCCGTTGTCTGCGGTTCCCGCTATTTACCACTGGACAACCCCTGCATTAGACACACTTCCTCTTTTAATTTTTCTGGGGTTACTGACAATGCTGTCCCAATATTGTATGGGCCGATCGTTTCGAATCGCCGATACCAGCGTTGTTTTGCCCGCGCATTATCTGCAAATGCCATTTGCTGCGGGGCTTGCATTTCTTGTTTTATCACAGGTGCCATCTGTGTGGGTTTGGCCCGGAGCTTTAATCATTGCGGCGAGTGCCTATTATACGGTCGCTCGGGAGGGCCGCCAAAATAGGGATTAAAAAAAATATCATAGGTTTGCGAGGGACGTGGCGGGGTAACTTGTCGCCGATTTTTAAAGTCAACGGTTGGTATAAATGCTTCTTGACCTGTTCACTCCCCCTGTAGAGTCTTTTGTTGTTATAGGAGACATTTAATGACTGAGAAATTGCGAGGTCGGGCTCGGACTAAGGCCTTGGCCTCCTTAAAAAACTGGAAAAAAGTGCGGGACCGGGATGCTATTCGAAAGGCATATGGTTTCCGTAATTTTAATGAAGCTTTTGGCTTCATGACCCGCGTTGCTTTGAAGGCGGATCAGATTGATCATCATCCTGAGTGGTCAAACGTATATAGCCGGGTGGATATTTTGCTGACGACACATGACGCTGGGGGCATAACGGAGAAAGATGTATTGCTCGCTAAATTTATAGACTCTATTGCTGGTCGAAGGGCGCTTAGCTAGCCGTTTTTTTTCGGGCCTCGTGGCGTGTTATGTAAAGCGTCGCTGAAACAATGACTATTGCGCCTATTCCCGTCCAAATGTCAGGAATTTCGGTAAAAATCAAATATCCGGCGGCCGCAGCGAAGACGAGGCGGATATATTCCATCGTCCCCATCAAACTCGATTCTCCCACTGAAAAACCACGAACAAAAAAGTTCATGCCGATTGCGGTAAATGCCGCAATTAAGAAAAGTTGCAGCCATTCTTCTGGTGTTGGGTGCACCCAGACATAAGCGGCAGGACCAGCAAAAATTATTGCACCAAAAATATGATACCAAAAAAGGATCGTCCCGGGCGGATCATCTCGTCCAAGAACACGTATAATAATCAAGCCCCAGGCAAATAGAAACGCGGTAAACAACGCGACAAACCAGGCAATATCAATTTCGCCCCCGAACGGGCGCATCATAATTATGACGCCTAAAAATCCGACAATAGTGGCACCCCATCTCTGCAATTCCACGAATTCCTTTAGTACAAAGATAGCGAGAATTGTTAGAAAAAGTGGTCGCGTAAATGTCATCGCTGTGGCATCGGCAAGGTTTAGGTGTATTACCGCGTAGAAAATCCCTGCCTGGCCGATTGACGCTATAATGGCACGAAACAGATGTAGCTTGAGCCTTTTCGTTTTGAGTTTTACGGGCCCTGTCCGGATAAATAATGGGGCCAATAAAATAAATCCGACGACGTAGCGAAAAATCGCCATTTGCGCTGGGTGAATATTCTGACCTGCAAACTTTACCGTAATATCGGTCAATACGAAGAACACGGTCCCCAGGACAATAAAGATTGCGCCCCGCAGATTGGGCGGCAACGACCGAAACCACACTAGAATCTTGTTCATGGCCGCTTTTGTCCTTGACGCGTTAGCCATATTGAAGCCGCAAAGATTATCATTCCTCCAACCCAGGTCCAAATATCGGGGAATTCGGCAAACACGATCCATCCGAGCAGCGCTGCCCAAATCAAACGGGTGAAATTAAAAGGCATCGCAATCGAGATGTCAGCTGCTTGTATACCCCTGTTATAGGTTCGTTGCAGAATTAAGCTCATAAATCCAATTAAAATAAAAAGACCCCACTCCTGCGCGTTTGGAGTTTGCCATACATAAATTGTGGGTATCAGAAGGATGCCAGTCTGCGTGATAAATAACCATGCGGCGATCGTGTCTGGTGAGTCTCTGCGGACCAGGGTTTTTATGAGGATGGATACTAAGGCCCCAGTGAGGGCCGAACCAAGTGCAAACGCGGTCCCTAAATTAAATTCGGCAAAGCCCGGCCGAATGACGATGAGAGCACCAATAAAACCCATACCTATAGCCAACCAACGGTTTCGCCCGATAACTTCACCAAGGACCAGGCCCGCTATCGCAGCACCGAGGACGGGTTGAAGAAAGTTGATTGCAGACATGTCTGCTATAGGAATAAGGGCGACTGCTGCGAACAAGAGGGTAACGTTTGCTGAAGACAAAAATCCGCGAAGTAGATGTCGCGGAAATTGTCTGGTTCGTAGCGCTCCCATACCCATCTTTATTAGCCACGGCAACATGAACAACATCGCGAACGCATTTCGCAAAAATGCTATCTGAAAGACGTCGATATCCGGCGCAAGGTATCGCCCGATTGCAATCGATACAACGTACGTGACGGCGGAAATACACATCCAGATCCCTGATTTAAGCGGTCCCGGAAGTGCCTCGATCGACCAATTTTTCTGCATTCTTGTCGATTTAATCCTGCACTGAAGATGCACTAATAGCTTGTCTGGACAATCTGGCTTCTCTGCGTGCAATGTAGACGGTCGACGCAAAAATTAGGAAACCACCTACGGCGGTATAGACCGATGGTATTTCTGAAAACAGCACAAAACCGAATAGTGCCGCAACGAGCAAGCGGGTAAAGTCCATCGGAAGCATGATAGAGGCATCGGCCGCCGCAAAGCCGCGGCTCATTGCCCTCTGCCCCAAGGTTCCGGTCAGACCCATAAAACTCAGCCAACAAAGTTCCAACCATGTTGGTGTTTCCCAGACGAATAACGCTAAGAGCATCATCACCGGGGTCGTGAAGATTACGTAGTACATTGTGATGGTATCGGGAGCTTCTGTGCGCGAGAGATAGCGAATAAAAATAGCAGATGCAGCGCCCGCTATTGAAGCAATGAAAACCGATGCCAACCCGACATTGAAAACCTCGAAACCTGGGCGTACCATCACAAGTACGCCGATAAACCCGATAGCTATTGCTGTCCATCGGCGCAGGCCGACAAATTCACCCAAAAAAACGATTGCGAAAATTGAACCATAAAGCGGGCGGGTAAACATGATAGCAACAGCATCAGCGAGTGGAATTTGAGACAAGGCATAGAAATAGCCGACCGTAGCGATGCTCGTGACTATTGCGCGACCCGCAAAATAAGGAAGTTTACGGGTCTTAAGGCCGGCACCTCTTGTACTAATTAACCAGGGTAACATAAAAATAAAACCAAGCCCCGTACGGAAAAACGCGATAACAAACGTATGGACGTCCGACGAAAGATGCCGAATAGCGGCAGCCATGGCCGTTAGACAAAAGGCGCTGGCTATCAACCAGACTGCACCCCTCATTGGACCCGGCAACGCACTGAACCATTGTCTAACGTCAGTAGGGGTCATAATTTTGATGGTTGGCGGCGTGTTGTTTCTGTGCGTCCTGCATATATCGAGGCACTAAAAATTATAGTGGCACCCACGATCGTCCAAAGGTCTGGGAGTTCCGAAAAGATGACAAAACCGATCGCTATCACGAACGGAAGTCTTGTAAAATCAAACGGTGCGACTGAACCCACATCTCCGGTGGTAAACGCTCTCGAATAAAGTCTTTGGGCTGTCGTCGATAAAGCTCCGAGCATAAAACCCCAAAACCATTGTTCCCATGTTGGCCACTCCCAAACAAACAGCACTGCGATAAATGAAAAAGGGAGCATATACAGCGCCTGATAAAGCGCTGCTTGGTCCGGTCTGTCTTTCCGCAAAGTAATTTTTAAAATGATTGCTGAAGTTGCGACTAGGACGCCGGCGCCGACTACCATAACTGTACCTATATTGAATTCCTGAAAGCCTGGCCGAATTACAATCAACGTTCCTGCGAACCCGATAAAAAGGGCAATCCAGCGAGTAAGATGCGCGGGCTCTTTCAGGATAAGAACGCCGAAAAGCGCGATAAAAAGGGGAAAAGTAAAGGATATTGCGGTTGCGTCGGCAAGTGGAATAAGTGCCAGCCCACCAAAGTAACCAAACATGGCAAACGTACCCAGGAACCCACGCCACAAATAAAGCTTTGTGTTTGACGTTCGTAGACCCGACAAACCGGCGCGCGCAAGCCACGGCAACATAATCGCTACACCAAAGATTGCGCGAAAGAACGAAATTTCAATAAAATGAATTTCTTTTGCCAGGTAACGCACAATTCCCGCTTGCAACGAGAAAAATACGGCGCTGGTTGTCATCCATATTGCGCCTTGCACAGATGGCGGGAAGCGGGCGAAATAGGTTTTAAGATTGTTTACCATGGGCGTGTATGCAGGGAGTACCGCACATTAGGGAGGGGTGTCGATGCGTTTTCGCGATTCAGTAATATGGATAACCGGTGCATCTTCAGGTATTGGGGAAGCTTTATGTCAAAAATTTTGTAATGAAGGCGCTCATATCGTACTGTCTGCCCGCCGGGTTGAAGAATTGCAACGGGTTGCAAAGACTTGCAACGGTCCTGGCGAAATTCTTGTCCGGCCTCTCGATATATGCGATTTGGCAGAGATTGACCAGGCAGCGGAAGCGGTGCTCCACAAATTTGGACGTGTCGACGTACTGGTAAATAACGCGGGCTTAACCCAACGAGCGCGGGTAATAGATGCGGAATTATCCGTTTACCGAAATATTATGGATGTAAACTTTTTTGGCCCTCTTATGATGACTAAGGCTCTTCTTCCGTCAATGATACGACGTAAAGCTGGTAAAATTGTTTGTGTAACAAGCGTTGCAGGAAAATATGGATCTCCGATGCGTTCGGGCTACAACGCGGCAAAACATGCTTTACATGGGTTTTTTGATTCTCTGCGTGAAGAAGTCTATGCGGATGGGATTGACGTCACGTTAGCGGTACCTGGCGCAGTCCAAACCAATATTTCTTTAAACGCATTGAGGGGAGACGGATCGCCTTACGACAAAATGGACCCATTTCTCGAAAATGGTATGTCTACCGGAGAGTGTGCAAGCCGAATTATCGATGCGGTTCACAGTGGAAAACGTGAGATATTGATTGCAGAGGGAATAGCTCGACGAAATGTTTGGTTGAAGCGATGGTCCCCAAAATTACTCTCCAAGGTAATGAGGCAGCGCAGAACTAACACGAGATATGTCCGACAAAATAACATTGAGGGCTAGTGAAGGGGCTAAAACGTTCATAGGAGAAAAAGAATGGTTAGTGATCACAGGGAATTTTCCAAACAAGTAGACGGTCGAGCAGCGAAACTTTTCAAAGCAGCGCCTGAAACAATGAGAGCTTTTCAAGGTCTAATGGATAGCGTCGAAAAGTCGGGAGCTATTGATTCAAAGATTAAAGAGTTGATGGCACTAGCGATTGGCATTGCGAGCCGCTGTGAGGGCTGCATTAATTACCATATCCGCGAGGCAATTAAAAAAGGTGCTACGCGCTCAGAGGTAGTCGAAACGGCATCTGTAGCGATAGAAATGGGGGGAGGGCCGGCAACAGTGTATGGTGCTCAGGCGCTCGAGGCATTTGACCAATTGTCGGCTTAAAACTGTACATTTTAAAATGATCTAAAATTTATTTTGACCCGTACCAATTAGACTTGCATTTTGCGTGCGATAATGTTCTTCCCACTGACTGTAAATAATAACTTAAATCCGATATGGGAGCGGCTTGCGGTTATGTTACATACTTTGACCTTCGCTTTCATGCGCTCGGCTTTGTTTGCTCTTGCGATTACGTTTTCACTTGTTTCTGTCGGCGAAATCGCCCTGGCTCAAAATAAAG
>CAZOHS010000005.1:34309-53027 GCA_964579285.1 uncultured Rhodospirillaceae bacterium | reverse complement strand
GAAGTTGCGCTAACGTTCGGGTCATGGAATTAAATGATAAGTCGAGAAAGCCCGCGCAAATTAAAAGACAAAACGCTATTATGTAGTTTTCTGTAACTGCAAAACCTATGATGGCACAGCCCCATAGGAACCCGAGTATAAAAGACGTTCTCGTCTTGGCTTGAAGTAGGCTGCCGGCTTCAAGAATAACGCCTGCGGTCAGAGCGCCGATCGCGTTTGCCGTGAGTAAGAGGCTATAATAGAACCCTTCACCGCCATATCCAAAGTCACGGGCAAATTCCGGCATCTGGGGTTCATGTGCGTTGCCGACAAAAAATGCTGCTAAACCGGCGAGAAAGGACATTGAAAATACCACCGGAAGGCCCGAAATCTGACGGATGGTATCAAACATATCACGGAAGCTGGCTATTGGTGCGCCTGAGGCAGCCCGGTCTGTATTTATTTCTTTTGGATTATTGATCAACCAAAGCGTGAGTGGGACATAGATTAAAATGTTTATAAATATTCCAATTGTGGGACCCACGATAAGAAGGAGACCACCCCCTACTGCAGGACCAAGCAATAAACCAAGGGTCCGTGACGTGGCGAGGAGCCGGATCGCACTTTGGAGTTGCCGCCCACCCACAACATCGTGGACTAGAACTTGACCGGCGGGCGCCCACAAAACCCCAGCGAGGCCATGAACGATTAATAAGATGACAGCGTGCCATTTCTCTAAACTGTCTGTAGCAAAAAGAATTCCCCAACCCAAAGATACCAGCATGAAAAGCCCCATGCCTAACTGGATTATGCGTCGCGGGTCATAACGGTCGGCTAGGGCACCTGCCCAGATAGAGCAGAGTAGGAATGGCACCCAATGAGCGATAACTGCAAAGCCAGCAAGCGACGGAGATTGAAATTTTTCAAAAATGATCCAATAACTAATCACATGTTCCACGCTATCTGCCATCATGGCGAGCGCAGCACCCAGTAAGTAGTTTCTCGAGGCAGGATTTCGGAGCGCCGCATACGACCGGCGGTCCTGTTTTGTCGGTTGTCTGGGTTCAGCTATAGTCATACCGCGCTGACCCCACCTTCCCACCGGGCGGATGAAAACATCTTGTTATTAATTTCAGGTTGTTTCGAAATCGATAACCCAAAGGGTTTCAACAATCGGCCCTAGGAGACCCTGAACCTCTTTATGTGCGGGATGTGGACCGTACGCCGACAGTACGTCTTTGTTCCGCATCGTAACGATAATACCGTGGGTAAAATTACCAGCCCGCCCAGAAAAATCTTTGCCGGACTGAACCTCTAATACGCCCTCGATTTTGTCTTTTAATCCACCAACAGCATTGAGCGCTTCTGTTATGGCTTCGTCGCTCGTGCCGTCTTTAAATTCTATCATTACGATGTGCTGCACAGTCATTTTTAGATCCTCGGAAACAAATGAAATGGGTAATTTAAACTTTAGTCTACATACGACAACTAGGTACTTGTGAATAGAGGTGAGTAACCATACTTTAAGTCTCCAATTTTTCGTAGGTAAACAAGAAACGGCAAAGTCTAGGAGCAGAAATGTCATTTGATAGCGAAGTAGTAGTTGGTGTCTCTATAAATAACGTGACCGGTATAACGGGCAAGGCGTATTCCATAAAGGATCTCGTTTACGCTGGAGTTGAAGCGGAGGCAATGGGTTTCGACGGGGTTTGGGTACATGACGCGATGATGGGACGCCGGACGACTGCCGCGTATTGCCCTATAAACGCTCTGACGGCGATTGCGAGTAAAACCAACAAGATTAAGTTGTGTACCGGGATCCTTACGCCGCAAGTGCGCAACCCGGTGATGACAGCACAACAGTGGGCCACGCTTTTTGAGATTAGCGAGGGCCGGGCAATCATGGGCGTGGGCATGGGGGCCGGCACACCCACTTTGATTAAACGGGAATTCGAGGGGTTTGCGTCCTTAAGACATGACACGATGTTAAATCCCGGCGAATTATATAAACAAAGAGGCAAGGTTTTTGATGAATGCCTTGATGTGATGCGACAGCTCTGGGCAGAAGACAAGATCACGTATAAGGGTGAATACTTCAGGTTTAATGAGATTACGCTTGGTTATGCACGTCCGTCGGCAATGCCACCTGTGCTTGTGGGCTCGGGGATATATTTTCCCACAGAAGTTGGTGGGCCTCTCCACCATGGATGGAAAGAAAAAAACGCTGGGCAATATCTTCCTGGAAAATTAACCCGTGTGGTGGATTATGGGGACGGCTGGATAACACCACACGTGACACCACAAGAATATGCAACGCATTTTAAAACCATCGAAAAAATTGGTGCAGAGCGTGCCCCTGGAAAACAGTTTGCGCGAGCCTGGAATTGTTTTGCATGTGTGAGCGATGGGTACCGCGAGGGCTGGGAGTCTGTTCGGAACCATCTCGAGGACTTTCACGGACCACCGATACGTGACGACGTTGTTGACCGTTGGGCTGTCGCTGGTCCCGCGGATCAAATAGCGGCTCGATTAAATGAATTTATAGATGTCGGTGTTAATATTTTCCAACTCGTTATTGGTTCACCTGACCAACTCGGCCAAATGAGGCAGATTGCTGAAAATGTTCTCCCGCTCTTGAAACGCTGATGCAATGCCAGTTAAGAAATATACTGATCTCGCGCTGAAAAAAGCCTCGCCCGCTCTCTTTTTCAACCTTCCAGAACTAAAATATCCCGAACGCCTTAACGCAGTCGAAGTCGTTCTTGAGGGTGCTCGGGAAGCTGGTTGGTTGGACCGCGTTGTCTACTACGCTGATGGAAGGTCGTATACCTATGATGCGGTGCGCCATTCGGTGCAATGTTCGGCGCGCGCTCTCAGGCGGATGGGTGTTGATCGGGGCGACGTTGTGATCCTGCGGATACCGGATACGATTGATCTGGTTGTGACATTGCTGGCGGTTCAAACGGTCGGCGCTATAGCAATGCCGACCTACATACAACTTCGAACCGAAGACCTCGTTTATCGCGCGAATGACGCAGAAGCAAAATTTCTGATTTCAACACCGGAGCTGTTGGAGGAGGCGTTACCCGTGGCCATTGCCCGCAAGGGAAATACCGAGGTCTTGGCGATCCCGTCGGATCCACACCAGCGTTGTCCGGCTTTCAGTGATTTTCTCTCTACATCCGACGATGACACACAATACGCGGATACTCATGGCGAGGAGCTATGCCTTTTACTGTATACGTCGGGAAGCACAGGATCCCCCAAGGGCACCATGCATTGCCACCGTGACATGTTGGCGATTAGCGACACATATTGGCGATATTGCCTTGATCCAAAACCTCATGACGTATTCGCGGGTCCGCCGTCTATCGCGTTCGCCCTGGGCTTTGGAATGTTTGTGTATTTTCCATTGCGGCTCGGCCACGCGGCTGTTCTCGAACCCGACAAGTCGCCGGCCGTAGCGTTGGAGCAAATCAAGCAGTATCGCGTGACGATATTCGCGGCCGTCGTATCTTATTACAACGTGTTGGCGCGCCTGATACGGGAAGAGGGTGCTGATATTTCCTCATTAGTCCATCCGATGACAGGGGGCGAACCCTTGACCCAAGAAGTCGAACGGTTTTGGCGAGAAGTGACAGGCATCCCCTTAGAGCAGTTTATTGGTACTACAGAAGTGCTTCACTGTTTTCTTACATCGACACGGGCAGACGGATTGCCAGCAACCTCTACTCTGGGCCGGCCCGTGCCGGGATATGAGGTTGCGGTCTTGGATACGGAGACGTTCAAGCCGTTGCCTGGCGGAAAACACGGCCTGTTGGCCACGCGCGGGCCTACGGGTACGGTTTATTGGCGGAAAGACGATCATCAGAGACAAGTTGTACGTAACGGCTGGAATGTGTTTCAAGACGTTGTCTGGAGAGATGAGCAGGGGGACTATCATTACGTTGCACGACACGATGAAATGATTATCTCTGCCGGGCATAACATATCACCGGTTCACGTGGAGAGCGTCCTTTTACAACATGACGCGGTATTCGAATGTGCGTGTGTGCCAGCGCCCGACCCAACCGGCTCACGAGGCATGATTGTCAAAGCATACATTGTTACCTCTGAGGGGGCGCAGGAAAGCGATGAACTCTCAGAAGCCTTAAAGACGTACGTAAAAACGAACGCACCACCCTACATGTATCCGCGCTCGATTTCATTTGAGAAATCGCTCCCAAAAACAATCAATGGTAAAATACTACGCTCGGAACTTAAGGCGCGCGCACAAAGCCAGGATCTAATACGGTGACAACAAATTCTATAGCCAATCATTATGGCGGCGAGGGGATGGTTGAACGTGTTCTCTCAGCGCTTTCAGATGAAGGAATGGACCTAGCCAACCTTGACTGGAAGAACCTCACGTCTTTCGATCAGTTTCACACGCGGGGGCTCCCTGCTACTCGAGAACAGGCGCGTCTCGCTGCTCCAGCGGCGGGGGCTAATGTCGTTGATCTGGGGTGTGGTGTCGGTGGCCCTGCCAGATGTTTGGTTGCGGAGTATGGTTGCCACGTAACCGGTATTGATTTGACCCCCGAATATATAAAATTAGCAGAGCTTTTAGGCGCGGGCTGCCAAATGTCTGCTCAACTGTTATTCAAGGTGGCCGACGCCCTAAAGACGCCGTTTAAAAATGAAGTGTTCGACCTGGCCTGGAGCCAGAACGTCTCTATGAATATTGAAGACAAACACAAATTCTATGGGGAAACTGAGCGGATTTTGAAGCCTGGGGGACGTTTGATAACGTCTGATATTGTTGCCGGGTCATGTACAGAAATTCAATGGCCGTTACCCTGGGCCCGGGAAACGTCTATAAGTTTTGTTGCAGCGGAAGAAGACATGAGAGACGCGATGGAATCAGTGGGTTTTCGTATCATCGAGTGGCGGGATACGACGGAGGAGGCGGTTTCAGTGTTTCAACAGCCAAACCAAAAACAACGACGTGGAAAATTAGGCGTTGGTCTAATTGCGGGGCCTGATTTTCCCGAACGGTCAGCCAACCTGGCCAATGGATTAGCGGCTGGTGTCTTTAAAAGCGTTTTAATTTTGGCCGAAAAAGTTCCTCAATCATAGGGTGGAACCAAAGCGCCGGCAGCAACTAAGCTCTATAGAGCTTAGTGAGCCGCTCCCTTTTTGAACTTAAAGAGGCGTGCCTCAATCGTTTATAATTTTTTGAGTGCCTTTAGAACCACTTCGGGTGTTATCGGCTGCTCTGTAACCTTACCCTCAGTCAACGGACGGATGGCGTCATTAACCGCATTCATAATTACACCGGGAGCGGCACCTGTTCCTGACTCGCCCGCGCCTTTTGCCCCCAACTCGG
Organism: uncultured Rhodospirillaceae bacterium; assembly: GCA_964579285.1. GTDB lineage: Bacteria > Pseudomonadota > Alphaproteobacteria > MPNO01 > UBA830 > JAYZQT01. Next base: position 47,680 of record CAZOHS010000005.1, on the reverse strand, counting down.
ATTCACTTGTCGGCGTTTGAACATGAGCTACTTCGATGTCGGGCATTTCTTTTGCCATGGGTGTAACGTAGTCGGCCATTGTGCCATTTTGAAGCTGACCTTGTGCGTCGTAAATACAGTGCTCATATAATGCCCCACCCAGACCCTGAACAGCGCCACCTCTAACTTGTTCATCTGCAAGTAAGGGGTTAATTATTCGTCCACAATCTTCAACGACCCAGTGGTTTAAGTGTTTTATCCACCCCGTGTCGGCATCTACTTCTACGTAGGCTCCATGGATCCCATTAGTGAAGATGTACGGAAGATCCTGAAGCCGGTAGCGTCGCGTATGAGAAAGCACCGGCTGGTAGTCGTTCGGCAATTCACCTAATTGAAAATGTCCGATACGGCCTATTTCTGCGAGCGATATTCGACTAGTTTCGCTGCCGAAATCGACAACATTACCATCTACGATATCAAGGTTCTGGGGATCGGCTTGCAGCAATTGGCCGGCTATCTCGAGAATTTCACGGCGTAAATCGAGCGCCGCTTGATAGGTAGCCTCCCCCCCGATTGCTGTGGCTCGAGAAGCGTAAGTACCTCCACCGTAGGGCACGGCGTCCGTGTCTCCAGATATTGATCGGACCATTTCCATGGGGATACCGAGCGCGGCTGACGCGATCTGTTCCATGACCGTGTCGACCCCTTGGCCTTGATCGGTCACACCAAGAGCGACTATCACCCCGCCCGAGGGCTCTAATTTGACAGTGGTGGCATCCTGAGCCGCAATGCGCGCGCCTCCCGCTCCATAATAGCCGACGGGGCTCGGGGCGGTACCCTTGATAAACCCGGCTATCCCGATCCCGCGATAAATTCCCTGCTGTCGAAGGGCTGATTGTTCCGTACGTAATTCAGCGTAGCTCATCAGCGCTTCTAGTTTTTCAAGACACGCCTGATGTGACAGGTCTTTCATGGTTATGCCGGCACCAATTTCGCGGGGGTACGAATTATCCTCCATTACATTTTTCCGGCGAATATCAAAAGGGTCTAACCCTGTCACTTCCGCTGCCCAGTCCATCATAAACTCGCCCACGGAGATCCCAATTGGATGACCTACCGCGCGATACTGAGAGGTGGGGACCGCATTCAAATAAACGACAGTTGCTTTGGCACGATAATTTGGGTGTTTATAAGGGCCAAACGTTATATTAAGGATTTGGTTGGCTTCAAAAACTGACGTTCTTGGGTATTGTGAATAGGCACCAGCGCCTGATAAATCTTCAATTTCAACAGCGGTCAACGACCCGTCGGCCATTACCCCGATCTTGGCGCGGACACGGTTCTCGCGGGCATGAATGTCTGACACGAATGATTCCAGGCGGTCTGCTACAAATTTAACTGGGCGCCCAAGTTTCATCGAACCCGCGGTGGCCGCGACTTCATCGCCAAATGTGTGGATCTTCAGACCGAAAGATCCTCCAACGTCGAGGGATACAATACGCACATTATGTTCCGGTATGCCTAACGTAGTAGCAAAAACGGTTTCTATCATGTGCGGACACTGACTAGACGTGTGAATAGTCAGGCGTTCGGTTCCAGGGTCATATTCCGACAACACAATCCTTGGCTCAAGACTGACAGCTGTATGTCGACCAAAATAAAATGTTTCTTCAAGTACGTGATCAGCTTCATCAAAGGCTGCAACTACGTCGCCCGTATTTATTTGTTTTTCCCAGGCCTTGTTTGTGCCAAGGTCTGGGTGAATGATTGGTGTGCCTGGGTCGAGTGCCGTATCCTTGTTGATGACGACCGGTAGTTCCTCATATTCTATTTTGACGAGTTCACCCGCATCCTCCGCTTGAGCGCGCGTTTCAGCGATTACCATTACAACGGGCTCGCCGTGCCAGCACGCGCGGTCAACCGCCATGGGGTATTGTGGTTCTGCTTTCATATTTTCAAATACTGTCAGCGTCCCAACCCAGGGTGCCGTGCACATTTCAGATAACTCTGCCCCTGTCATTACCAGCTTGACGCCCGGCGCCACTTTTGCGGCTGTGGTATCAATCTTCATTATTTTTGCATGTGCATAGGGACTACGCACAAACGCGGCGTGCACCGTCCGTGGTGGTTCAATATCGTCTGTGTACCGCCCTCTGCCGGCCACTGCGCGCATCGCTCTTGAACGGGGCAGTGTGCGGCCAATGTAGGAGTTGGGTCGTTCGTACGGGTGTATATAATTCATATCGCTTTTGTCTCCGCCCGGTGGCGTGGTTGTTTTATTCCCGCCGTCAAAAAACAGCTGTTGGTTCGGCGGAATTCAAGTGAGGTAATGTGTTAGCTCTTTAGCCGAGCGTCATTTACTGTCTCTATGGCATCAATGATTGCGTGATATCCCGTGCACCGACAATAATTACCGGACATGAATTCTCGAATTTCTTCCCGGCTTTGTGGCTTTTTTTGTGCCAGAAGTTCTGCTGCCGTCATAAGCATACCAGGCGTGCAGAAGCCGCACTGTAAGGCATTACGTTCGACGAATGTATCCTGGAGATCAGCGATTTCTCCAGTGTCTGTAATACCTTCAATGGTCAGAACCTCACAGCCGTCAGCTTGAGCCGCAAGTATAAGACAACCGCGCACCACACTGCCGTCTACACGTACTGAGCACGCACCGCAAATTCCATGCTCGCATCCAAGGTGTGATCCGGTAAATCCCAATTCCGTACGTATAAAATCAACGAGATGAGTACGTACAGGGATGCTCTTTGTAACTTCCTCGCCGTTCACCGTCATGTTAACGGTAATAAATTCTTCGCTCATAGTTATTCCCCTGCTCGGGCGATCGCGGCATCGATGGCGCGGCCGGTAAGGACTTTCTGCAGATGTAGTTTCATTGCAGCGCTACCATGCAAGTTTGCCATCGGGTCGAGGTCACTTTCGAGCGCCGTTTTCACTACCTCCTTGGTTTCGTCGGACCAAGTTTTGCCATTTAATTCTGATATTGCTTTCGTTCCCATGGTTGGTTTGTCCTCACTGGCAAAATAGACAAGCCTCATATTATCAACCGTTTTGCCAGACACTTTTCCGTACGCTGCGATCCCCGCAATTGCAAAATCTCCGTGCCTCCTTGCGAGTTCGAGAAATACAGAGACATTTTCCTTTTTTTGAAACGGAACACGAATTTCGATCAGTAGTTCGTTGTCATTTCGCGCTGTTTCATAAAGGCCATGGAAGAAATTTTCGGCAGGAATTTCCCGTTTGCCGGAAGAACTTTGTACAACCAGCGTAGCGCTGAGCGCTAAAATGCAAGCTGGCATTTCAGCCGCCGGGTCAGCAAGCGCCACGCTGCCGCCGATCGTACCGCGGTTTCTCACTGCAACGTGAGCTACGTGGGGCATAGCCTCCGCAATGAGCGGCAGGTGTTCCGCAATTATGTCTGAATTTAGCACGTCTACGTGGCGGGTGAGTGCGCCGATACAAACCACATCTCCATCCACCGTAATACCTTTTAAATCATCAAGTGGGTTGATGTCGATTAGGACATCGGGCTGGGATAAACGCATGTTGAGTGTCGGCATAAGACTTTGCCCGCCGGCTAAAATACGGGCATCTTCACCGTGTTGATCGAGCAACTCTAGTGCATGTTTCACACTTTCCGCTCGGATATATGAGAACTTGGGCGCTTTCACGGGGTCTCCCTGCAGGTTGGACATTCAATGGATATAATCGCAAATGTCACATCTAAGCGATAGGAGTTCAAGTGGGCAGTGTATTTAGGGCAGCTCTTGATTTACACGGAGAAGTCGCGACAATCTCCATTCGATATAGTAAAGGCGGGGCATAAACGGGTGAAACTGAAGAAACATAACCGGTACGATTACTCTCCAATTATTGACCGGCCGGACTACGACTGGCCGGACGGCAAGAGGCTCGCCGTTTATTTCGCAATGAATATTGAACATTTTAGTTTTGGTGAAGGTTTAGGCCATACGCCAACAAATCCCGGTACCCAGCCTGATGTTCGTAATTATGCTTGGCGAGATTACGGACTTCGTGTGGGTATATGGCGTGTTTTCGAGATGTTTGAGGAGTTTGGGCTCCCAATGTGCCATTTAATGAATACCGCCATATACGATTACGCGCCGCAAATACCAAAAAGAATCCGAGAGCGGGGAGATGAATTTGTTGGACATGGCCGGACAAATTCGGAAGAACAGGGCACGTATACCGAGGCCCAAGAGAATGCGCTTATCGCAGAAGCGACAGGCGTGTTTGAGGCTAACGAGGGAACGGGTCCTGGGGGATGGATGGGCCCTTGGATCTCCGAGAGTGCTTTTACTCCAGATTTACTGAAAGAAAACGGCTATCGCTACGTGATGGATTGGTCCGCTGATGACCAACCCTTTTGGATGAAAACTCGGGCAGGGCAATTGCTGTCAATTCCATACCACATAGAGATTAACGATTCTCCGGCTCAACTTAGCCGCCGTCATACTGCTGACGATTTTACCCGAATGGTAACGGGCCACTTCGATGAGCAAATTCGACAAAGCGCCCGACAACCTTTGATATTCAGTTTAGCCCTGCATACGTTTGTTGTTGGGCAGCCATACCGCCTGGCCGGCCTGAGGGACATTTTGACACACATAAAGGAGCATCCCCAAGTGGAAACAGTCTGGTTTTGCAGGCCTCAGGATATTTATGATCACGTGAAAGAGCTGCCCGTTGGGACCGTGCCGGGATCATAAATTTTTCTATAACTAGTGCCGATGATAACCAGATATGACCGCTTAGTTTTTTTACTAATAATGACTCTGCCCTGAGGAGCAATAGAATGGACACAAAAGACACCCAGCCTTTCGGGGAAAAGTTTGAATTCATAGAGACCACGATTTCCGATATACAATCTGCCTTCGCAGCCGGGACCTTAACGTGTGTTGCACTTGTAAAAACGTACTTGGACCGCATCGAAAAAATCGATAAATCGGGCCCTCAAATAAATTCGATAATTTCAATCAACGAGCAGGCGCTTGAGCAAGCAAAACACCTTGACGACATTTATAAAAAATCAGGGCCTGTTGGCCCATTGCATGGAATTCCGATTGCGATGAAGGATCAGGCCGACGTCAAAGAAATGCCCACAACGATGGGTTCGGTGTTGTTTAAAAATCACCGGCCTGAGCGAGATAGCTTTGTTTCTGCCAGACTTCGTGAAGCGGGTGCAATATTTATAGCCAAAACCACCTTAGGTGAAATGGGGGCTGGCGACACGCACGGCTCCCTCTTTGGTTCAACAAAAAATGTCTATGATTTTAGACGAACGGCAGGGGGCTCATCGGGTGGTTCCGGGGCGGCTGTGTCCGCTAACCTTTGTGCTGTCGCGCTTGGCCAAGAGGGCTTTGCGTCCATCCGTCGACCATCAACCTGGAATGGCATTGTTGGAATGCGCCCCACTGCGGGCCTAGTAAGCCGGGGGGGTGTATACGCGGGATGGCCCTCCACCAATGGATCACTCGGCCCGATGACCAGAAATGTAATGGACGCTGCGCGACTTTTAGATGTTATGGCGGGCTTCGATGCGGACGACCCGATTACTTCTCGCGGTGTCGGAAAAAAGCCTAAAAGCTATGCAGCGCAGCTACAGAAAAATGCTCTAGTGGGCAAGCGTATTGGTATTTTGCGGACCCAAATGGGGTATGCGAGTGAACCAGATGCGGACGATTTTAAAAATATTTCCCAACTTTTTAACGCGGCCATTAACGACCTTTCAAATATGGGGGCAGAAATTATTGATGAGGTGGAAATTCCTGGAATGTTAGACCTCATGGCAAAACGGGCAGCAGACGGCAAAGCTGAAGAGGAATCGTTTCGGGTTTACGTGGCTGGTAGCGCAAATGCGCCGTTTGAAACGATGGAAGAGGCCCACAAGTCACACTTATTTGATGAGGTAAGTAATGGCGTAAAAACACGATGGGGTGCGGAAAAAAGTCAGGCAAAATATAATGCCTATTTGGCGGCCAGGGAGGATCTAATGACATCCTTTTTGAAAACTATGGCCGAAAATCGTCTCGATGCCATAGTTCACAAGGCAGTGGAACATGCTCCAACATTTATAAAGGATGGAATTGCGCCTCCCTGGACCGACCAAAAGGGCGCCCCCCATCTCAATACTTTCCTAATCTACGTACCTTCTATTGTCGTCCCCGCCGGCTATACAGAGGACGGATCTCCAGCCGGAATTACTTTTCTAGGGCGTCCATACGCTGATGCGGACATGCTTGGTTATGCGTTTGCGTATGAAAGTGCGACCCGCCATCGCCACGCTCCCGATCTATGAGTGAGAGCCCAACGTCTAGATAGATAAATGTTTTCATAGTTTGGCGACGACAAGTCGCCTGATCGGTGTAAACTAGGGGTAAAACGAGGCAAGCCGCCGGTTGTTCTAAAGGAGAAGATACGATGTCGCAGGACCGAACGGAAGTGGGGGATGATCTGGACCCAAACTATAATTGGGATCGCGCCATTCCCGCACCAGGGCACGCCGGGGTAGATTTTGAACAACGGGTCGACTTTGCACGCCTGCATCGGTACCGATTAGCGAGAGCACAAGAGGCACTTGCTAATTCTGAGCTTGGGGCTCTCCTGTGCTTCGACAACAATAACATCCGTTATATAACATCGACTGTGATTGGAGAGTGGTCGCGCGACAAGGTGGCGAGATACGCGTTGTTAATGGGTAACGAGGACCCGCATCTTTGGGATTTTGGTTCGGCGGCCGCGCACCATCGGATTCACGCTCCCTGGTTGCCAAACGATCGCTGTCATGCGGGTATGTTAGGCTTGCGCGGGACCGTGCCACCCGCGGCAGGCCTCATGAAAAGCGCGGCTCAGGAAATTAAACAGATGCTGACCGAGTCTGGACTGGCCGACATGCCTTTGGGGGTCGATATCTGTGAACCGCCGATGATGCTTGCTTTGCAGGCCGAAGGAATAGAAGTGCGAGACGGTCAGCAAGTCCTCCTAGATGCTCGGGAGATCAAAAACCTAGATGAAATTATTCTTCTAAACCAGGCGGCTGGGATGGTAGATGCGGTCTATCATATGATTGGGGAAGAGCTTAAACCTGGGGTCCGTGAGAATGATATAGTCGCCAAGGCGAATGAAATGTTATACGAGATGGGCTCCGACGACGTGGAGGCGATAAACGCGATATCAGGGGAGCGTTGCAACCCACATCCACACAACTTTACAGACCGTATGGTGCGTCCTGGTGATCAGGCGTTCTTCGACGTTTTGCATTCCTATTCCGGATACCGAACGTGTTACTATCGCACATTCAATGTGGGCCGAGCCACGTCAGTTCAAGAAGATGCCTATAAGCAGTGCAGAGAATGGCTTGATGCCGCTATCGATCTCGTGCGTCCCGGTGTATCCACTGATGAAATAGCCGCCGTTTGGCCGGAAGCCGAAGAGTTTGGTTTTTCAGATGAGATGGAGGCGTTTGCTTTGCAGTTTGGCCATGGCTTGGGCGTAGCTATTCACGAGCGGCCCATTATTTCGCGCCTGTGCTCGATGGATGACCCTAAAGAAATTAAGACAGGGATGGTATTTGCATTAGAGACGTATTGTCCGGCCTCTGACGGTTTTTCGGCGGCACGAATAGAAGAGGAAATGGTAGTCACGCCCGATGGACCAAAAGTAATAAGCTTGTATCCCGCAGAGGAACTACCAATTTCGGTAAAGTATTAGGGACGCGGGCAGTAAAATCTTGATAGTGCGGTAGCGTAACGCAACGATAACGGGAACCCGTTGAATGGCAAACAAAGTGGTATCGACTGAGGGTTCGGGGCGGAAAAAGGCGATAACACGTCGTTCATCCCGCAAAGAAAAATCTTCTACGAATGATGATATTGGGGAGGAAACACGCCTTAAGCTCTGGCGTTCCTTGCTTGAAATACGTCACGTTGAGCAGCGCGCCTACGACCTGTTTCTGCAAAACCTTATTAAGGGTACATCGCATTTAGCGCTGGGACACGAAGCGGTTGCTGCCGGCTTTGCGACGGCTATGGACAAAAACGATTGGAGTTTTTGTACCTATCGTGGACACCACCATACCCTGGCGCGCGGTGCGTCCATGGAAGGGGTTCTGGGTGAGTTGATGGGCCGCGAATGCGGCTTGTTACAGGGTAAAGGAGGGTCAATGCATTTGACGTCAGTTGAACACGGCGCCATGGGTTCTTACGCAATTATCGGCGCGCATTTGCCCATCGCGATGGGTGCGGCCTGGACATCTCAATACAAAAGTACGCAGCAGGTTTCGGTGTGCTTTTTTGGCGATGGAACAACGAATATCGGCGCATTTCACGAAGCACTAAACCTCGCTGCCGTATGGAAGCTCCCCGTAGTGTTTGTCTGCGAAAATAATCTATACATGGAATACACTCCGATTAAAGACGTGACAGCTGTAGAAAATCCCGCGGGGGATCGGGCGTCCGCATATGGTTTACCCAAGATCGTGATTGACGGAAACGATGCCGATGAAGTCTATCGAACCGCGCAATCTGCATACGCCAAGGCGCGCGCTGGTGACGGCCCTTCACTGATAGAATGTTTAACCTACCGGCATTCTGGTCACAGCCGAGCCGATCCGGGGGATTATCGTCCGCCGGGAGAGTTAGAGGCGTGGTTAAAGAAAGACCCTGTCCCTCGTTACCGTGAACGTTTAATGGAGTTTGGAATTTCTTCAGCAGTAGTCGATGCTTTGGATGCCAAGGTACTCGCCGAAGTTGATAGGGCAACTGAGATCTCAAAGGCTTCACCGCTACCATCATTGGAGCTTATTGAAGTTGACGTTTGGGCCGACGGAGGTGTGGCGTGGCGGAATTGACTTATCGCGAAGCGGTCGCCGCTGGCATTGCCCAGGAAATGCGGCGGGATGAGGATGTGGTTTTTCTTGGGGAAGATATTGGCGCCGCGGGTGGTGTGTTCAAGGCCACTGTGGGCTTGCTTAAAGAATTTGGGCCACTCCGCGTGCGGGATACTCCAATTTCCGAACAAGCCATTCTCGGGGCCGCAATGGGATCTGCAATGACAGGGCTCAGACCCATAGCAGAGATCATGTTTTCCGATTTTCTCGCCGTATGCTGGGATATGGTTGCGAATGAGATAGCAAAGGCTCGGTACATGACGGGCGGCCAGATGACCATGCCCCTTGTAATTCGTACTGCAAACGGTGGTGGGTCCCGATTTGGAGCTCAACATTCGCAGTCAGTTGAGAATTGGGCGATGATGGTTCCTGGTTTAAAGGTTGTCGCTCCGTCTACACCAGCAGATGTAAAAGGTTTGCTTGCGGCTGCGATAAGAGACCCTGATCCTGTGATATTTTTTGAACAGAAATCTTTATACCCGGTGAAAGGGCAGGTTCCAGAAACCGAACACATAGACGAACTTGGAACCGCGAGAATTATGCGAGAGGGGGATGACGTTACGATATGTGCTCTTGCGGCGATGGTTCCCAGAGCCCTAGAAGCGGCGGAGATCCTCTCGGTTCAGCACAATATAGAATCCACTATTGTAGATGTGCGTTCACTGGTTCCTCTCGACACTCAAACTATCCTTGCTGCGACCGCAAAAACTGGCCGGCTCATTACCGTGGAGGAAAACCCACGACTTTGTGGTTGGGGCGCAGAAATAGCGTCGATCGCAGCCGATGAAATTTTTTGGGATCTTGACGGCCCTATCCATCGAATTACAACACCACACATACCCCTGCCGGCTGCTGATTCCTTGGAGGACGCTACTATTCCCTCTGTGAGCAGAATTGTAGACGAAATAGTTCAGAAGATTGACTAGAGATAAAATGGCGATGGACGTAATAATGCCCCAACTAGGCGAGACGGTTTCTGAGGGGACAGTCTCTGTTTGGCACCGTCAAGTTGGTGACACGGTGTCTAAACGGGAGCCATTGTTTGATGTCTCATCGGACAAAGTCGAGATGGAAGTTCCAGCGCCCGCGGACGGCACATTGTTGGAAATTAGGGTAGACCCCGGGACGACGGTCCCTGTCGGGGCGGTCGTCGCGATCATTAGCAATGAAACGGGCACAATCAACGTTGAGGAGCCCATTGGACGATCCCCAGACCCAGTGAAGTCTGCAGCGGTTCCCACTAGTGAACAAAAGAACGCTAAGACGGATCAGAAAGGCAAACTTCACTCTCCGGTGGTCCGACGATTAATTAGGGAACATGGAATTGACCCGTCAGCACTATCGGGGACGGGTGCTGATGGAAGGATAAAAAAACAAGACGTGCTCGACTACCTTGCTTCGAAAAAACCGGTCAGGTCGACGGAAAAAGCCAGTGAAATTGTGCCTGAATCGGAAAAAATACCCTTTAACAAACTGCGTAAACTGACGGCCGAACATATGGTTCGGTCAAAATCCATGAGCGCACATGTACTCCAGGCCGTGGAAGCAGATTTTAGCCGAGTGGCAGTAGTGCGAGACCGTGTGGGCTCCAGCTGGAAGAAACGCGAAGGGTTTTCCCTCACGTGGCTTCCGTTTATTGCCAGGGCGGTTTGTATTGCTATTCGAGATTTCCCACGGGTCAATGCTGAAGTCGAAGGCGACGCTCTACTGGTACACCGTCGGATAAATCTCGGTGTCGCTATAGACCTTGATTTTGATGGACTAGTTGCACCGGTTATCAAGGATGCTGACAGATTGTCAGTACCGGAGTTAGCACGCCAAATCCGCACTCTATCGTCGAAAGCGAAAGAAAGGTCATTAACGCCAGACGATTTCACGGAAGGGACCTACACAATTTCGAACTCGGGTGTTTTTGGTACATTGATTACTGCGCCTATCATCAATCAGCCCCAGGTAGCAATACTCTCAACTGACGGAATTTCGAAGAAAGCCGTGGTGGTGGAGACGGAAACTGAAGATTCTATTGCGATCAGGCCGGTGGGCGTGCTTGCCCAAAGTTTTGACCACCGCGCCATTGATGGCGCTTATTCGGCAGCCTTTTTGGATCGAGTGCGCGGAGTGATCCAAACTACAAACTGGGTGTCGATGTTCGAGCAGAACTAAATTAGCTCAGTGATTTAACTTTTAGACAGGTTATCGGAAGGTTTTCGTATGGCTGATGTGGATTTAACAGAACACAAGATTGGTTGGATTGGGACCGGGCGTATGGGATTTGCAATGGCAAAGCGCTTGTTAGAAGCGGGCGCCGATGTCGCTGCTTGGAACCGGACGCGCTCGAAGGCGGAGCCATTAACGGAATATGGCGCTACGATTGTTGATCAACCGAGTGACCTCTCTGATCGAGATATAGTGTTTACAATGGTTGCAGGCCCCACAGACTTTATAGAGGTAACAGTGGGGAAAAATGGTGTTTTGTCCGATGCGCAGAAACCGGGAATGCTAATTGATTCTACCTCTATAGACGAAGAAGCTTCAGCTCGGGTGCGTGCGGCGGCTCAGGATATGGAGATTCCAATGCTGGCCGCTCCTGTGTCGGGAAACGCAAAGGTGGTTAAGGCGGGTAAGTTGACATTCGCGGTGTCCGGACCCGAAGAGGCGTACCACCGAGCGCGGCCTTATCTTGATGTGATAGGGAGAGGTTCGTCATATTTGGGTGAAGGTGAATTATCAAGATTTATCAAGATTTGTCATAATGTGTTTCTCGGCGTGGTGATACAAAACCTGGTCGAGATTACGGTCCTCGCTGAAAAGGCCGGTGTTCCGCGCCATGCGTTTCTCGATTTTTTGAATAACAGCGTGATGGGGTCGATGTTTTCTAAATATAAATCCCCTGCGCTCGTAAACCTTGATTACTCTGTTACTTTTACCCCTAAATTATTACTGAAGGACCTTGATTTGGGCCTGGCCGCGGCTCGCGAGAACGGTGTGCCGATGCCTGTGACGGTGGCTGCTCGGGAAACCGTCCAGTCTCTAATTGGCAATGGATATACCGAAGATGACTTTGCGGCGTTGTTGTCCTTGCAAGCTGCGGCATCTGCGTTGAACCTTAAATCTGAAAACAGAGAGGTTTCGGACGGGCTCTCCGACTAGGTATTCCGAATGTACATTGGAAAACATTGAATGGAATTTGGGTTAGAGCCTTATTCGTTTAGTATAATTTTACTTGGCCTTGCTGTTGGCGCGTTTGTGAAAGGTCTGACCGGTATGGGTTTGCCGCTTGTTGCGGCTCCGCTTATGGCCGGGTTTTTAGGGGCGGAGCACGCAATCGTCGTGATGCAAATCCCCTGTCTGTTCTCCAATTTATGGCTTGTTTGGCGACACCGAGCTGAGGCAAAAACGACACCCGTTCGCTATAATATGATAATCCCAGGGGTTTTAATGACGATCGTGGGCGTGTGGTTTCTCGACTCCGCCTCGGACGATGTTACCATTTTACTTCTCGCTATCGCCGTAGCTTTCTTTCTGGCGCTTTTAATCTTAAACCCCACTTTTCGGATGGAAGGGATAATCGGAAGGATTGGTACATTCGTTGCGAGTTTAATTGGTGGTTTCTGTCAGGGTGCGTCGGGAATATCCGGCCCTCTATTTTCAACGTTAATATTCTCGTTTCGGCTCAATAAAGAAGCGCATGTTTACTACAACGGACTGATGTTTGGCCTCTTTCACACGGTTCAGATTGGGGCCATGATTATATTTGGCATGTTCACGACACAGCGTGTCATTGAGGGATGCTTAGTTCTCATTCCTGCGATAATCTTTCAGTACCTTGGCATGCGATTGATGGGTTATGTGAGCCGTCGAGTCTTTAATGCTGCGGTTATAGCTGTAATTGTCTTGATGGAAATAAAACTTGTATCGCAAGGCCTCGGCGGTTGGTAACAAGGTGGCTACCAATGTTTTCACCAATCCATAGTAACGAATAAAGCTCAGAAATCTTGTAGCGTATCAAAAGTTTTAATTTCTGCGGTAGACACCACACGCTCTTCCAATAGGATTACACACATGTATATTTTTGTTGTCGTACATGAATTGGGCTAAGGTTTGAAATGTCTTTGGAGATATCAAAATTGTCACCGGCACTCGGCGCAAAAATAGAGAATCTGGATTTGTGCCAAAACCTGGACCCGAAAACATTTGGCATAATCCACGACGCCTTACTGGAACACCTCGTGCTGGTTATTCCCGATCAAGAAGTGACTGTCGAACAACAGACCCAGTTTGCGCAGTATTTTGGGGAAATTGATACGCCGATGGTGTCCAACGCTCAGGACGATGACAACCCACACGTTATGTTTGTTTCCAATGTTCGTGACATGGGTCTTAGGACATCTCTGGAGGACGGTGAAATGATGTTTCATTCGGACCGTTCTTTTGCGGAGCATCCCTTTATGGCAACTACCCTCTATGCT
>CAZOHS010000005.1:26756-34209 GCA_964579285.1 uncultured Rhodospirillaceae bacterium | reverse complement strand
AACTCTGATGGTAGGTTAATGTCGTATTCAGACTTTACCTTTCCAGGGCGGGCGGTGATGATCACAACGCGCGTACACATTGCTATTGCTTCGGCTAGGTCATGGGTCACAAACATCACAGTCATGCCGGCCTCACTCCAAAGCTTTAGAAAGTCGTCTTCTATTAATGTCCTCGTTTGAGCATCCAAAGGACCGAATGGTTCATCCATAAGCAGTATGTTTGGTCCAGTAGACAGCACAGATGCGAGTTGCAGCCGTTTTCTCATCCCGCCCGATAGTTGATGGGGGTAGTGATCATAAAAATCCCCCAAGCCAAGCTTGTTGAGCCATTCCGCTGCAATTTCCCAGCGTTCGGCTTTTTCCATGCCATTTATTTCAAGTGCAAACTCTGCATTTCCACGCACATTTCGCCATGGGAGGAGTGTGTCCTGTTGAAAGACGTAACCAATTTTTCTAGGCTCTGTTACCTTCTCCCCTTCAACCAGTATCTCCCCACCTGATATGTCATCTAGACCGGATATTAGGTTGAGTAACGTTGACTTGCCACAACCGCTCGGGCCCACCAATCCGACCAACTCCCCATCATGGATATTGAGGTTGCATCCCTCTAGAGCGGTCACCCGAGACGCCGTCGTACTTTCAAACACTTTGGCGACGTCTCGGATTTCTATGATGGGTTCGGCTTTACTATCTTTTGCCATAACCATCGTACCTAACTTTCAAAACTTACCAATGTTTCGACATTCCCTTGGCGACAACTTCGTCATAGCTTACTTCGCGCTTCAGGCGCCCGATCTTTGTAAACCATTCATTTTCAGCCTTAACAGCGCCCTGGGTTATAGTCATCGTATAAGCCATACCTTTTTTACTTGTCAGGCGGTCTGGTATCATTTTTGCAAGTAATGCCTTCCCAATTTTAGGCATTCTTTTCGCAGCGACATCAACAGCCATAGCGTGGTCGGCGTAAAGTGCCTTTGTCGCCTTGGACAGTGCACGCGTCAGTTTAGCTGCAACTTCCGGATGTTTGGCAAGGTATTCATCCTTGACCAGAAGGCCTGACCAAAGCCGGTTACCAAGGATCGCGGGCCCCTCACCTTTCAATAAATCCAAGACCTTTTTGGTTGCGCCGGTGGCTACGCCGGATGTTCCAAACGGTTCCGGCATGATAGCGCCGTCAACGTCGCCCTTTTGGATCGCGATGAGATGGTTTTGGAAACCTCCAATTTGAATCAGCTGCACGTCCGGGCCGACCTTCAAGCCATTGCTTCTTAGGATCCAACGCATAATTTGGTCGCCGTCGGAGCCGCGCCTCGGAGTGGCTATCTTAAGGCCCTTAAGTTGTTTGATTGAATTAACGTTAGCCCTAGTTTTGGCATTAACGACAACTGACCAGTCTCGGATTCCGGCAATTCCGCATAAAAGCTTCACTTTGATACCCTTGGCTCGGAGCAAGATCGCACGCGCCATTGCGCCGACCGTTGCGTCGACACTCCCACCAATCATTGCTGCTGCCGCAGCCGAGCCGCCGGCCATGAAACTGTGTTTTATTTCTAAACCTTCAGCAGCAAAAAAACCGCGATCTTCAGCAACAAGCACGGGCAGTAGGTGCAACCCCATTGGTGGGTGTGACACTGCTAATTTGATTTTAGCCTGCGCGCCAGCCGTAAACGCGAAAGCGGCCAAACCTGTCAGAACGGCCATTGTAAAGCGAAACTTCTTCATTTTGTCCCTCCGTATTTTTATTTGGTTAGTATTAAAAAAAACCACGCCAACGCACGTCTATACTCATCACACGATCGTATCTGTTCTCCAATGAAAGAAATGCCTGTCAATCCATTCCATGCCTAACACGAGGACCAGACTAAAGACACCTAAGCCTGCGAGACCGACATAAATCCCTTCTGTGTCGGCTAATTGTGATGACTGGAAAACGTAATAACCCATTCCGCTGTCCGAAGCGATTATCTCTCCCACCACAGCGCCTATAATTGCGAGGCCTACCCCCAGTTTCATGCCGGCAAATATATAAGGGAGCATTGAAGGAATAATGATTTTTGTCATTATTTGATGATTTTTTGCACCGCTTATTTTGGACAAATCTATAAGTTTTGGATTTACTGCGGCGTACCCCGCAATGACATATATAACGATCAAAAAGTACACCAAACTAAAAATCAGTGCTATTTTAGAGAACAATCCAATTCCAAACCACAACACGAAGATTGGAGCCAGTGCAGGGCGCGGTATTCCATAAATTGCCATCAGGTAGGGCATCACGACTTCGCGTACGCGTGGCATCATCCCCAAAGCAATACCCAACGCGAGGCCACCTATAACCCCAGCGATAAACCCGGTAATTGTCTCAAGACTGGTGACCCAGAAGTGAACCAGGAAAGACCCGTTAATGGTCTCATCGTACAATCGCATAAACACCCCAAACGGGGGGCTAAACCATTCCGGGTTTATAAACTTGGTCCGCGCACCCCATTCCCAGCCTACAAAGAAGGCGACAATCAGAAAAACCTGGGTGGATCGAACGAAAAGATTACGCATTACGTGTTATATGCGGCGGTGTTCGTGGTTTCCTCAATCCGGAACCACCGTCCAACCGCTTCCATAAATGAATTTATAAGCCACACGATAATGAGGAGTAGGACCAAACCCAGGAACACTAATGCCGACTCAAAATTAGCCATGCCGTCGTCTATTAAAAAACCGATCCCGTTTTGAGCCGCTATAAATTCCCCTAGCACCGCGCCTACAAGGGCAAATGCTATCGAAATCTTGAGGCCCGCAAACAACCAAGGCACGATTGACGGGAGTACAATTTTAAAAAATATTTGGAGCTGGTTTGCTCCCATTAACCGGGCATTATTAACGAGTTCTTGTCGAACAAGAATTACCCCGGAGTACGTGCTCAAGATCATTACAACGACCACAAGCGAAAATGCCACTGCTACCTTCATTTCTAGGCCAATCCCAAACCAAATCAGAAATAACGGGGCCATCGCTATCTTTGGAAATGCGTTCGCGACAAGCAGAAATGGCTCGAATATCTCGCGTAATAAACGTGAACTGCCAAAGAAGATACCTAATGCAATGCCTACGAAACAACCAAGACCCAAGCCTAATGCCGTCTCAAGCAACGTTACCCATACGTGAGGCAACAACGATCCCTCGCTATGCAGCATTCCTGCGGCCTCCAACACGAGGCTGGGGCGACTGAGCCAAAAGGCGTTTATCCCGAGAATTTCAGGGTTGTATTCCCACAATAGCAGCACCACGAGTGCCAGGATCACGCGCCATCCGAGGATGAACTGGGGGTCAATTCTTTTAATAAAACTTGGCAGTGTCGCCTCCCAGAGACATTTTTGTTGCTCAACGTGATAAAATAATCGCACTTCTTATTTGAAAAGGCGTTTAAGAAACGCTCTGTGATGCTTCCTTACCCGCGATACGACCCGAAATAAAACACTCGGCTATATTGCCGCCGGAGAGGTACAGGTGTCCGAACACACTACCCATTTCACCCGCCGCATATAAATTAGGTATTGGTTCGCCGTAAACGTCAATAATTCGTTGTTTGCTGTCGTGCACGGGCCCACCTTGCGTATTTGAGCAAACCGGCCAGCACTCCGCGCCATAAAATGGGCCAGTATCGATTGGCACCATTGTCCCCTTAGGGCGTCCAAAATCGGTATCAGATTTGTTTGCACACAATTCATTCCACCGAGTTATCGTTTTCGCGAGTTCTTCGGGGTCAGTGCCGAGTTTGCTGGCTAATTCTTCAATGGTATCCGCTTTTGTCAAAATACCGTTTTCAATTTCTTTTTTATTATCATCGCTCCAGTCGTAGCGAACGTCGGGATCATTGGAGGTGGGGCGTCCCAAAGGATATAATTTTCGACCGTTTTCGTCGCAAAGGATATAACCCGGTATACGCGGGTAATCTTGGATCAAAGGGTCGAAATAATGCAACGGTCTGTGAGCGGTGTCCTGGGTGTAAGGCTGATATTCATTCATGTACCGTTTTCCATGGCGATCAACGAGTATCCACGCCATTTTAACATTCGCCGTGTCTTCCTTTCCCGGAACCCAATCTGGCAGGCGCTTTACGCGTATGGCATACGGGTACGTTTCGTCGGTATGTTTAAAACCGTAGGCGCCGTGAAAGTGCCACATATGCCAAATTCCAGCGCCCAAGTCCTGCGCCATTCGAATACCGTCGCCCGTATTACGCGCCGCTGCACAGGGTAAAACCGGCGTGCCCTCCCAGAATTGATCCTGCATAGCGCGGCTTCCTTCAAACCCTCCGCAGGCCAATACCACACCTTTATTTGCTTTTATGTGGCTGGTCCCGTGTTTTCCCTGAACTATGATACCGTCTACCGTGTTGTCATTACCCTCTGAAATTAATCTAACGGCTTCTGTTTCAAGCCTTACTTCCACATTTGCATTTTCCTGCGCCAGTGTATCCTCCACCATTTTAAACAGCATGGGGCCCCCGGGGGCACCATTCGCGTGTGGATAAACCGCGGAAGCAGAAAAATTTGGAACATGGGTAACGGTTGTATGGTAGAAGGTTTCGGTGCCGGGAAGCGGATAATTGCCCCCTGCCTTGCCATACTCTTCCGTTGTCTCGATTTCCGCGTCATTAGACTTCGCTAGTTCTCTAACGTAGCCCTCCATTTCGGTCATTCCAGTTGCCATAGCTTTAATCAACTGGGGGTCGGAGCGACCAGCGTTGGTGGCAGTTAAATACTGGTAGGCAGCATCGGGGTCTCGAGCAGAACGAACAGCGCCATACGAACATATAGATATTCCGCCCGGGACGGCGCCTTTTTCGATTAACAACACCCTGGAGCCTGCGCGAGACGCTTCTAATGCTGAAACAGCACCCGCATAACCATATCCAACGACGACCACATCAAATGTTTCATCATACTCTATCGGTTGCAGTGTAGCCGCCATGCTCGCTTCCCCCCAAGATTTTTTCTAGACTTATTCTATGGTCAGTTAATTATTTTTCTAGTTATTATATGTCTACTTTCCGCATATGACCTTTGCATGAATTCGTCAAAGATCAAATAATTTATTGTTCCACTAGCCAGTTTTCTACGACGTTAGAAAACTCCGTCGGATTGTCGAGATTGGCTAAGTGCCCGGTGTCGACCAGTTCTATTACGGCAGTTGAGCCCAGCCTGCTTGCTAAGGATTGGGCATTTTGTGGCGAAATAAACTCATCCAACTCTCCCCGTATCACCGTTATAGGGCAACCAACTTTCTGTACATCTTGAGACAGGCCGTCTTCCGCGAGTGTCTGAAGGGACTTGAGAAAATTGTTTTTCCCCATCTGTCTAATTGAGTCCCGCAGGGCTTCTACGCTTTTAGGTGGGGCGTCCGGTATTAATAATGCCTCACCCATTTGTTCAGCGAAGTTTTGCTCTGTCAGGTAGTGTAGTGCCTCGCGAGTGCCGTATACTTCGTCGGAAAGGGCCTCCTCAGGGGCCAGGCCAAGACTCGCAACAAATAGCGATAAGACGTGGAAACGATTGCACTGGATAAGTTTTATCGCGACAGACGCGCCAAGTGATACACCCACGAGGTGAAAACGTTCCAAACCTAATTGGTCAAGCTCTTCGCACACGGAATTGACCATGGCGTCCAAGTTCATGTTTGCTTCTCCGGTAGCACTTCCATGCCCCGGCAAATCGCACGTATAAATTGAAAAATTTTCGCCAAGCACGTTCAGGGTTTCAGGCCACAGGTCTTTGTTTGCCCCGATACCATGAAGCAATATTACGGGCGGGCCCTTTCCTTGTCGCTTAGATGTTGACAATTTGTTGTCCAGAATTAAGGCTTTATCAGTGTGAAGAGTGTTTCCTTACGGGAGACACTAGTCAAGTGATACCATCAAGACCACGTACGTTAATAAATGCTATTCTTGTTTTTTAAATTACTCATCCACCATACGAGTAGGGAGCTATAAACTGATGGCCGACAAGGGCACGGAGAACCAGCACTCAGGTTTTGACGAAGAGTTTGATGTAATAGTTGTTGGTTATGGCTTTGCTGGCGCGCTGGCGGCGCTGACTGCCGCGGAGGCCGGCTGTCGCGTATTACTCGCAGAAAAAGCAAAAAACCCCGGTGGTATATCCATATGTTCGGGGGGCGCGATGCGGAGCGCTCATGACCCCGATCAAGCATTTGACTACTTAAAAGCTACAAATGGTGGTCGCACGCCGGATCCAGTTATCCGCGTATTAGCGGATGGCATGGCGACGATCGAAGGTGAGGTAAGAAAACTTGCTTCGACAAGTCATGCGACGGTGGAAACGCGCGAAAAAGGAGGGAATTATCCTTTTCCCGGTGTAGACACTTTTTATCACACCAATATCACAAATGTTCCGGGCCATGAAAAACAGGAAGACACATATCCTCATATTATGGCTCGGCCATCTGCGAATGGTTGGCGCGTATTTAGGGTTCTGGAAGACAACATAAATAACAGTGACGTGGAGGTCCGTTACTGTTACGCAGCCAAGCGTCTTATAAAGGGTAGCGCGAGTGATGTGCTCGGAGTTACCTTTGAAAATGCGGATGGAGACATAATTAAGGTGCGATCAAAAAAGGGCGTGGTTCTGTGCACCGGTGGCTTCGAGGCCAATGAGGAAATGAAAGCACAATACTGGGAGATCGCGCCCGTACTTACCGCCACCTCAACCACAAATACCGGTGATGGAATTCGAATGGCACAGGAATTGGGCGCAGATCTATGGCACATGTGGCATTTCCACGGCTCATATGGCTTCAAACATCCCGACCCAGAATATCCAGTGGGCATCAGAGTTAAAAGGCTTCCCGATTGGATGCCCGGACGGGAACGAACCGCGAAAGTTAAGATGTGTTGGATCGTCGTGGACCAGGATGGAAAGAGATATATGAATGAGTGCACACCGTATATGCATGACACGTCCCACCGGGCTATGGAGTATTTTGATACTGTGAGCCAAAGTTTTCCACGGGTACCTTCTTATCTTATTTTTGACGAAGATGGACGCAAGATGTACCAGATTGGGGCGCCAACCTATAATCAGCCAGGCCTGGGTTTCTCGTGGAGCGAGGATAACTTGTCCGAGGTGGATATGGGCATTCTCAAAAAAGCAGACAGTGTTGAAGAATTAGCTGAATACCTTGGCGCCGACACTGACGTAATGCAGGGGTCACTGGACCGTTGGAATTCATTGTGTCGAAAACGAAAGGACGATGATTTCGGGAGGCCTCCCGGAACCATGGCGGTTATCAAGAACCCTCCATATTACGTTGGTCGAGTATGGCCCATAGTGTCAAATACACAGGGAGGGCCTGTTCACAACGAAAAACAACAAATTATCAATTCATTCGGCGAGCCAATTCCGCGGCTATATGCTGCCGGTGAACTCGGGAGTGCATT